>CASEBB010000012.1 GCA_949286015.1 uncultured Succinivibrionaceae bacterium | reverse complement strand
GTTTGGAACGGTGCTGAGGTAGGATTGTATTCTTGTTCAGGACCCTCCCTATTAAAACGGGAGGAAGCCATGTGCGTAAGCACATGGAGACTTCACAGCCCAGAGAAGTCCAACTCGTGGTTGGCTTTCTATGTCGATATTTACAGCGGCGATAAGCCTCAGCTGTGGCTCAAAGAGAACGCAGAGCAAACCGATAGTGATGCTATTTGGGCCTTTGTGGACGGTCTTTTTATCAAAGACCACGATCAAGACGAGGCCAGCCATCACTGGGGCGATCTGCAGCAAGGCGAAGTGACGGTTTTCCAGAAGTTTAAGCTGCAACACTTTGTCACCCACACATCCACCTTAGAGACGCTTGCCAAGTTCCATAAGACTGTCTTAGACCAGACAGGCGTCGATCTGCTCTTTAAGTAATCCCTGCCTGCTAACTTGCCTCCTCCCGCAAGCTTAAGCGCCTCCGCTCAAGACGGTGTCTGCAAGGCCATACTCTGGCTCTACTCAGAGTTTGGTGGATACCACGAAGTATCCTCACACCTTGAGGCAAGCACATGAGCCGTGGTTATGGCGTTTCATGTTAGTCCCCTAAAAGGTAGTGTGGGGGCTCTATCCACCAACCCCTGAGGCAATCCCTCCCATACCTTAAGATGGCCCTCAGGCGCTCACTCCCTGCTAAGACGCTGCACAGTCTCCCGTGTCGCCTTACCCCAGAGCTCCTTACTGCTTGACGGAGCTTAAGTTTGCGCTCTCATAGCAGCGCCCGCCCCTGCATGCTCTACAACGCAAGCGCCATCGAGCTGGTTGCCACCGTGCGCCGCTACCCCAACCTACTCTCTCTCCTGCCTCGCCTCTCCCCAGCCTTCCCTTTAGCCTTTTCCTTGTCCTGCGCCTCTTACTGCTAATCTCACCGCAAACCTTGCCTTTCCACAAAGAAGATAGCCCCGCAGCCGTGAGTACCCCAAAAAGCAAATCTCAAAGGAGTTAACTGCCTACAATCAGGTGCTTTCCCCTGCGAGTAGGAGTTTACTAAGGCACTACTCTCGAGATAAGGCGCCATCTGGCGCTTTTAGGTTACAAACCCGCTCCCCCGCGCAAGTGACAACGTTTTATCCCACCCCACCGCGCTGAGACCATAGCCGCTAAGAGCAGATAATGCTAAGATTACAGCCACTTTATGGCAGTAGTAAGACGAGCCATTAAGAGCGCCTAGCAGCGGCACTCTCAGCGCTTCAGCAAGTGTACAGGCCCACCTGAGGCAACCTGAGCACCCTTAGAGCTCAGCGCTAACGCTCCATGCCCTTATCATGGTGCTGTTACCTCCTGTGGGCACACCATGGCCAGCGCAGCTTCCTACCGAGCCCGTTACAGGCTCTGTAACGCCTCTGCTTACTCTCGCCCTAGCAGCGCTTTGCTACTGCCGTTGGCACAGCCTCGCGCCATAAGATTAGCCAGATAGAGCCTGAATCTGGCTGCGCTTAACCCCACTTCACCCACCACTTACTTAGATTAGTCTGTAGGAGACCACGATGCAGGATTGGCAAGTAAAGACGTTATCCACGGGACTGGCGCTGGTGACTGCTTTTGCCTTGAGCTCCTGTACCCCTACAGGCATTGCCGTAACCTCTAACGGCAATGACACCAATGTCCAAACCGTACCAAGCAAGGTTACCTCTACGGTTAACCTCGATGGCGCTTCGGCCTTAAACACCAACCTTGAGCTGGAAAACCGCCTCATCAACGACTACGACCTCATCAAGCAGGTCTCCTCGCAAATTAGCCCGCTCAACATCTACGATGAGGGCTTACAGCCAGTCAACAAAACGGAAAAGTGCTTGGTGCCATTTATCGTCAATGACACCAGTGCCAACGTGCAGCTGTACTGGGATGGTGAGTGCAGCAATGGTATCGCCAGTGGCTTAGGCCGCTTAGTGCGCACTGTCGATGGCAAGAAGACCCAAGAGTTCTTAATGGAGATTGACCCAAAGGTCAAAGACAAGCTCGTCACCTACTTAAACTACGATACCGCCACTGGTGATAGCGAAGTGGGCTATGGCCTCCTTGAGATCAAGGACAATAAGCTGCAAGGCTTTGCCGCCACTTGGGGCTATAACCACGACAAGTGGTTAGAGGGCACCTTTGAGCTCACTGCCCGCTACGAGGACACCACCAACTTTGTCAGCTACACCAAGATTGTTGATCTCTTAAGTGGTGAGTACTCGGCCATTATTGCCTACCCTAACTTTAGCCACGACCTCCTCAATGCACACGACAATGTGCTGAGCAACATCGATAAGACCTACCGCCTGTTAGAGGGACGTACCATGATCGGCCTGTCATATATCTGGCTCAAGGATGGCCGCCTCTTAATGCGCGATAACTCCACCGGTCAAGACCATTTAGTTGCAGACCACCCACAAGAGCTCGACAAATACGTCCAAGAGCTTGAGGCCAAGGTCGATAGCAATACCTCTCAGACCGAGCAGTATGTCGATCAGGGCTTTGCCAAGATCGAAGAGTACAGCACGCAAAAGTGCCGTCGCCCTCTGCCTTTCTTCCGTGGTGATGAGGTCAATCAGATCTGCGATTACGCCTTTAACGTCAGTGCCGCTTACGACGAGCTCTTAAAGGCCCAAGAAGTGCGCAGCAACCAGATCGACTCCTATCGTGAGGGCCAAGAGGAGCGCGTGCAGCGCTTAGAGCAGCAGCTGCGCTCTTTAAAGAGCGTGCACTTAACCGCCAATTAGCTCGCTCGTGCTCATGCTTGCTTATGAGCACATGGCACACAGTCTCCACTCCCGCCACGCTCTCCTGCTGGGTGGCACATTGGCGCAGCTCTCTCCACTCTCTATCCACTCTCTCCACTCCACTCCCGCCATTGAGGGTATCCAAAAAGGCAAATTCCACAGGAGGCAAGTGCATACATCAGGTGTTTGCCCCTAAGAGTCGGTGTGTGCTGCGGCGCTACTCTCAAGATAAGTCGCCGTCAGGCGCTTTTGCGGTTACCTACCGCCACTCTCCCCATTTCTCAGCACGCTCAGCTCTACCATGGTATTAACACTGGCAATACAGCTGGTAGTTGCCATGACAGCTGTGAGATGCTGCACAGATGCAGCCTCATGGTGCCCATCATGACGCCGCCTTGGCTTCTGCTTTGCTCGCTCTAAGAGTAGGCGTCGCATTGTGCCTTGTCGTGCCTTGGGATCCAAGGGGGACAATGGCTTGTGCCAATGGCGCCTCTGGACACTAAGGCAGGACACAGTGCAGCGCGTATAGCGCTCATGATGCCCCTGTTACGCCCCATAGTCCCAGCTGGGCCTGTGTACGGCACGGGCTCTCCAGAGTGTGCCCTTAGCAATCTCGTCTGTTACTTGCAGCCAAAGCAAGTGATCAGTGGCAGCCTTGGAGTTCAAGGCGCTCTTCTCTAACCTCAAGAGTCAGCTTATGCGCTTCTTATCTCACAGCCTCGCCCTCATGGGGCTCACCTCTGCTTTGTTCTGTGGCCTCAACAACGCTCACGCCGAAAGCATTGCGCAGCTTAAAATCTTGTGCCTAAAAGATAATGCTACGGCCTGCTATAACCTTGGCGTATCCTACGATAGTGGCGACGGGGTAGAGCAGAGCGACCAAAGAGCACTGGAGTACTACACCAAAGCCTGTGACCTCGACGAAGGCAGTGGCTGCAACAACTTAGGCCTCATGTACTACCACGCTCAAGGCATCGAGCAAGATTACGCTAAGGCCGCCGAGCTCTTTGCGAAGGGCTGCTCTTTAAATGATGCCCTCTCCTGCAATAGCTTAGGAATGCTCTATGACAGCGGCATAGGCGTTAAGCTCGACGACGCACGTGCTGTGCAGTACTACCAAAAGGGCTGTGATCTCAACAGCGGCCTTGCCTGCCGCAACTTAGGCATGATGTACGATGAAGGTGAGGGCGTAGCTCTCGATGATGCTAAGGCCATAGAGCTTTATCGCAAAGGCTGTGACCTCGAAGATAGCGATGCTTGCCATAACCTCGCCCTTATGTACGATAACGGCGAAGGCACAGCCGAGGACGATGTCACCGCCAATGAGTACTACCTCAAGGGCTGCGATCTTAACAGCGCCGCCTCCTGCCACAACCTCGCCATGAGCTACAACACTGGTGAAGGTGTAGAGCAGGACGCCACTCAAGCCAACAAGTACTTTGAGAAAAGCTGTGACTTAGGTAATGGCGACGCTTGTGTCGGTCTGGGCCTCAACTACGAAAAAGGCGCTGGGGTTGAAAAGAGCTACAAGAAAGCCACAGAGCTCTACAAGCGCGGCTGTGATTTAGAGAGCAGTGTCGGCTGCTACAATCTGGGTGCAGCCTACATCAATGGCGACGGTGTAAGCCAAAACGATGAGCTGGGCAAGAAGTACTTTGGCAAGGCCTGTGATCTTGGTGACCAAGACGGCTGCGATATATACGCCGAGCTCAAGCGCTAATAGCTGGCCGCCACAAGGGCTTCACTCTGGTGTAGCTGGGCACTAAAGCGCAAGAGCAAGCGCATCAGTACCACTCACTGCAAGCAGGCATGTGCGCAGGGATAATGCCGTTTTGGTCACCATCTTGGCAGGCTCTCGAGGTAGTGTTGGTGCCCTGTACACAGCTCTGTGCGCTGCCCTGTCTTCCACATTCTGAGCCGCACAAGCTCCACGCTGCTCCATGCGCAGCTCAAGGAGCCCTGCCCTATGTGGTGAGGAGATCAGGGCGTTCCCTCTAACGCTACTTTCTGTGCAGCTTTTGGGGGCCGCGCATAAGATCAGAGCTGTTGGGGCGCATCTCTAAGGTGCACCGCTAGCCTGCTGCTCTGCTTCTACTGGTGGTGGTTACAGTGGTAAAGGCCATAGGTCTCATCACCGGTAGTTGCTACTAACTTACAACCTGCACATCCGTAATCTTACGCTCCGCAGCGCAGAACACCATGGCTAGGCGCCACAAATACGGCTGCTGGGCAATGGTATCTCCGTAATTTCTGTCCTTAACCTGCTCTACCGCTTGCTGCAACAAAGCACTGGTCTCACTGAGCTTGTGTGCATACTTGAACTCAATGACCACAGTCGTATGCTGCCAATCAAACAGCATATCAGCTCGCCCTTGGGACTCGTGATGATTCACCACCACCCTGACAAGCAGAGCCAGAGAAATCGCTATATACAAGCAAGCCGTAACTGAGCTTTCCTGCGTTAAGGGATAATGCTCGTAATCGACACTGTTCAGCACCATATTGAAGCACTGCTGCAAAGCAGTAGCATCGTGAGTCTCAATAGCAGCACAAAGCTTGGCAATAAAAGAGTCTAATTGATCCCCTGCATGAGGCAGCAGCTCTTTGTAATACAAACGCGTCAGAGCACTTGTAATCTCTTTGTTAGGTACTCCTAGACTTACATCAGCGCCATACGGTGCTTTCAGCGTCAAGTAACCTGTCTGAAAGAGCAAGACCTCTGGTTGCATGGTAGACAGAGAACTCGAGCTTAAGAAGGCATCTCTGTCCACTGTTAAGCAGCCACCTGCTAAGAGATGGAGTCGCTCTGCCCATGAACTCAGCAGCAAGCTTCTACGCAACATATGAGGCAGCCCGCTCACGTCATACCAGTAAGTATCGAATTTAACATGACGCAAGCTGAAAAAACACAGTACAGACCACAGAGAAAACACGTGAGTAGCCCCATCGCTATCAAAGCAATAGCCGTCATACCACGTCGCCATCTCGTCAAGCAGTTGCTCCACATGCTGAGAACTCACCTGCTCCTCAGACAACTGCAACCATTGGGCAGCGGCATAGCGCAAGTGCTCAGGGAAAAAACGCTGTAACTCCTCACGAGTAACGCCGCAAATATCGCCAAAATACGGATCTTGCGAGATGTCCGTGATGTTATTGACTGCGCTAAAGATGGCTGTATCCTTCAAGCGCGTAATACCGGTGATAAAGGTGCAACGAAACTTACCAGAGCGTGACTCGAGCTTGTTAAAGAAGCCACGCAGCAACTTCACCATTGCCTTGTTTTCAGCATCATTATAGGCATCCACAAAGCTGGTCCAAGGTGCATCATACTCATCTACCAGCAATACCACAGAATTCTTCGGTACTGCATCGAGCAGCAAATCAAAGAAATCTGGCTTAGCATTACCAGTAATCTTGAGGTCTATGTGCGCGTCTTTGGCAAAGCACACGATCTTGTCATTAAGCAACTCCTCAAAATCAGCCACACTATCGCAATTTTGGCTCAGCGCCCAAAAATCCAAGTGCAGCACATAAAAAGGGCCCTCATTCCATGGCACCTGTGACCACAGTTGCTCAATTTCAAGGCCCTTGAAGTACGACTCATGCCCGTCATACGGTGCCACACCGTGCAGAAAGATCTCCTCCATGGCAGACACCAACGTACTCTTACCAAAGCGACGTGGTCGAGTTAAGACCTGCGGTTTTCTCGTCTGAGCCAATTGAGAGATATAGCGCGTTTTGTCCACATAGAGCAGGCCTAAGTCTCTGATTACCGTAAAGTCCTGCTCACCTACAGGCAACATGCTATAAAGCTGATTGAATGTTGGCATACCCTACCCTACCCTACCCTCAATTAGATCATGCCTGCAACAGGCGCTTTACCCTAATAACGACTACAAAGGCCACCTCGTATGCTGCGCGAGGGCGTTTTCCCCATGTGTGTGCAAAGCTGCTTGCCCTTAACTTACCTCAAAGATACGTCGCGGTAGCGACGCTTGATGCTCCATACTCAGGTTTCTGCATCAAACGGCTTATCCCCCACCTCAAAGGCCGATTTGAAGCCAAAAACATAGGGGAAAATACTTTGAAGGAACAAGGGGGAAAACGCTCTCTGCTGCGCAGCAGCCGTCTCGCGCCCAAGCGACCGTCATCGCCTCAAGATAAGCGGCATCTTAGCCATAGCCATGGATATAAGGCGGCTAAAGTGATGGTGGCGCAGGTTGCAGTAGCTGGTATTGCTGGCGGCCTTAAAGGCAGAAAGCCCCCGCTGGATGATGCTCTTTAGGTCGGTGCGCACCACCTAAAGGCGCAAGAACAAGCACACTCATTAAGTCAGCAAGTCAGCTATTACCCACTAACAACCTGCACATCCGTAATCTCACGGGACTCAGCACAGAACACCATGGCCAGACGCCATAAACCTAGCCGCCGTTTAAAGATTTTGCCGTATTTCTTGGCCCGAATCTGCTTTACCGCTTGCGACAGCAAGGCACTGGACTCACTGCGCTCCTGCGCATACGCAAAGGCGATAAGCACCGTTGTACCCTGATAGGCTAAAAGCAGCTTGTCTCTGCCCCATAACTCGTGCTCATCATCATCATCATCATTGGTCACAGGCAGAGCCAGCACTAAAGCCAAACAACTGTGCAGAAAGTCAGCAACGTCACTTGCCTGCAACAATGGGTAGCGCTCGCTGTCGCTATCGCGCAAAAACTCATTGCAGCACTGCTGTAAAGCAGCTACATCTTTGCTTGCAATGGCCGCTCGCTGCTTCGCACCAAAGCACTCCCCCATGTTCTCCAGAGGTATCACTGTGGACTTAGGCAGCAGATCAGCGTACCACCAACGGAAAAAGGCGCTCTTGAGCTCTTTATTTGGCAGACACGCAGCAACACAGAAGAAGCTGCTCGTAGCCCCATCCCCTACTGAAGCTTGGCGCGTCAGGTACCCTGTCTGCAAGAGCAAGAGCTCTGCTTGTTTCTGCTCCGAGCTGCCGTACAAATCCACAGACATGCTGTCACCTGCTAGGAGTCTTAAGCGCTTAGGCCACGACAACTGCAGCACAGCGTTACGCAGAATCTCGGGATAGCCGCCATCATTAACCCAAAACGTCTCGAAGTACGTATGCTCTTCGCTGAAGAAAGACAGCACTGAAAAAGGTGACAAGAATTGAGTTCTGCCCTTGCGATCAAAGCAGTAGCCGCCATACCATGCATCCATCTCACTTACCAACTGCTCTACATGCTGAGCAGTAACCTGCTCCTGCGGTAGCTGCAGCCATTGGGCAGAGGCATAGCGCAGATGCTCTGGAAAATAGCGCTGTAACTCCTCAAGGGTGAAACCGCAGATAGCACCATAACGCGGCATTTGCGAGATATCAACGATACTATTGACCTCACTCCAGATCTTATTGGCAGCTTGTAAGCGCGTGCAACCGGTGATGAGGGTGAAACGAAACTTGTGCGAGCGCGACTTGATAAAGCAAAAGAAAGCCCGCAGTACTCTCACCATATCATCGCGAGCAGACTCCTGATCTGTACCCTCAAAATGATTTAAGGGTGCATCGTACCCAGCTACCAGCAGTACTAAGGAGAGGTCTGGCACTGCATCAAGCAGCATTTCCCACGCATCTTCCTTCCCATAATATGGATCATTGAGCACTAAGTGCTCTTTAGCGGCGAAGTCCCAGATTGCAGCGTTAAGCTGCTCCGCAAAATCAGCTACGCTATGGCAGCCAACGAGCAGTTCACTGAAATTAAGGTGCAGCACATAGAAAGGGCCATCGTACCATTGATCATGCGGCCACAACTGCTCAATCTCGAGGCCTTTGAAGTACGAATCATGCCCGTCATATGGCGCCACACCATGCATGAACAGCTCCTCAAAGGCAGACAGCAGCGTGCTCTTACCAAAGCCCCGTGGACGCGTCAAAAGCCACGGCTGATAGATGTAGCAAGATCATAGACATATCTTGTCTTGTCCACATAAATGCGGCCACTCCGCCTGATTGCAGCGAAGCTCTGTCCCTCAGGCAACAGCGCCATAAGCTGATCGAATGTTGGCATAACTACCCCCTAACTTTGGCTCATGCCCACAACAGGCTCTTTACCACGAGACCAAGACGCCGCATGGCAGTAGGCTGCAAGTTACCCCATGGCCCTTTACCAGAGCGACTACCAAGGGTAGCCTCTTATGCGCAGCTGCGGCTGTCTTATTACTCTGAGACAGCCACCAACTACAGGCTAAAGCCGCTGGCTCAATTGCAGCAATTAAGCCCGCTGCTATGCCTTCACAACCTGCACAGCCGTAATCTTACGGGACTCAGCACAGAACACCATGGCCAGACGCCATAAAATTGGCCGACTCTCATAGGTCTCGCCGTATTTCTTGTTCCGAATCTGCTTTACCGCTTGCTTAAGCAAGTCTTTGACTTTGCCCTGAGTGTGCGCATACTTGAGCTCAATGACTACCGTCGTATCCTGCCAGTCAAAAAGCACATCTGGTCTGCCTAAAGACTCATGGAGGTTTAAAACCACCCTGACTTTAAGCGATAAGGAAATACCCAACTTTAAGCCGAACGCAATAGCACTTTCTTGCGTTAATGGATAGTGATCATAATCGGCACCATGCAACAGCTCATTAAAACACTTCTTTAAGGCAGCAGCATCGTGTGTATCTAAAGCAGTGCGCAGCTTGGTGCTATAGCTCTCAAATACCTTTAGGAAATTAGGAAGAAACTCCTCGAAAGTCTCGCGGGTGAGAGCAATCTCAATCTCTTTGTTCGGTACTCCTAGACTCACAATAGAGTCGACCGGTGATTTGAGCGTCAAGTAACCAGTCTGAAAGAGCAAGACCTCTGGTCGCATCGTCTTCAGCGTGCTCGGACTAAGAAAATCTCCTAATCCTACCTGCAAGCTTTCACCAGACAAGAGTTTTGAGCGCTCTTGCCATGACTTCTGCGACAAGATTTTACGCAACTGAAGCTGTCCACTGCCCTCAAACCAATACGGGCTGAACTTTGTATTGTGTTGTTTGAAAAAGCACAGTACTGACCACAGAGAAAACACATGGTTTTCACCATCGCTATCAAAGCAGTAGCCGTCATACCACGTCGCCATCTCGTCGAGCAGTTGCTCCACATTCTGTGAACTCACCTGCTCCTCAGACAACTGCAACCACTTGGCAGCTGCATAGCGTAAGTGCTCAGGAAAATAGCGTTGTAACTCCTCACGCGTAATGCCGCAGATGGAGCCAAAGTACGGATCTTGCGAGATATCCGCAATGTTATTAACAGCACTAAAAATAGAGCTGTCCTTTAAGCGCGTAATACCGGTGATGAATGTAAAACGAAATTTACCAGATTGCGCCTTTACATTGCTGAAGAAGTGACGCAGCACATTCACCATATTTCCGATATCTGCGTCATTATCAGACGCAAAAAGACTGGTCAAAGGCGCATCATACTCGTCTACCAACAACACCATAGATCTGTCAGGCACTGCGTCTAGAAGTAAATCAAAGGCCTCTCTTTGCAAATCAGCATCTATAGTCTGGAGCTCGATGTGCTCTTCAGCAGCAAAACGCACGATTTGCTGATTAAGAATCATCTCAAACTCATCAGCGTTCTTGACTTTGCATTGCTCCATCATCCTCCAAAAATCCAAGTGCAGCACGTAGAAGGGCCCATCATTATTCCGCAATTGTGGCCACAGCTGCTCAACCTCAAGGCCCTTGAAATAAGACTCGTGCCCGTCATAAGGTGCCACACCGTGCAGAAAGATCTCCTCCAGTGCAGACACCAGCGTGCTCTTGCCGAAACGACGTGGACGTGTCAAAAGCAAAGGCCCGCTCGACACAGCAAGCCTATAGAGATAGCGTGACTTATCCACATAAATGTGGCCATTCTGCCTGATTGCAGAAAAAATCTGACCCTCAGGCAACATCTCCTTGAGCTGATCGAAGGTTGGCATAAACTCCCCCTAACTTTGGATAATTCCCGCAACAGTAGATTTACCACGAGCACAAGACGCCGCATAGCATTAGACTGCAAGTTACCCCATGGCCCTTTACCAGACAACTACAAGGGCAGCATCTGAGGCTCTGCTGCGGCCGTCTCCAATCTCAGAGACAGCCATCACCTCAACCAGCCTCTTAGCAGTAGCCGTAAGACATGAGGCGGTTAAAGCGGTTGTTGAGCAGGTCGTCGTAGCTGTTATTGCTGTCGGCCTTAATAGCAGCAAGCTCCCGCAGAATGGTGCTCTTTAGGTTTTGCGCCATGGTGTCGTAATCACGGTGTGCACCACCTAAAGGCTCAGGTACAATCTCATCGATTAAGCCTAAGGCCTTGACCTTATCGGCGGTGATGTTCATGGCCTCAGCTGCTAATGGGGCCTTTTCCGCACTCTTCCAGAGAATGGAGGCGCAGCCCTCTGGAGAGATCACAGAGTAAGTAGCGTACTGCAGCATATTGACGCGATCGCCCACACCGATCGCTAAGGCACCACCGGAGCCGCCCTCACCGATCACGGTGCAGATAATAGGCACCTTAAGCTCACTCATGAGCTTTAAGTTCTCGGCAATGGCACCGGCCTGCGAGCGCTCCTCAGCACCGACACCAGGGTAAGCACCTGGGGTATCGATAAAGGTGATGATAGGCAGGTGGAAGCGCTCGGCTAAGCGCATTAAGCGCATGGCCTTACGGTAGCCCTCAGGACGAGGCATACCAAAGTTACGCATGGTGCGCTCTTTAGTATCGCGGCCCTTTTGGTGGCCAATGACCATGACTGGCATGCCCTCTAAGCGGGCCATACCACCAACAATGGCCTTATCGTCAGCAAAGGCGCGGTCACCTGCTAACTCTTGGAAGTCGGTAAAGATACGCGATACGTAGTCCAAGGTGTAAGGGCGCATTGGGTGACGCGACACCTGCGCAATTTGCCATGCCGACAGCGAGGAGTAGAGCTTTTTGGTCAGCTCGGTGTTCTTTTTCTCTAAGAGCTTGAGCTCTTTGGACATGTCAACATCATTGCCCACTGTTGTGCTCAGGCGCTTGAGCTCCTCGATGTGAGTTAACAGGTCAGCAATTGGCTGTTCAAATTCCAAGTAGTTGATGTTCATCCGCCAAGCCCTCAAGAGGTTAAGACAGCAGCGTCACAGCGTAGGTGCTATGACTTATTCTTGTGCACTATAGCGCAAAAGATGGGGTAATGCTATGTGTGAGCATGCAGGCGTTATTTTAGCCGATTTTCATCTTTAGCTAAAAAGCAAGCTGCCGCCTCAAGATAGTGCTGCAGACGCCGCTTATTCCGTGCAAAGGCACCTCCCCAGAGGGGCAGCACATCACCATACAACAACAGCGCAGCACCTGTGGCCAATGCCATTGTTACCTCGAGATAGCGCCGATAGGCGCCGCTTACCATGTGCTTTAGCACCTCTCCAGAGACACAACACATCACTGTACAGCAACAACATCAGCACAGCAGCACCAGTGGCCTTTGCCACCTGTCACCTCGAGATAGCGCCGCAGGCGCCGCCTGCCACCTCTCAAG
This sequence comes from uncultured Succinivibrionaceae bacterium, assembly GCA_949286015.1. Classification (GTDB taxonomy): domain Bacteria; phylum Pseudomonadota; class Gammaproteobacteria; order Enterobacterales; family Succinivibrionaceae; genus Anaerobiospirillum. The sequence continues at coordinate 21,917 of CASEBB010000012.1, read as the reverse complement.
CCCAGCTCACTACTCAGGCATCTCAAACAACGATCCCTGTGCGCCCTGCTCCCTTTCCTTAGCCGCTGCACTTCCCTCAGCCGCGCTAACCACCAAGCCCCGCTCCTCAAGTATCTTACGTACCGGCCCAAAAGAGCGCCGATAACACGGCAGTATCTCAAGGCGCTGTAAGCGCTCTAAATGCAGCGGTGTCGGATAGCCCTTATGCAGCGCAAAGCCATAATCAGGGTAGAGCTTATCCAGCGCATACAGGTCTGCATCACGTGTGGTCTTAGCAAGGATCGAAGCGGCCGCAATCTCCGCCACACGCGCATCGCCCTTTACCACTGCCTCACAGCTTAAGCCCTGCTGTGACAGTTGTGGGGGAATACGGTTACCATCAATAAGCACCAGAGCGATACCACCGCTGCTCCTGCCACAAAGAGAGCCCACCGTGGCTTTGTTATCCACAAGCTGCGGTGTCAGGATATCCGCCGCACTGGCAGAAGCCACATCTGCTTGCCCGCCTAACACCTCTGGCCCCTCTTTTTGTACCAGCATCTCCGTCATAGCCGTAAAGGCACGGCTCATCGCGAGGTAAGTGGCGTAGAGGATATTGAGCTCATCGATTTCTTGGGGAGAGGCGCGGCCAATTCCAAAGGCGCGGGCTTGAGCTTTGATTTGCGCTGCCAGCTCGTCACGCTTGGCTTCACTCAATTGCTTGCTGTCATTGAGGCCAGCTATAGGGCGGTTATAGTCAAGGATAACGCAGCCAGCGACCACATCGCCCATGAGAGGGCCACGGCCCGCCTCGTCGATACCACACACTAAGGCTGTACGCGGATCGAGCGGATAAGTGAATTTTGGTAGCATTACCGCCTCCGATGTTGAGCCTCTCATGGCATGTCTGCAAGGATTGCGGGCCTTAAGCCATCGCCTCTATCATTGGCTTAGATCGCCGTATCCGCGCCACCACTGCTGCCAGCACTGCTCCCCTTTTTTCGTGTATTGCGGCTGCGTCCGCGCGTTACCCGCACAGTGGTCGCTGACTCTTGGGCGGCGTTGCCTGCTGCTTTGGAGCTGCTCTTATCCTTAAAGGCCGCACCTTTTTCACGCCGTGGGCTCTTGGCGCGCACACCCAGCTCTAAACCATCAGCCTCGTTCATATCCTCACTGTTGAGACTTAAGTGCTTCAGCTTGCCCTTACCCACGCCCTTTTTACCGGCAGCACTGCTCTTGGCTTCAGTATTAGGCAGATGCAGCACCTCCTCCAGTGATAAAGCGGGCTCCATGCCGTTAACTTCCTGCTGCAAGCGGGCAATGGTCGCATCATCAAGGCCCTGACGCAGTGGCACCATCTGCTCGTTTAAGGACGCGACGGTGATGCCAGTAACGCCATCTACGCCACTCCCGACGCCACTTACTTGCGCGCTCAGGGGCACCACTTTCATGTCGTCGACATCACGCGCTTCTTCCTTAGCGGAGATACCAGCCAAGCGCTGTTGCTGCAGCTTATCGTTATAGACTGCCGCCTCCACAATCTCGGTCACGCTGAGGGCCGCCTGCTCGCTGACACTAAGCCCCGTCTTGCCATCTTTTGCAGCCATCGCTGCAGTAGCAGCGTCAGTGACAGCGCTAGCGTCAGTAGCTGCACTCGGCTCTGCAAGAGCCGCTACGGCAGCATCCTGAGGGGTAGTATCTCCCTGCGCAGCACTACCATCCTCAGTGGTGGTGTGGTCAGCGCCAGTGCTGGCGGCTGGGGATTCCACTGCTGAGGCAGCAGGCAATACCTGTAAGACCTGCTCACGTAAGCGTAAGACCACGCCACAGGCAAGCTCGTCGGCATTAGTGCGGATACTCTCATGAATCGAGGCAAACTCTCTTTTCATGAGGAGGTTATCTGAGGTCAGCAAGCGGATGCACTCGTAGCACATCTTCTCTGGGGTGCAGTCCTCTTGAATAAGCTCGGTCACAATTGGACGCTTAGCCAGTAAGTTTGGCAGCGAGTACATGTTGACCTTAAGGAGCTTACGGGCAATGATGGCACTTAAGGAAGAGACCTTATAGGCCACCACCATTGGGCGCTTTAAGAGCATGGCCTCAAAAGCAATGGTGCCACAGGTTAAGAGGCAGGCATCAGCAGCGGCAATGGCATCCTCTTGGTTACTGACAAAGACGGTCAAGGAGATCTCAGGGGCGTATTGCAGCCACAGATCCTTGATGAGGATGGCAATGTCGTGGTTAGGCGCCACGCTGATAAAGGTGATGTCCTTGACCTGATTGCGAATCAGCTGCGCAGTACGGGCATACAGCGGCAGCATACGACTAATGATGCCACGGCGGGAGCCTGGCAGGATCGCCAGCACCTTACCCTCAATGGCCTCGACGCTGTTTTTGTAAAGGCCGATACGTTCACGGGCAGCGTTTTGGTCAATCTCTACAGGGATGCTGTTAGCGAGGGTATGGCCGACGTAAGTGCAGGCCATCTCATGCTGATCGTAGAATTCCTTTTCAAAAGGCAGCAGGGCCAAGACCTCATCACAAGCGGCCTTGATCTTCTTCATGCGGCCCTCACGCCATGCCCACACCGATGGGCTGACGTAGTGAATGGTCTTGATGCCGGATATTTTGAGGCGGTGCTCGACGTGCAGGTTAAAGTCAGGGGCATCGATGCCAATCATGACTACTGGACGTGCTTTGAGGAGCTTTTTAGTGATGTTGCGGCGAATGGAGAGTAAGGAGAAAAGGTGCGCTGCGACTTCAAAGATGCCCATAAAGGACAGCGACTCTAAAGGCACCTCTGATTGCAGGCCGTAGCGGGCCATCTTAGGGCCGCCGATGCCAATAAACTGCGCCTGAGGGTCGTGACGCTTAATGGCTCTCATGAGGCCAGCACCGAGGGTATCACCGGAGAGCTCGCAGGCAATGAGGGCATACAAATGGGGATTGACTGGTAAGTCGCTACTGCTCGTCGCCATATACATCTACTGTGGTGAAAGAAAAAGTGAGGGCAACGTTCCTACAATAAAGAGTCACCCAGCAAGCCCACCGTCAGAAGCACGGGAATATCGTCATGAGAATGCCGTTACCACCCCAGTGCCAAGGTACGCAAAATTGAGCATTTTACCCCCAAACCCCTTAGCGGTAAATTAGGCGGCAGTAGAGGCTGTGAGTTGAGGGTTATGCTGACGAGCACAGCACAGTGGCTATCATGGACAAAGCCACCACCAATGCAGGCAATGCCCACACGACGGGACGCGGCCTGCACAGATTTATCCTGAGATGGCACCTCAAGCCCGCTCTGTACTCGATCTTTGGAGGCGTCTTTTGTGTCCGTTCCCTTTAATGCGACCAGTGCTGTCGACTACCACTTAGAGGTAATTGGTTGCTCATCTCCACTACAGACATCGTGCTTTATGCCCTGCTTACGCCTCTTGTGCCTGCCACAAAGGTTGATGAGCTAAAGTGCGCCTTATGGCGCCTTATCTCAAGAGTAGCGTCTCAGCTAACCCCTCATATCAGGGTAAAGCAGGCAGCAATCTTTGGTAGCTCCGAATAAGGCTCTGCCTTATGCAGCAGCCCATAAAACGAAAAAGGGAAGCCCTCAAGCTTCCCCTCTCCTCACTTCTGAGCTTAGCGCACAATGCCGCGCCCATTCTCCTTTAAGAAGTCCACCATGATCTGCACAGCGCTCTCTTGCTGTGCCAGCTCCTCAAGCTGTGGCAGCGCCTCCTCAATGGTGAGGTGCTTGTGGTAGATAATCATGTAGGCCTTCTTAATGGCGTTAATGGCCTCTTCAGAGAAGCCACGGCGGGCTAAGCCCACCTTATTGATGCCAAAAGGCTTGGCATAATGGCCAGCTGCCATCACATATGGTGGCACGTCCATATTCAGAGCAGCCATGCCCGCCACAAAGGCATGCGCACCCACACGACCAAATTGGTGAATCGCCGCTAAGCCACCAAAAATCACGTAATCACCAATGGTGACGTGACCTGCCAGCGTCGCATTATTGGAGAATATGCAGTGGTCACCTACCACGCAATCATGTGCCACGTGGGTGTTGACCATAAAGAGATTGTTCGAGCCGACGCGTGTCTCGTTTAAGCCCTGCGTGGTGCCACGATGCACGGTGCAGTGCTCACGAAAAGTATTGTCATTGCCAATAATGAGGCGGGTTGGCTCACCGTGGTACTTTAAGTCTTGGCAAGCTTCACCAATAGAGCAGAACTGGTAGAAGTGGTTGTTTTCACCAATGACGCTTGGGCCGCGCAGCACGCAATTAGGCTCAATCACACAGCCATTACCAATGGTGACGTCGCCCTCAATAATCACGTTGTCCTTAATGACCACGTAGTTACCGACTACTACCTTGCCCCGTAACTTGGCACTGTCAGCAATCTGGGCTGTGGCGGCAATGGTAGGACTGCCCTCATAAGAGGTCGGTAATGCATAGGCGCGGACACCTGTCAGCTCCTCGTGAGCGTGGGTGGCTTGACCTTGGGACGTTACATCCTGATTGCTGTTGTTTTCCGCCATTTCGCGCCATTCCTTTGAGGTTACTCACCACTGGGAGTATAAATTTTGTCTTACGCCGCTACCTGCTGACAGGTAGCATGCCACGTAGCCTACTTTGCTCTAAGCACCTGCGGCGTTTGCGCCACATGTTGCCGCAAGAGCTACGGCCTAAAAAGCTGCGTTGGGCCTTGGGTGCTGTGCTGCTAAAAGCTTATCTGGGTGCGGTATTCTCCCAACATCTCTACTGCGCAGTAGGCTCAAAAGCCTTACCACTACAGGGGGCTATTACGCTACATCGGGCTATGAGCGCGTGGTACCAAGCAACTTCAGGAGCAGTCCCTTTGTACCTCTCGTCGCGCCGCTAAACTCTACAGCAGCCCCAGCGCTACAGAGCCACAGACAGAGAGTCGAGCGCGACCAATGTAACTGCATCTGAGGACAGAGGTTGTGCGGTTGTGCTATTGCGCTGACGATGTGCTACTGCACCTCATGGTGACTGCGGTCATCACCGCCTCTCACAGGCAGCTTTAAGCTGGCCTCGGCGCTAGCACTCTGCGTGCTGCGTATAACCTCAAGGGTGGGTTTCAGCCCCATCTTACAGGTTCACCGCCCTCTAATGAGTTTTATCCCCGCGCTACAGGAGCACCACCAGTGCCTCATTTATCCCTAGCCAGAGGGTTACTTACAGGTAAAGCCCGCTTCAGGGGTAACCCTGAGCAAGAGAGGAGTAGCCCCGCTCCCACCTCTGCTTACAGCGGCCCTAACGAGCCGCAACACACCATGAGGCAACGAGGGCAAACTGCTTACTGCCGCTCAGAGCGCAATTAAGTGCGCACCTTGGCACACATCAGGTCAGCAGAGCACACCACCTCACCATCAACTGTGGCCACGCCCTTAAACGAAGCAATACCACGCTTCTCCTTCAAGAACTCCACGTCTAAGATGAGCTGATCACCAGGCACCACAGGACGACGGAAACGTGCGTGGTCAATGCTGGCAAAGTAATAAAGCTCACCTGGCTCTGGCTTGCCCACCATGGTAAAAGCTAATACGCCAGTCGCTTGCGCCATGGCCTCTAAAATCAAGACACCAGGCAATACTGGCTTGCCAGGAAAGTGCCCCTGAAAGAAAGGCTCATTGAAGCTAACGTTCTTCACCGCACGTAAAGTCTTGTGCTCATCAGTGATCTTGTAGTCGATCACCTTGTCTACCATCAAAAATGGGTAACGATGAGGCAAGAGCTCCATGATCTGCTCCACGTTAAGTGTGTGCTTCTCTTGGACTTCTTGGTTCTGGATCTCGTTGCTTTCTGACACTTGAATTTACCTTGCAAAACGGAAAACGTGCTGTAGCGTGACTTAACACGCCCCGACACGTCTAAGTCCCCCTAAGCATAAGCCAAAAACGCTAGTAACAAAAGCCATTTTCGCAAAAATGACAGTTTAGCGTTGCCCCACCGCGCTATTGGCTTTTTTTCAGCTCACGCACCTCTTTTTCTAGCTCCAAGAGCTTGTGATACATGTCGTTAATATGCAGCACGCGGGAGGCTGTACGACGCCACTCGGCGTTGGTCTGTGCAGGGATGCCCGAGGAGTAGACACTCTTTGGCTCTTTAATCGAGCGCATCACCATGCACATACCAGAAATGGTGACCTGATCAGCAATGCTGATGTGGCCATTAAAGACCGAGGTACCACCAATGATGCAGTACTTACCAATGGTCACAGAACCGGCAAAAGTAGTTCCGCCCGCAACGGCGGTACCATAGCCAATCTTGACGTTATGAGCTATCTGGCAGAGGTTGTCGATAATGACATTGCTCTCGATAATGGTGTCATCTAAGGCACCACGATCGATGCAGGTGTTAGCACCAATCTCGACACGATCGCCAATCACCACGCGGCCAGCTTGCGGAATCTTTACCCACTCGCCCTTGTCATTGGCGTAACCAAAGCCATCACCACCAATCACCGTGCCGGATTGAATTAAGCAGTGCTCACCTAACACGCAGTGGTGGTAGACACTCACCAGCGGGTATAAGCGCGTACCTGTGCCTAATTTAACCTCAGGGCCTAGTACACAGTTGGCACCAATCTGGACGTTGTCACCTAAGACCGTGCCACGGCCAATGACCGCATGCGGGCCAATCCCCACATTCTGACCTAAGACCACATCCTCACCAATAACGGCAGTAGGATGAATACCTACCGCAATTGATGGCTCCTTATCAAGGAGCTGCGCCACGCGAGCAAAGGCTAAATAAGGGTCAGGCACAATCAGGGCGGTGCTCTTGACGTGAGGCGCATCGGCTTCTTTGACCATAACGCAGGAAGCCTGCGACTTTTCTAAGACCGAGCGGTACTTAGTGTCAGAGAGGAAGCTGATTTCCCCAGCTTGGGCTGTGAGTAAGTTAGCGACACGGTGGATGTCGACCTCACCATCGCCCCGAAATTCAGCACCGAGTTTCTGTGCAATCTCTTTGACTAACACTGTGCTCTACCCCTATTCCCCAACTACCTGCATGACAAGCTGAGTGCGCTCCCATGCGACCAGTAACCATTAGGCGCTTTAGCTCCGCTTCGCCCCCCCCCCCCCATCACTTATGGTGGCAACACTAAGCAATGCGTGATCACAGCAATGACGTAGTATTGGCTGCGTGCAGGCAACGTCACACACCTAAGATGAAAGGTACAGGTGACCCTAAGCCTCTCTTGGTCTGGGCACCATTTACCTTAGACGACGTCATCGAGAAGTCAGTCATTCCTCAAAGGTGTGACGCCACTACACTACACTACGTCAGAGCTTAAGCCACCGCCCCGCATGAGCGCTGGCCTGCGAAGAACCACACCAACTGCATCGGTGGTTGCTGTTGTCATCACAGCGCTCGCCCCCCGTCGCTGCTGCCACAGCAGCGCGCTGGCAACAGCGCGGGCACGGCCGTCACTGCTGCGTACAGGCATTTTTACCGTAGTGGTGCCTCATGGGACATGGGAGGTGATAGTGACTATGCTTACCACCCCGTGGGAGCTACCTGCGCTTTGAGTTCTTTCTTACTTAGCAGTGCCATTATCAGCGCTGACGCGGGCAATCACTTCCTGTGAGATATCCAGCGCATCAATGGTGTAAGCGATAGCCTCACCACGTAACACTAAGTCGATGCCACGCTCCTTAGCAATGGAGTCAATGGCGCGCTGTACGGTGACCATTAAGGCACGCTCTTCCTCTTGGACGCGAGCTTGCTGATCCTCTTGTAAAGCACGGGCCTTTAAGCGGAAGTCAGCCTGCTTTTGCTCCAGCTCACGGCGCTTGGAAACGAGCTCATCACCGGTGTACTTACCAGCGTTTAAGTCCTGACCTAACTTCATGCCCTCTTGCTGCATCTTTTGCAGCTCTTGCTCACGTGGGCCAAACTCTTTGGCTAAGGTCTGTTGTAAGGCCTTAGCTTGAGGAATCTCGCTCATGATGTAAGGCAGGTTGAGTACAGCCACAGTTGGGGTATGGGCAGCGGCAGCAACTGGCGTCGCGCTAGGCGCAGCCATAGCTGGCAGCGAAACCACAGACAGAGCGCAGACGGCGCTCAGAGCCGAAGCAATGATGACTTTTTTCAACATAGAAGCAAATACTCAACAATAGAACTAGTGTGTCTCTGTGTACGCACTGCAACTGCGGCTTAAGACCAGATGCAGTAAGTGGCCACAGAGTAAGCGTGTCCTGTTCAAGTACAGGCCACACGCCCAAAGAAAACGGTATGGTGTAAGACGCGGCTGCGCTTGTAGCTTTGAGGCCGGAGTGAGCTCATAAGTGACGGCGGCAGGGTTAAGTGAGGTAAACGTCCCCCACCTTGAGCTGAAAGGTGCAGGCGAGCCTGAGACTCTCTTAAGCGTGGGCACGCCTGCTTGCCTGCAATGCCGTCATCTAAAAGACAGTTGTTCCTTCGCTGTAGCAGGGCACAAAGGGCACAAGAGGCAGACTGCTAAAAGCAGCGCAGCCTCTGCTGGCGGTATGCAGCCACCACCCCAGAAGACTCTAGCTTACGCAGCCAAAATGAGCTGGTGCTTAGGGGCTACCCCTAAGTGCGCAAAAGCCACCAAGCACATCGTGATGGTGGCTCTATTGCACGCTGTGCCCAAAGCAAGGCAACCAGCGCACAAGCAAACAAGCGAGCGAACGAGAAAGGTTCCCTTGCCCGCACGCGCCCAATTACTTTCGGTACCGCTGCGCTCTCAAGGAGATCATGCTGCTTCAGAGCACCAGCGCACGGGTGTATCCCACGCTGCTGTGGCACAGCCGCTGGCGCTGCCGAGCCTTAGGCTCTGCTGCCGTGGGCGCAGCTGCCGTGGACTGTCCTCAAGGCTCTTAGCCCTCCTCACAGCAGTGCCCCTGAGGCACTAAGAGCGCAGAGCTGTTTGCCCTCTACCCTCAGGCACACTTCCTAAAGGGGGAACCACCGTGAGGATGGCGACAGCTTGCGTTCTTGAGGCCAGCCGCCCCCCTGAGCACAGGAGCGCCGCTTAGAAACGACCACCAATGTCGAAGCTAAAGAACTGGCTGTCGTCGCCATCCTGCTCCTTAACAGGGCGGGCTAAGCTAAACGACAGTGGGCCCACTGGCGACATCCACGTTAAGGAGATACCAGCAGCAGCGCTGTAACGGCCTGGATCGTCGTAATCAGGGGCACCGGCGTAACCTGCGGTGTATTCACCAGCGTTGGTATCCCACAGAGCACCAGCGTCTAAGAAGATCGAGGTACGCACCTGATTCTTATAGCTCTCGGAAATAAATGGCGTTGGGACAATGATCTCCGCCGAAACCGCCCATAAGGCGTTACCACCTAAGTTATCGTTCTCATCAATGGTGACGCGACCATTAGCAGCTGGGTACAGCGCACGAGGGCCGACGCTATTGCGCTCGAAGCCACGTAACCACTGGTCACCGCCTAAGTAGAAGTTATCAAAGAATGGTAACTTCTGGTCTAAGCCGTCCACTGAGCCGTAGCCATCACCATAGGCCGCACGACCACGAATGGCAAAGACGAAGTCATGATCGCTGTCTAATGGGAAGTAGTGGTAGGTCTGCGCATCTAACTTGTAGTACTGGAGATCGGAGATCTCAGGTAAGGTGGCAAAAGCCGAGAAGTTCTGACGCGAACCGGACGTTGGGAAGATGGTGCGGTCTAAGTTATTGCGCGAGATGTTAAAGCGGAAGGTGAAGTCTAAGAAGTCGTTAGAGAGACTGCCCTCACCATAAGTACGCCAGAAGTCGATGGCCTGTAAGAAGAACTTATTGGAGGTGATGTCCATCTTCTCTACACCTAAGGTGTAGCTGACATACACGTTCTCCGAAATTGGATAACCCGTAGTGAGGTCAAAGCCAATGGTCTCGTTATCGTAAGAGACCACATCAGCGTCATCACCGTGGAAGTTATCGTAGTAAGCACGACCACCTAAGGAGATCTGGTCAACCGTGAAGTAAGGGTCAGTGTAACCCACCTCGACGTGCTCACGGTAATCGTTTTGGTAAGCGGAAACGCTGGCGCGAGTACCCCAACCAAAGACGTTATTCTGCGACACACCGGCAGAAATCATAAAGCCGGAGGAAGTACCATAGCCGATACCACCTTGAATGGTACCGGTAGGTTGCTCCTTAATGGTGGTGACCACCGAGGCGGTGTCAGGGCTGGCACCATTACGCTCGACGTTCATGTCCACCGTCTCGAAGTAGCCTAAGCGGTTTAAGCGGGCCTTAGAGGCTTCGATCGACTCATTGGACAGCCACGTACCGTCCATCTGGCGAATTTCACGGCGGATAACGGTGTCGTTAGTCTGGGTGTTGCCACGGATATCGACGTTGGTGACGTAGATACGCTGGCCTGGGTCGACCATGAAGTTTAAGTTGACGACCTTATTGGCCTCATCAAAATCTGGTACCGCCGTTACCTTGGAGTAGGCATAGCCAAACTTACCTAAGTAGTTGCTCAGCACCGTCTCCATATTGGTAACTTCACGGGCCGAGTAGACTTCACCCTTTTGGATGGTGATGAGCTTACGCATGTCATCGCCATACTTTAAGGTATTGCCTTGCACGGTGCAGTCACCAAAGGTGTAGAGGTCACCCTCGTTTACGGCAATGGTGAGGTATAAGCCCTTGCGGTCTGGAGTCATCGACACTTGGGTCGAGTCGACCTTAAAGTTCACGTAGCCGCGATCCATGTAGAAAGAGCGCAGCGTCTCTAAGTCGCCACTGAACTTTTGGGCATCGTAGCGGGAGTTAGCAACCACGTTCCACCATGGCACGTCGTCACGTAACTCTAATTGGGCTAAGAGCTCGTCCTCATCAAAGGCCTTATTGCCCACGATGTTGATTTGCTCAATAGCAGCGGCCTCACCCTCATAGAACTCGAGCTTGATGTCCACACGGTTACGTGGCAGATAAGTCAGCACTGGCTTGACGTCAGCTTGGTACATACCAGCAGAGTGGTAGAAGTCCTCTAAGGACTTTTCTAACTGGCCTAAGAGCTGGACGTTAATTGGCTCACCGGTGCGCAGGCCCTGCTGCTCGATAACGTCACGTAAGGCGTCTTCTTGGATTTGCGAGTTACCGGCGAAGGTAATCGTACCAATGGTTGGACGCTCGGTGACATTAACGATTAAGGTGTTACCCGAGAGCTGTAAGGACACATCCGAGAAGTTACCGGTGGCGTAGAGGCGCTTCATGGATAATGAGACGTTGTCTGGGGTTAAGACATCACCTTGACGCACTGGTAACGCTAACAAGACCGCACCGAGGCTGACGCGATTGAGGCCGCGCACGCTGATATTGTCAATGCGGACACCCTGAGCGGCGCTAGCAGCGGTAGCTGCGTTTTGTGGGGCAGCGAAACCTACTGGCGCCAGAGCTGCCATCATACCCAAAGCCACTCCGCCTAAGAGAAGAGAGTGTTTCAAGTGCTGCTTATTCTTCGACATCTTCTATCCAAATTAACCGCACCTTGACATCACACGTAAGCACACAAGGCTTATGAGGATGCCACCCCAGCACTCCTGCCACGGTATTGCACCAAAGCGCGAAGCACGAGGCTATTGTACATGCCTAAACTAGAGCTTGCTTGAGTCACGCTCCAAAGTAAGACCTCGGTAACACCGTTTGAGGTGTTTTCCTGTGGTGCGACCTCAGGAGAGGCTGTCTTTACCTTGGGGAAGCGGGACTACCGTGCAGGAGGGGTATGCCCCCAAAAACACGCTGATAAGTTTACTATTTTAGCCAAGAGTAGCCCTAAATTACAGCGAAACGCACAATGTGCAATGGAAAAGAGTGCAGCTACGCCCAAGAAACAGGCAGCATGGTGGTTGAAGCGACAAAGGAAGAGGCGGAAAACGGGGCTTAGGAAGTGGCGTAGAAAGTGGCGTGGCAAAGTCCTTGGTGGTGAGCGGCAGTGCCTCAGGTGGCTTTACAGTGTCGGCGGTGGCGATATTGGCGCAACTTGTCTCACAGCCTCAGGATATGACAACTTGGGCAATGTGGTTATGGTTGGCATGTGGGAACAGCGAAGCTAAACACTACCACTGCCCCAAGACGACAAAAGAGGTGCCACCGCACGGTAAACGCCGCATCTTTAGAGTTGGGCTCTACTCAGAGTCCACTCGGAGCTTGGTGGAGACCTCAACGTAGCCTCACATCTTGAGGCAAGCACATGCGTCATGGTTAGGGCGTTTCATGTTAGCCACCTAAAAGTATTGCGGAGCTCTAGCCACCAACCAATGCGGAGGGCCTCGAGTTGCGAGGCAGCATTACTGGCGCCGCTAAGGCTTAGCCGCTAGTGATTTGCTCGTGGTGGCAGCCGACCGGACATGCCGGTGACGGTGGTATTAGTGGTGGCGGTAGTGGTGGCTGTCCCCACTACACCGCAACAGGTGAGCTGGACGTGGTTAGGAACGTGGTGCGCAGAGCACAGAGCTACTCAAAAAAAATAGTAAGGACATGTGGTGCAAATCCCTCTTGTGCATGTTGTTTTAGAGATGTACACTGAGATCACCTCTCAGGGTAAAGGGCACCTCCAGCCCACACTCCCAAGGCCCGCACTTACTACCACTGTAGGCACCAAAGCCCATGGTGGCCTATGCACACTCTCAGGTAGAAATCAGCGCTGTGCCCCCTTTAAGGTTCACAGCAGCGTGCTGGCCTCATAAGAGCGCGAGATCGCGCTCTACCACCTACTCTTCACCAGTCACGTCACCTCGGTCGTGGCCTGAAAAATACTAACGCTCCCCTAAAGACACCGACGCAGCAGCATTAGCTGTTGCTCTAGCAGCAACATTCCACTGCGCTCTACAAACGGCTTTTTCTAAGCCCCGCCTTACTTTCTTCCACCGCTAGCGGCCGAGCTGAGCAAGCTCTGCCGTGCTTTTACGCAATTCAAGGCAGCCATGGAAAACAGCAACATTGTGCCTCAGCACACTCACCCTACGTATCCCAATACCCCTGTTAATCGCGCTCAGCTTGACGCCTTCCTCAAGGCAAAGCACATCGAGCTCACCACCGACCAAAAAGCAGCCATCAGCTCCATGGTTGACTTTCTTGAGGATGCAGAGCAGCACCTGTTTGTCCTACAGGGTTCCGCTGGCACTGGTAAGACCTTTGTGCTGAGCTTAGCGCAGCAATGGCTCAGCGCACAACATCGAGACCATAAACTGCTTGCGCCTACGGGCAAAGCCATGCGTGTGCTGGCACAAAAAACCCAGAGCCCATGCTTTACGACCCACTCTTTTCTCTACCAAATCCCGCCTGTCTTTCAAGAAACACCACCTGAGCTCCGCAAGCACAAGCCTGAATTTCAGTGGATCTTCAACCGTAAAACTGCCACCAATCTCGACCTGAAAAGCGATACGGTAGTTATCGTGGACGAGGCGTCCCTGATCTCCGATATTGCAGATGACAGCAACTACTACCAGTTTGGCTCAGGTCGACTCTTGTTTGATCTGCTAGAGGCTCTGGATTTTGCGTCCTACCCCCAGCGCAAAGTGATCTTCTGCGGCGATCCCGCGCAGTTGCCACCGGTGAATATGAAGTTCTCCCCTGTATTCAACACCAAGCACCTGCGGGACAACTATGGCTTGAGCGCCATCTCCTGCTTCCAGCTCAAAGAAGTAGTAAGACAGGGTCGTCACAGCACCATCCTACGCAATGCCACGCAGCTGCGTGACCAAATTGAGCAGCACAACTTTATCACGCTGCAATTTGCCCTCAATGAGCAGGATTGCCAGCAAATTGAGGCCACAGAGCTGGTTGAGTCCTACCTCAAATACTGCCACAACCATCGCTTTTCTTTTGCCTGCATTATCACTGGCACCAATGCAGCCGCACATGATTACAATGGCCAAGTACGAGCCAAACGCGGATTTTCGGCCACCAACCTACAGCACAACGATTTGCTCATTATTAGCAGAAACAACCAGCTGTACCAACTGTTCAATGGCGACTTTGCCTTAGTCGACGCGGTAAGCAATGAGCTTTACTCCCAACAGTCCTTTTTCTCGCGCCAAGACCACACGGGTAAACAAGAGCAGTGCAAGCTGACCCTGAACTTTCAGAAAGTCACCCTGACCGTGTACAGTACAAACGGTACCAAAGAGCAGAAGCAGGTGCTGTTAATGCTGAACTTCCTTTTTGAGGATGATGAGGGCGTTACTTCGGAAAATCTGACGCAGGCCTTGATCACCAACTGCAACATGCGGTTTGATGCGCAATTCCCACCACGGCAGCAAAGTGACTTTGCCACCGAGGCTGAGTTTCAGGACTATCAGCACAAGCGCAGAGCGCAGCGCAAAGAGTTCATGAAAAATGACTCTTATCTCAACTGCTTGTATGCCAAGTTCGGCTACGCCATTACCTGCCACAAGGCACAGGGCAGTGAATGGCAACGCGTCTACGTGGACTGCACTAATCGCATGAGTGGCGGCAATAAGGTCGATGAGCACAGATGCCGCTGGCTCTACACCGCCATTACGCGCGCCAAAAGCGAGCTCATGCTCATTAACCCACCCCACATTACCTTAGGGCAGCGCTTCAAATTCAGTAATTTCTCTCACGCTAACAACTCTGCTGCCGCTAACACCACCTATGCTACTGGTACTGGCACTTCTGGCGCCGCATCAGTAACTGTGATTACGCCAGTCACCAACTACTCTAACGCAACTGACGCCACTAACACCTCAGAGGCTACTGGCGCCACGCCTGTAACCAACGCCTTTGAATCCACAGAGGCTAATGGCGAGACAAGCACGTCTACCACTGCTGCTGCGTCTCACACTACTCTCGTACCTAGCCGCGCTCCTTTTCACCACCCAAGCGCGCCGCAAGATTACTTTAAGTCGCTCCTGCGCAAGGCTTTAAGTGGCTTTGCCATTACCAACATCGCCGTCACCGACAGCAACTATCTTAAGGCCTGCACCATCAGCACTCCTAAAGGCACGTTCATCGTCAATGTGTACTACAACGGCAAGAGCCGCATCACTAAGGTGTATGCCGAGGCTAAGGTGTTGGCGAAATTTGCGCCCCAGCTTCAAGTCTTGCAGCAACAGCTCTTACAGCAAAGCATTCTGCCACCGCAGACCGCGACCATAACTCCTGCCGCTATCAAAGCGGAGATGGCCTCATTAATTCCACAACTCCAAGACATTGGCGCGCGGGCTTGTGACGCTCTAGTGAAGCATCAGCTGGTGATTACTTCCTTACAGGTTTCTCACCCTCATAAGCTGCGCTTTGAGGTGCAAGCGCAAGATGACTGCGCTTTTGTAGAGTTTGACCTCTGCTGGGGAAAGAATGGAGGCTCAGTGCAATGGGTAGAGCGCAAGGGCTGCACAACCTCGCTTAAACTTAAGCAGCTGGTGACGGACATTATCAGCAAGCTCTAAGCCCCATAAGGCCGTATCTCCCGATTAATGCATGCTGTTTGCTTGCAAATTCATACAAGCACTCCCGCTAAGCTGCATACCAGCGAACCTAAGAGTGAACCGCACCTCTCAGAGCGTCATAACCTTATCCCTCAAGGTGATTAAGATGCGCCAAACCAGCTTGTAAGCGCTTAAGCTTAACTTGTAGCACTAATCACCATATGGTGATTGACGCACACCAAGAGCATCCTAAAGCCATGGAGAGCTTAAGTTTGCGCGATGCTAAGGATCGCCCTCAGGTATCCCTTGATGGGGCAGCTTTTCCCAACCACGTAGAAAAGCAAGCAAACGCAGTGCATGCTAACGGAGACAGGAGAGAATGGCCTATTACTCTGACTCAGCAAATGCTACAGCCCCGTCTTCATACGGCACCGCAGACGACTCTACCCCAAGCTCCAAGCAAGTATTTGCGCTGCGCAAAGAGGGTAAGCTTAAAGAGGCATGGGATATGGCTTGCCAGCTGGTGTCGCAGCCACAAATCGAGGACTGGGACTTACGTGCCTTTGGCTATTGCCTCATAGACCTCCACAAGCAGGAAAGTGTGGCGGCGCAATGTGGGCTCACTCCATATGACTTAGCCCGCATGGCCCAAGAACTCATGGCAAGAATGCCACAGCTGTTTGCCAGCGACGCACAAGGCCAGAGCAATAATACAGAGCCAGATGGCCCAGATGCCTACTTTGTGAAAAGAATCAGCTCGCTTGCCCGTAGTGACACCAACGCTCCTGAGGCCCCTACTTCGCAGCAAGTCTTTGCGCTGCGTAAAGCCGGTAAGCTGCAAGAGGCATGGGCCATGGCGTGGCAGCTGATGCAACAGCCACAAATCAATGACTGGGACTACCGTGCCTTTGGCTACTGCCTGATCGATCTTCACAAACAAGCAAACGTGGCGGCGCAACTTGGTCTTACCCTGTATGACTTGGCCTCAATGGCCCGCGAGCTTAGGGAAAGGATGCCGCAGCTGTTTGCTGACTCTGAAACACCCCCTGCACACACCACCACGTCGCAAGAGCAGCCTGATCCTGACGTTGCCTTTGTCCGCAGTATTAACCGCCTTGTCAACGCCGCCCGCGCTAACAGCGCGGCTCTTATGGCCGCTGTCCAAGCCAACAAAGCCCAAGATTACGCCTCTGCTGTCCAGCACTACCTTAAAGCTCAAAGCTTAGATGTGCTCACCGCGCAAGAAGAGCTGAGCTTTGCGTGGGCTCTCTACCACCACACCAAGCAGCTGCTCACTCAAGAAAAGCGCAACTTTGTCCCCATTACCAACAATCTCTGCTACTACCTGTCCTTACAGCACATCGCCAAACCCTCGGTAGTTAACAGTTGTATGCTGCACCTTGCCGATCAAATCACGGACGAGCGCTTTCACTATGCCGAATTCCTGCAGGCGTTTAACCCACAAACCTTAGCCCCTGAGGATTTGCAGCCCAGCCGTGGCAAAACTCCTGACCAAAACGGCCGCATTCCTACTTATGAAGCGCTGTGGCAGCGGGTGCTGAGGCATATGAGCAAAAACACCCTGCAACGCCTTGACACCCGTGAGAGACCCAACGAGGCCACGCTCGAGTTTGTCGTGCAGCTCTGCCATGAGGCTAATCTTGCCACCATGCGTCAGATTGAGGATGGCAGCATTAATCTCAATGCCCCTGAGCACAAGAACAAGATCTGGTTACTGCTGTACGAGGCAAAGTTACACCAACACCTGGGTGACAATGAGCTTGGGCGCGACTTAGCGTTAACTCTACTCCGGCGCAAATCCAGTGAGTACTGGGCATGGCAGCTCATGGGACGCTTAGAGCTTGATCACGATAAAGACACAGCTCTAACCTGCCTGTGCAAAGCGCAAACGCTCAACCATCCATTTTCCCCTAAGCACCATATGGATTTGGCCACCTTGCTCAAAGATATGGGGCAGGAGCAATGGGCAGCAAGTGAGCTCTACTTCTTAGAGCAGGTCTGCACCAGTACGGGCCTTGATCTGCCTGCTGAGGGCAAACAACAACTACAGCAAGCGTGGGTAGCTTCCTACAAAGACCAGCAGCTCAGCGACAGTGAGCTGCAACAGCGCTACCAGCAACACGCTGCTGCCGCCAATGATTTGCTCTATGCGCAGCTGCCATGGCAGGCGGCTATTGTCGGTGACACTTTTACGGTGCAACACGGCGAGACCACGAAAAAGCGCACTAACTACTACCTCACTACAGGCGCCTTTCCCTCCTTTGCGGTTTTGTCCTGTAAGGCCCCTGCTGCCAAGTTCAAAGGCATGGCACCAGGCACCAGCATCGAGGTCAAAATTACCCCAGAAAAGCCTGACCTGAAAAGTCAGGTCACCCTCTTGGAGGTACGTGCCAGCAAGGAGGAGCGCTGGGCTCACTTGCCTCTACAAACGGCGGTATGCACTTACGTGAACCACGAGCGCAAGCTCTACAAGTGCCTCTTGCCACATGACCGCGAAGTGAATCTCAACTTTGCCACAGCCCCGTATAAGCTTGAGGCTGGGGATGAAATCACTCTGGGTATTGGTATCAGCGCGCCTAAAGAAGGCACCCTACAACCACGCCTTACAGTGATTTACGCCACTAAACCAACTGAGCCTGCCTCGAGCAGCATCAAGAAGACGGTCACAACTACGGTGCGGACGGTGTTGCCAGGTGGCATCGCGTTTACTGAGGACAGCATCTTTATCTCTGCTGCACTGTCCAATGCCCATAACCTCAAAGAGGAGCAAGAGATTGAGGTGGTAGCCGTGCGCAGCTACAACAAAAAGAAGGACGAGTGGGGCTGGAGTGCACTCAAGGTCACTCCGCTTTGAGGTCTTAGGTCTGCGATGCTGGCACTGACAATCGCGCCTACTACGCGGTAGCGCCTTACATACCTTAAGAGCAGCACCGCGACGCTACTCTTAAGGTACAAGACGTTGCTTGTGTGCCCAAGCGGCTTACGCCTCTATCTACAGCGCCATCAGGTCGTTAAAGATCGCCACAAAGGCCAGACTCAAAATCAGCGATAAGCCCACCATCGTGAGGTAGAAGCGCACCTTTGGACTCGGCGCCCGCCCCGTTACCTTCTCGTAAGCAAAGAACAGCAGCTGACCGCCATCTAGCACCGGAATTGGGATCAGGTTAAAGATGGCGAGGTTAATCGAGATCGTCGCTAAGAACCACAAAAACGGCGTTAAGCCCACCGAGGCCGAGTCACCTGCAACCCGCGCAATGGCAATAGGCCCACCAATGTTCTTTACACTGAGCGCACCTGCCACCATCTGCTTAATGGAGCTGACAATCAGCATGCTCATACGCGCGGTATCGGTAACCGCATGAATAGCAGCATCAACCGGCCCATAGCGGATTTCTTTAAAGAGGCCAGGTAAGTTTTCGACCTGAGCGCCAATGCCAATCATCAGACGCCCTTGGCCATTCTCTCCTATCACCTTCCACTCTGGCACCACGACCACACTAAAGCGATCACCATTGCGGTTGATATCCAGAGTCAGAGGACGCCCTTGCAGCGGCGTGGCGCTTAAATGCACCTCTTGCGCACCAGTACTGGCTTGGGCGCTATTGCTATTAGCAGCGCCCGCCCCTGCTGCAGAAGCAGCTGCATCCTGCTGCTGACCTACCGCGCCACCGATGGCGCGATCGCCCTCACGCACGCCCTCACGACGCTCACTGCCCCTACTCCCTGCAACGCTAGGCTGCTGTACAGGAGACACCGCCGCTGCACTGTACTCACCAGCTGCATCTTGCTGCCAGCCAAAGCGCACTTGCGCTTGGGTGCTGTCATGAGCGGCCATAATGGCCGAGGTAATCTCACTCCATGAGCGCGTTTGCTGACCATCGATAGCTTCAATGAGGTCACCTACCGCCAATCCCGCTTTATCTGCAGGGGAGCCTAGCTCAACGGTGGCAACCTTATTGGAGACTTTACCGACACAAGGCGACATGCCTAGCTGAGAAAAGAGCCCCATCTCAGGGGTGACATTTAGCCCCTGTAAATTGAGCACCACCTCACGCTGGCTCTCCTCACCTAAGTTGCCTGCTACCTGTAAGGTCACACTCTGATCTAAGTGCGGAATCAGCTCCGAACTAAACTCATTCCAGTCACGGATCTCCACACCATCGACAGCAGTAATGAGATCGTACTCCTGCAGCGTTGCCATTGCTGCCCGCCCCTCAGGTACCACGGTACCCACTACCGGCTGTAAGGTACGCATGCCGATCATGTTGCACAGGAAGTACACCACTAAGGCTAATAGGATATTGGCAAGGGGGCCTGCTGCCACGATTAAAGCGCGCTTACATAGACTCTGCTCCGCAAAGCTGTTCCCTGCATAGGCACCAGTGCGTACATGCGCAAAGTCCGTATCAAAGGCATACTCACCACTCTGTGCTGTAGCGTTACTGCTTTGCCCTCGCGCGGAGCCTTGTGAGGTGGCACTGTCCTCGGCGTCATCTTCCTCACCAAGCTCGCCCTTCATTTTGACGTAACCACCCAGCGGAATGAGAGAGAGCACGTACTCTGTGCCATCGGCACCACGCTTACGTAAGAGCACAGGGCCAAAGCCAATGGAGAAGCGAAACACTTTGACACCACACTTGCGGGCAACGTAGAAGTGACCAGCTTCGTGGATGGTAATGAGGATGGCAATAACGATGAGGAAAAAGAGAAAGTTCCAGAGGGCTGCTGTCATACGGAGTTGTACTCGCAGTAGATAGTGAGGGGCCTGCGGCTTGTAAGGCCTTGAAGCAATAGCCGTCATTGTACGAGAAAACAGCGGCTTTCACACTTAAGAGGTGGCTATAGTGCGACGGGAAATACTGAGGTAGTCCTCTCAGAATGGCTGTGTTGGACTGCGCTAAAATGTGGTAAAACTGATGGCAGATCCTTAACAGCAAGGGGGATATTACATGTCTATCTCTATCACAACCATCAACATCCCTATGGATGCCGATCTGAAAGAGGAGGCCGAGGCTCTCTTTGCTGATCTCGGGATGGATCTCAATACGGCGTTCAATATCTTCGTGCGCCAAGCAATTCGTGAGGGCGGCATTCCCTTTGAAATTAAGCGGGGTAAGCCTAACAAGGAAACGATCGCCGCCATGCTGGAAGCGGCAACGATTGCCAGAGACCCAAACGCAAAGACCTACACTGATCTTGACGAGTTGTTTGCTGACCTGAAGAAATGAGAAAAGCCAAGTACGCCGTCAGGCCCACGACCGCTTTCCAAAAGGACTACAAGCGCGCCATTAAGCGTGGACTGAACATCGAGTTGCTTGATCACGTCGTGGCACTACTGGCAGATGGCGTAACCCTGCCAGAGCAAAACCAAGATCACGCGTTGTCTGGCGCGTGGGTAGGCTATCGCGAATGTTACATTCTCCCTGAATGGCTGCTCATTTACCGCATCGATGATGCGGTGTTGGTTCTGACGCTAACCTACCCTAGCACACACAGCGACTTGTTTGGGGAATAGACCAATTGCCGCTGTTTTCTCAGTGAACCGTCTTTGCAGTTCTCCTTAGCCTTTGGTGGCCTTAGAGTTTGGTGGGTATAGCCCAACCCTACTATGAGGTGGCTCACTGAAGCGCCATAACCACAGCAAACGTGCTGGCCTACAGCTGTGAGGTTACGTTGCTGTATCCCCCAAACTCTGAGTAGAGCCGTCTTCAGCTCAGGGCTGCTTGCTTGTACCCCACTGGTACCGTCCGGAATTATGAGGTGACATCATGGCTGAAATCTCGGAACAAGCCCCACAGCAGTATGAGCACGCGCCCCAGATGGACGAACAAGTGCTGCTACAGGCAGAGCAAGTGCTGCAACAAGCAGAACAATTACTCCAGCATGCGGAGCAAGTACTGCAAAAGGTAGAGCAAGTCTCTCTACAGGTTGAGCCAGCCCCGCAGGAGGTTGCGCCATCTTCTACAGGCTTCGATGCGCAGTTTTACGTGGGTCTCGTGATCTTCTTTAGCTTTCTTGTGTTTTTCCTGTGCGCGGGGCGCTCCCTCAACAAGGCCATGGACGCTCTCTATAAGAAGTAGCACGCTGCTGTGCCGGCCATAGCAGCAAGTGATCGCGACACATCTCTACGCCATCTGGCTTAGATGGGATATCGCTGTCAGTCGTTCGTTATTCTACCCATGGGGCGCTGGGCTACTTTGAGCTTAGCGCCCTTTTGCTAACACCTGCATGGGAGCATGCCTTAAATCAAAGCTATAGCTCCAGCTAAGCTTCTCCCCTCCAACCGTTCTCAAGGTTGTAAGTACTGACCTTAACGAAGCTAGCGCAATGACCGGCACCACAAGGTAATGCCCAATACCTCAAGCCTTAGGCGCCAATGCCACTTCAAAGGAGAGCGTTTTCCCCATTGCTCCTTTAACTAACAGCCGCGAAATTCCCTATGCGTAAGCGTAGGGATGAAAGCGGCTAACGTGGGAGT
Source organism: uncultured Succinivibrionaceae bacterium (assembly GCA_949286015.1). Classification (GTDB taxonomy): domain Bacteria; phylum Pseudomonadota; class Gammaproteobacteria; order Enterobacterales; family Succinivibrionaceae; genus Anaerobiospirillum. The sequence continues at coordinate 32 of CASEBB010000012.1, read as the reverse complement.
TACATCGGCCTTTGTTGGCTCCTAATGTACTT
>CASEBB010000011.1 GCA_949286015.1 uncultured Succinivibrionaceae bacterium | reverse complement strand
GACATTGAGCTCACCGTCACCGGCTAAGACAAAGGCAGCACCACTGACAGAGTCTGGGCGCTCATTGTCTTCACGCTGGTACTTGTTGAGCAGGTAGTTTGCTTGGCTCTCGGTCAGGAGGAGTAAGCCGTCTTCGTTGATATTGAAGGTGGTGAGGTTGGTACCTTGCTCTTCGTTTTGCAGCTTAATGGTGGCGTTGCGCAGGTCTAAGGTCGCGGTGGTCTCGCGCTTAGCGGCATAGCCATTCTCGGTGCGGCCTAAGGTAAAGCCGTCTTTTGAGGAGTCGTTGCTGTTACCGGCAATGGTAATGCTGTTGGCACCAGCACCGCTGTTGTTTAAGGTCAGGGTGCCAGTGAAGTTTAAGGTTGCATCAACACCGTAGCCATCGGTACCTTGCACTGGAGTGCCAATAGAGTAGGCAGAGGAGCCTAAGCCCACTTGTTGGCAGTCTTGTCACCGGAGACGTAGTAAGGGTTATCGATCTCGGTTAAGGCGGACTTATAGAGGGTGAGGTCGTCCTTTAAGGTAAAGGCATTGCCGCTATCACCGCTTGCAGAGGCGTCGTGTAAGAAGGTGACAGACTCGGCCTTTAAGGCGTTTACGCCGAAGCTATTGGCGGAGCTCTTAAAGGTTTCGCTACCTAAGGTGAGCTTAGAGGCCTCGACGTTGACCTTAGAGGTGTTGGCTAAGGTGTTGTTAATGGTGAGCTCTTTACCCGTGATAACTGTGTCACCGGCATTGCTTGAGGCGACTTCAATCTGACCAGCGACAGCAGTGCCACCAGATTGGAAGGTGAAGTCGTTTAAGGTAACGTTGCCGGTATCAGTAAAGGTTAACGTACCTTTGGTCACCGACAAGGCACCGTCATCATGCTTGTTGTCCGTGTTTGCGGTGGTGTCCGTTAAGAACTCCTTGAGGGTGGCGCTGCGCAGCATTAAGGTTGCACCATCGGCAGAGGTGCCATTGGCTACCTTAATGGTACCGGTGCCGGAAGCAGCTGTGGTTTCATTGGCAGTGAGGATGACGTTTTCGCCCAGCTCTAAGGTACCGCCAGAGATAACGAAGTCAGCACCAGAATCTGCACCTGTAGCATGACCGACAAGCTTAATGGTACCGTTTTGGATGGTGAGCTTACCCTCGTCAGCAGCGGTATCGGCATTATCTGTGAGGTCTAAGACGGCAGTGATCGTTGCGGAAGAGGCGCCAGAGCCTACAGTGATGTCTAAGTGCTCCGCCGTGCCCCACGTCTTTAAGGTACCGTTACCGGTGCTAAAGTCGAGCAGGGTGGTATTCTCGGCGTTGGTGGAGACTAATTGGCCTTCGAGGACAGCGTTAGAGGCGCCAGAACCAGAGAAGATGACTTTAGAGTCAGTACCACCGGTGAGGGTAATGGTATTTGCTTTCAGATGGGCGGCTGCAGTGGCGCTAGCAGCGTTGTTTTGTAAGGTCAGTTGACCTTGACCGACCGTAAACGTGCTAATGTCTAATTTCGCACCCGAAGCACCACTACCAGAAATCAATAAAGCGGCGTTAGCTGCTGTGCCACCGCTTAAGATAATGTTGCCATTGCTAGCCGTAATGGAAGTTGCTGCACTATCGGTTTTGATGTAGTTGTTTGTGGTGCCACCACTTGAAATGGTAATGGTAAAGTCGTTATTGTTGGTCAGAGTGCCAGACAATTGGATGTACTGGTATTTACCATTAGTACCATCTGAACTTGAGTCGCCGTCTACGGTGATAGCTCCAGATAGATTAGGCCAAGCGGTGTTATCAACATTTGCTGCTGCTGCTGCTGCTGGTTGAGCTGCACCAACAGCCAAACCCGCAGTCAGAGCCACAGCCGCGAGGCCCTTTACGTAGGCGTTCTTAAAGATCGCGCGGTATTGCGCCAGTAAAAACTTCAGCGCGTTGTTAGTTTGCTTCATCAGTTTGTAGTGTGTGTCTTACACATAAAAAGCGCTTGTCTTTGAGGTTTTCGTCAGTCTGGCTCTCATTCCCTTGTTGTGCTGGGGGATGTTCCCGCGAGAGATGTGTATCCCTTCGCAAAGCCATTACCCATGTGTACCGCCGCTTAGAGGCACCACCATTACGATACGATCCGTGCAGCAGACCTTGCGTCTGCTGTTGCAGTGTGACTCACTTTCCCGTCAATCACGTCGGTGATGCTGTTTCGTCCTGAATCGTTAGCCTTTCCTGTGTCCACAAGCATTGCACTTGAGGTACAGCAAAGGTGGGCATCACTACAGGGGGCCTCTGCCGTAGTTGCTTCGTGGGTACTGCCTTGCTCTGTGTGGCTATACCAGCACAGTAGACAGCTCTGGCCTTAGTGACCAATGCCGTAAGCAAGCAGCAGGAAGCAGATAAGAGGCGGCAGGATAGGGGCAAAAGGGGATAGCGCGTAAGCGAGAGGGGCTGTACTAAATGCGGAGCAGTGGTGAGGTGTAGTGCTTAAAGAAATCCACTGCCATAGAGGGGATTGCTTGCTGAGCGCAAGCACAGAGAACAAGTATTATCACCGCCCGCGTAAGGTGCTGCGTGGCGGCATCGCCCTGTCCAAAGAGTTTTTCTTATGCAGAGAGGCTTGAGGCGGGCGATTTGGCTGGCATGGGCGCCACCGTTTCATCAGTGTGGTGGCTAAAAGCGCAGAGCTTTGTGCAATACACCGGCGTTGCACCGGTAAGAGCTCTGTATATCTGCATGTGCCAGCGAGTGGGCAGCAGCCATGGTATGAGTTGCAAGCAGCGTGGTGCTGCCTCCAAACTGCAACTACGACCATCTGCTGCGTCGTGGTACTGTGTGTCATCAGTACCTGACAAGCGCGTATGAGGTGGCAGTATCCTGCAAAACACGCAGGTACCTGTCCACAAAAATAAACGCATTTGCAGACGGCTATGAGGCCTTTGAGAAGGATAATAAAGGAAAAGTATGCAAAAGCAGCGTATTTATCTAAGTCAGTAAACAAACTTAAGTTTGCGGTATTTAGGCCAAAATACCGCAGTCATAGTAGTTAATTAGCACATTTTTTAAGATCTATTGATACTAGATACAAAAGAGCCGCAAAAACACGTTTTTACGGCAAAAGGGGCACATAACCGGCAGCGGAGAGGCTGGCAAGCGCTCAAGCTGCTGTCTGGGTAGTGGGGGAATTGAGGTGCGACGCGGGGGAAGGGGCGCCAGCGCAGAGCGCTACGCTGCGGCAGAAGAGAGCTGTGCCGCGTGCTGTCACCACGGCGCAAAGGGTAAAGAGCCGCGTTGTTAGGGGCGGTGGGTAGTGCAGGAGCGTAGCAGCGTGGTTAGTGCGCTTTGCCATGGCGGAAGCGGCTTGGGGCGGGCGCTGCAGGCAGAGGCTGTCTACGTTTAATGGTAGAAATTCTCTCTTTTTTGCTGTTGATTGCCAAAAGCTTTGTCAACCGATCTATTAACATCTGTTTGCATGTTAGCCGATGCTAACCATCTTAAGCAGCAAACATCATACCGGCCATAAGCCTTAAGATATAGCGCTTTATGATAGGTGATGATCCATGTGAAACCAAAATAACCCCCTCTATAGATCGTACTTTGGACTTTTACCAAAAGCATCTAAAACCTTGATGAGTAAAGACATGGCAAAACTCGCTTGTGATAGGTCGTAAAGCTAAGCGCGATAGGGGTTTTTGCAGCTTTTTGCCATGTAGTCAGTCTTGTCAATAGGGGTAGATTAATTCCAGCTTCTTTTCTACTAAAAGCTGATTTAGATCAAGCTTGTGCCCAGTAAGAGTGTGGCGTGGTCTGTGGTAACACCTCTAGTTTGTTCATGGGAAAAAGATACATCTCCAGTTTGACCCGCTTTTGGCCTGTGCGTTTGCGGCGTATATAAGCGCTTTCTAGCCTCTAGATGTGAGCAAGTTTAGCTAGGCTTGCGCATATAAAAGCCAGCCATTCTCGCAGATTTCGTTAAAAGGTCTAATAACTACAAAAAGCGCTTATTTATCAGCTTTCTGCGGGGTGGTTTGGGGACGAATGACGCTGGTCACTTCACAAAAGTGCCCAAAATCACCCTAGGTGGGGGTGTACTCTCAAGACATGGACGCAAGGGCCGTCACGCAGCCTAAATGGTGTGACTCCATCTGACCAAGCCAGTCTGTTTTCTCCCAGCGGTGGTGAGAGGCTGGGGCACTGTCACAGAGGTGCAGCAGGTTGGTGGTAGGGCTGCGGTGTGGGGGCCTTTGCGTCTGTCCTTACGTGTGGACAACAGCGCTGACGTTGGTGCCGGTGTAACCTGCCAGAGCTGTGCACTGCTCAGTTCCCGTGCCGCAGCGGGGCGCGCGTAACTTTCGTCAGGAGTTTCCTATGCCTAAGCTTTTCCCACAATGCCGCCGCTTAATGCAGGTAGTCGCTCACCTCTTTAGTAAAAGCGCCGCTCGCGGCGCGACTTACGACGATCGTGACTTAGTCTTAGGCCACGGTGTCGATAACCTCCCTGCGATGCGTGTCGTTGTGGGCCTCTGCTTAGCTGTGCTGCTCGCCTTTTGGGTTGATATGCTGCTGCGCCCGCAGCTGACCACCGTCATCGCCTTTAGTGTGCTCTTACTTGCTCTGTGCCACTACGCCTTTAACTTACCTCGTGCGGGCATCACCGACTCTTTAAACCACGAGGCCCTGTCCTCAGGGCAGGCTCAGGAGTATCGCTCGTACTTAGGGGGCCGGATTCTCTTTACCCCGAATGGCCTTAGCCTATCATGGCACCGGCGTGTACCTCCAGACGTTGCTGCTGAGGCGGCAGCGGCTGCCGCTACTACGGCCACTGCTCATGCTACTGAGGACACTGCCTCTACTGCTACAACCCAGCAGCAGATTGCTGCCACGGTCGCTGCTACCGGTGTCGTGCCTTGTGATGAAGCGGTGGCCAAAGGCCTCTTAGCCGCTACCGCCGATAAGACGGACTTACCTGTGGTCTACTCCGGCTATATCCAGACCGTAAAGACTACGGCCTTTATCGGTAAGCGCCTCTATCCTGGCGTGCCTCTACCGCTGTCCAGCATCCAAGCGCTCATTGGGGATTTGCTGCCGCAATTGAGCCGTGAGACCCATCTGAACTTATTGCCTTCAGATATCTGCATTGTCGGCTTTGGCTACCCATGGAAGCCAATACATACCCGCCGCATTCAAGAGCTCATGGAAGTCGGATTGCGTGGCGCTCCTGCCAACAAAAAGGGCTCCCCTGATATCCATGCGGTCGAAGACCGCCATGCCTTTGAGCCTATCTCCCTGCTTACGGAAGCCCTCTCTGGCCACACTCTCATCTTGGGCACTACCGGCGCCGGTAAGACCCGTCTCTATGATGAGTTAGGCTCAGAAGCCATTACACGTGGCGATACGGTTATCTTCATTGATCCCAAAGGAGACCGCGACCTCAAAAAGAGTATTGTCCGTGCCGCCCGCTATGCTGACCGTGATCCTTTGGACAATGTCTACGTCCTCGATATTGGCCGTCCTTTAGCCTCACCACTTATCTCCGATGAGGGACAGCACGCGCTTCTCAAGACCATGGGGCTGCACTCTCCTGTAGGTGGGCTCTCTCATAGCCAACTGGTAGCTAAACGTGGTGATATCTCCGCTGAAGCCAGATTACAGCTGTACGCGGAAATGCAGCAGGTAGGCTCCTTTGTCCCTCAGGAGCATGGCTCTTTTCCCTCGGCGCTGCAGCATACCCCTGCCACCTTACGGGCACCACTCTATGGCTATGCCCCATTGATGGATGTGGAGCAAGGCTCTGCCGCTGCCTCTGCTTCGTGTAGTGACGCCGCTCTTGCGGGCACCGAGAGCTTACGCCAGCGACTGACTCAGGCCATAGCCCAGCAGCAACAGCTGCACAGTACTGGAAAAGGTAAGACACGTGCGACCTCTGCTTCTGCCTCAGCATCTTCAGCTGCCAGAGGACAGGGGTTACGGGTGTCGCAATTGTCAGCAGCCGTCAAGGGTATTGATGATGCGGCGATCATGGACTACCTCAACACTGGCTTTAGCCCCTTTTCTGTCTTTGATCGTGCCACCGAAATTGGTGACCGCTTAACGGCCATGATGCCTGATGCTGGCTCCGCTGCCAGCTTTAAGGCATACGCCAATATGGCCGTAAGTGCTGCGGTCGAGTGCTGTGTGCTCACCGGTCAAAAGGTGACCTTAGCGCGTATTCGCCACATTGTCTCGCACCACGAAGCTTTTGGCAGCGCTATCCGCACTTACTTAAATCAGCTGGTCATCAAGATCAACTTACCTGAGGTCTCGATCTACTTTAATCGCTTACACGGCATCAAGAACCAAAAGCTGCAGCGTAACTGCTATGCCGTGACCATGCTCTTAGGCGCAAATGCTGAGGGCGCTGCGTCCTTGAGCAAAGAGCAAAAGATCATGGCCGCACTGCAAGAGGAAGGCTACGTCAGCTCCGCTGAGGAGGAGTCCTTAGAAGATAGTGTCCTTGAGATCTCCCCTGAAGACCTCGAGCGCGTTATGCAGCAGGTCAATACTGACTTTGATCTCATTGAGGAGAGCAGTAGCAGTCATGGCAGCAGTGCAGGCACTACTGCCACAGGAAAGGGCCGCACGCGTAGCCGCACCAAGGTAGCAAACTGCGCTGCGCCTCTTGGCGCCAGTGCGCAGTTCTCTTTCAGGGATGGGGCTTTTACATCATCATCATCATCATCATCATCTTCTTCTTCTTCTTCCTTTGCTGCTGCGACGTCGCTTAGAGCACAGAGCAGCACCACGGCTAACAGTGCTACTCACCGCACCAGCGCTATAACCATGAGCGCCACCACCACCACCACCACCACCTCACTCTACTCTCCAGATAGTACTGGTACTGGTACCGGTACTGATACTGGTAGTGGTAATGGTACTGTTAGTGGTATTGGTACTGGCAATGGCACTGGCAGTACTGGTAGTAGTAGCATCGGCAGTGGCGGTGTTAGCTGTGCTACCACAGTCGCTGCTCCTTTACGCTCAGCCCCTACTCATAGGGATACCTCTACGCAGAGTAGGCGCCGCACTGCTACCACAACAGCTACCACTGCCAGTGGTACAGCCACTGGTACCACCAAGCCACAAGCCCGTACCGTAGTCTGCAACGCAAAAGCACCACAGCACGAGCTGCGTGGCCTCTCGTCCTTAGTCCCAGCACATGACAGCACCGCTGCGCCTCAAGCAGGTACCGACTTCCGTGCCGCCGCAGAAGCCGCAGACGCCGCTGGGAAAAACGTTGCGCAGCAATCCTTAAGCAGGGTAGCACAGCACTTACTTGAGGACAGCCTTGAGGACAATGGTGGTGGTGCCGAGCTGTCTGTTGCACAGGACGCAGCGCCTGCCGCTGCTACTGTCGCTGCAACAGCTGATACTGCGGCGACAGCTGAGACTGCGACCAAGGAAACAAAGGCAGCCAAGCTCTCGACTCGCACCCGCAGCACCCGCACTACCAGCGCACGTTCTACCCACACACGTACTACCAACGCCAAGAGATCGCGTTCAAGTACCAGCTCTGCTGCCATTACCACTGCCACCACTACGGATGCCACCACAGCTACCACCACCAACAACACAACCAGCACTATGCTGGGAGTTGAGAGCCAGAGCTTAGAGCTGGACGCTGCTTATGCTCCTGCTTCTGCAGCTGTCTCTAACTCAGCAGCGGCCGCTGCCGCAAGCGCTGACGCAGACGCTGATTCTAAGCCTGCTACCACCGATGCCAGTGCCACTGCCACCACGACTACCCCTGAGGTGACTGCGTCCTCTGCCCTGACGCGTCGTGTCACCAAGAGCACGGCGCAGCGTGCCACCAAGGTTACGAAGCAGCGTGACACCAGCGATGCGGTGCAGGAGGGCATCACCAGTGACACCACCGCTGCCACCACGACGCGCCGCACTGTAAGCCGTAGCAGCACCAAGAGCAGCCGTGCTCGCACGGCGCGCAGCACAGGTAGCAGTGCTGCTCGTGTTATGGGCAGTATCAGCTTAGAACAGGACGCTGCTGCTGCTGCGGCTGCGCGCACTGAGGGCGTTGCCAGTGGCGATGAGACGAACTCTGGCAGTGGTGTCTCCGCTACCGCAACAGACTCCGCTGCATCCGCTGCCTCTGCCGTCGCTTCCACTACCACTGCGGCCGCTGCCTCCTCTGTCTCTACCGCAAACGCCGCTGCTTCAACCTATACCGCAAACACCGATGCCTCCGCCGAGGCCTCCGCTGACCGCAAGCGTGCTACTACTACTGCCACCAACAACAACGACAACACTACCACCACTACCACAAAGAGCGACGCCAGTGAGGGGAGCGACAGCAGCAACACCAATGAGGGTAGCAGTGGCAGCAGCACCACCGCTACGGCACGCCGTACCAGCCGCTGTTCATCATCATCATCATCATCATCATCATCTTCATCTTCTTCTTCTTCTTCTTCCTCCGCTGCTTCGGCTGCTGCTGCTGTTACTGCTTCATCTGCTGCTTCTTCATCTGCTGTTTCTACTGGTTCAGCTGCTGTAAGCGCAGCCGGTAGCAACCGCCGCAGTGGTAGCAGCGGCAGAGGGAGTGGCGGCGGTAGCGTTGGTGGCGTCAGTGCTGCCAGTGACAGCGGTGACTTAAGTAGCAGCACTGAGAGCAATGGCTCCAAAAGCACCTCTCCAAAGAGAACCACAGGCGCCGCGCATACCGCCGCCCGTGCTGCCTCCCTAACTGAGCTCTTAAAGTTCTATGAGTGGCTCTGTGCGCAGCATTTGACTAACCCGCAGCAGGCTATCGACCAGATCTTTTCCATCTGCGCCCTTACCCCTGACTACTACAAAAAGGTCTCAAACGGTGTCTTGCCTTACCTCATGGCTTTAACCTCAGGCGACCTCTTAGGGCTCTTATCCGGACGTGAGGACGATGATCTGCCTTGCCTTTTGGACATAATTACCCAGAACAAGATCTTTTACGCCGCTCTGCACTGCTTAAAAGATGCTTCCACAGGACAGGCCTTAGGCAAGCTCTTAATCTCAGATCTGGCCTTTGTAGCCGGTAAGCTCAATGCTGACGGCACACCTCACAAGCGTGTCTCCATCTTTATTGATGAGGCCTCCGAGATCGCAGGCGAGAGCTTAGTCCAGCTGCTCAATAAGTCTCGTGCCGCTAACTTTAACGTCACCATTGCCACGCAGAGCGTAGCTGACCTCTCGCGCCGTGCAGGCTCCAAAGACGCAGCCGCGCAGATCATTGCCAACTGCAACAACATCATCTCTTTGCGGGTAAATGATCCCGAGACCGCCAATGTCATCTCCTCGGTGTTGACTACCACCGTAGTAGGTGAGCGCTCCAGTTCCACCTCCTTTAATGAGGGGCTGGCCTTAAACGACAGCTACAACACCTCCCGTACTGTGACACACAAAGAAACGCAGCTCTTTCCTCCCTCGCTGCTAATGAAGCTGCCTGACTTTGAGTTCATTGCCCGCCTCGCTAATGGTGAGTTCTATAAGGGCTTTATCCCTCTGCTCACTGCACCTGAGGTAAAGGAGCAGCCAGCCGGAGATACCACTTATCCGGCTATGGCGGCAGACATGGCTGCAGACGCTGCTGCCACACTAGAGCAGAGCACAGGCGTTCCGCCAGTGCCGTCTGCAGAGCAGGCACCAGCACGTACCGCCGAGGAAGAGCTACTCCGTAAGCTCGCGGGCGGCAGTAGTGGCGCAAGTGACGTTGGCAGTGGCGTAGGGAGTGGCGTCGACAATGACATCGCATGTAACGGCGAGCGTGCCGACGCACACGGTGTGGATAGCGGCATGGAGAGTGGCGTCTGTGGCAGCCGTGACGGTGGTGACAGCAGTGACACCACTGTTGACACTACTACTACTACTACTACTACTACCAAAGGTGATTGCAGGGACAGTAGCAGTGACAGCAGTGACTGTGACAGTGATGCTGCACCGCGCCCGCAAGTGGGCAGTGACAGCTTTGCCCATCCTGCGGATTTGGCGTGGGCCAAAGAAGTCGGCCTGCACTTTACCTCCATGGACGACGCCATTGCCGCTGGTGGTAACAACCTCGGAACCGAAGCGCGCTTCGGTGGCATCAAAGCACGCGTTATCGCTGCTGAGCCCAGCATGGACGCCAGCGCCCAGAGCGCCAGCTTTGCTGACCTAAGCCCTGCTGCTGACTACAGCAACACCGCCACAGCCCCAGCTCCAGATGGGGCTATTGACAGCAAGTTGGCACAGCAAGCCTTGCGTGCGGACTGCAATAAGTTTGAGCGCGAGTTCGTCGAGTCCTTTTGCCACGAGGTAGACGCTGAAAAGCAGGCGGCGGCAGCGAGTGCTGCGCAGACGCCCCCGCCATGGTGGTGTGCGCTGTGGCAGCGCAGCAAAGCCACGGTCTCTACTACAGCCTATGTGCTGCTGTGCACCCTCATTAAGGTGCTGTTCTCACGCGCGATGCTGTGGGGTATGACCGTGCTCAAGGAGAGCCTGCTCTTACTCCTCATAGCGGTGGTTTTCTCGGTGCTCTTGCAGGGCTTTGCGGCACTGGGGGAGCTTGCTGCCAGCTTTTCTTATTGCGGCACGGTCGTACTGACATACTGCTCAGTACTGTGGCGCGTGCTCACAGAGCAGTTTTACACCCTCAATGAGTCCATTGCCATTAACAGCAGTGCTTTTGCTCTCTTAAAGCAGGTAGGCAACGCCTATTGGGCACACATCGAGCTGGCCGCTGCGCTCTTATGCTGGGGCATTTTATTTGGGCAGCGCTTTAGTGTGCTGGCCGAGATGCGTCATCGCTCCCTCATGGGCGTAAAGAAGTTTACGTCCTTTATGGGGTGGCCCAGCTTTGTACTGGCAGTGTTAGCAGGCACCATGGTGTGTACCGCCTTTGTCTTTTGTGTGGAGTTATGTCTGCTCATTGCCTACGTCTACACCTTTAACTTGGGCTTTAACACGGCCTGCTTCTACACCCAGCATACGCGCTAAAGCTGACGGCGCTTATCTCAAGAGTAAGCGCTATAGCGCCACAGCCAACACCTGCTCTCGAGATAGACGCCGTCAGGCAGCGCTGCTGTTACGCGTGGGGAGAGGGAACCAGTGCTCTTAGCAGTAACAGCTGCAAGGTTAAGTGCTGCTACGTTCCACTCCTGCCACTCCTTTCCATCCACCCTCACCGCAAGAAGCATGGTGCCGGTGAGCCTAAACCTATCTTGATGTGAGGTAAGCATGATGGCCTTAAAGAGACTATCCCCAAAAGCATCTGCCACAGGATCTAAGTGCCTACCAGCAGCTGTCTTTACCCTGAGAGTAGGTGTTTGCTGCAGTGCTGCTCTCGCGATAAGGAGCCGTGAGGCGCTGCTTAGCTTCTTTGCGCCTTGTCACCATTTACCTGTGAGCGCTGACACCAAAAGGCGCTGCTGCGCTGTTGTGTACAAGCGCGGGGATAGCCCCAAACAACACCGCACGCTCATAACTGGGCTGTGCCCTGTACCCACAGGGACTTAAAGTCCCGTACCTTGTCGTTCCTTGCCGTCCCTTGATCCTGAGAGATCAAGGCCATTTACCCCATTTTCCTTAGGAGCAACTATGCCTCATAACTCTGGTAGCAAACCGCTCCTCATGGCGTGGAGCTTTAGCCACTTTGTGGGCGTTGTCCTTGGCTTCGTGGTGCATGTGCCACTGTTCCTGCTGTCCCTTTCCTTTATTGCCGTAATCGGGGGATTGATCTACTTCCCAGCATCAATGTACTTAGCCTTAACCTCCAAGACTCTTCCTGAGGATAGCTTCACTGCTGAGGAGCTGCGCTTAAGCGGTAGTGACATGATCGCGGGCTTTTTTGGCTTACCCCCTATGGAGAGTGAGCCAACGACAACAACAACAACATCATCATCATCATCTTCTTCTTCTTCTGCGGCTTCTGTTTCTGCTACTGCTGCTTCGGGTGTGGCTCCCGAGACCAGCGACGGTGTTGAGGAGAATACGCCTGCGGTCTTACTGCGTTTTCAGGAGCTTCATGCCACCACTCCCTCCACTCCCACCACCCTCAGCACCAACCCCAATCCCACCACAGAGGCTTTACCGCGTACTGAGATCGCATTAAGGCAGAGCCCAGTGAAAAGAAGCGTCGCTGCGCCACAGACAGCAGCGCCGTCAGAGCAGCAAGTGGCGAGTGCCCCTGCGACACCAAGAGCGCAGAGCATGCGGCGTCTGTATCAGCAGCAGGAGTCGGAGATCACAGCGCCGCCAGTGGCTGTTAAGTCAGCAGCGGGGGTGGTGGCTACTGTCGCCACAGCCACCACTGCCGCGAGCACCGCTGGCGCCGAGAACAGCAAGCCGAAGGACGTGGTCTTTACGCCTGCGCAGCAGCAGTTGCTGGCGCGCCTCGCCACCAATCAAGCCCGCTTGGCTCATGAGCAAGGGCCGCGCTGAGCACAAGGTGAGGCCAGTTTGCACTTACGCTCAGATCTGCTGTGGTGCGACCAGTGTGTCGCACGCCACCGTGGAGTCAACCACCACCACCCACAGCAGCCTCTTAACGTGTTCTTAACGTGGTCACCGCCATAACGCGCCAGTTCTCTGCGCTAATTGATCCTCTCCAGAGGCGTAAACAGAGCAGAAAACAGCATGACAGTGGTGGCGGTGGTGCAGTGCAACCAACTACCTCTAAGTGGTAGTCGAGCGCATAGGCCGCCTTTGTGAGTAGTGCTGGCGGAGCTGCCAACTCTAAAAGCGCAAAGGCAGACAGAGGTAAAGCCACCACCATCACTACTACTACTACTACTACTACTACCACTACCAACACCAAAAACACCAACATCACCAACGTTCGCGCAGCACCCAAACCACCTGAGAGTAGCCACTACACGCCTCTCCACGCCACTTTAGCCCACCTAAAAGGCGCTCATGGTTACTCAGGACAGCACAGAGTAAGGCGCTGCTGCACACAGGCTGTACTCAGCCAGCACCGCGCCACGCAAGCCGCAGTCACGCGGTAGGGAGGATCTCGTGTTTAATCTCAAAGGGGCATGGCAGCAGGTCACTGCTACCGCTAACCGTGCCTTACAGCGCTTCACAGGACAGGGCGCAGTAAAAGTCGCAGCCTCTGCTGAGCCTTCCTCTGCTGCGACTACCGCCGCCGCGAGCTCCACTGCCGCGAGCACCACGGCTGCGACCGCAGCCACTGTGCTTCATGCTGCTGCTGCTTCTGCCACGAATTCTGCTGCCGCCGTTGCCACCAATTCAGCTGCTGCCTCGGCCGCTAACTATACCGCTGCATCTGTAGCCGCTAACTCCGCATCTTCCACCGCCGCAGCCTCTGCCTCTGCTCAGCAGCACGTACCTGAGGGCACGGCCTCACCAGATGCTACCAGCGGTATGGTTAGCGGTAGTGATATGGGAAGCGAGCCATGGGATCGCTGCCAAATTACCTCAGAGGGCTTCAATATCTGCTTAAGTGGCTGGGAGCGCTATCGGGTACGCTCGGTACAGGAGATCCTGCAAGCTAACACCATTGCTCTGGGCATCATCCAGCGCTACACCACCTTAGTATGCTCCCAAAGTGACTTTAAGTTCTACATCAGCCCTCTTATGCAGGTCATGGCCAGCTATTGCTTGATTCTGCCTGCTTCAGAGGGAACCCATGATGTCGCAGTAGGCGGCTTAGTGAAGCACAATCTCCAAGTCAGCCTTATTGCCATCCAGCTCTTACGCCAGAGCTCGGGTTTTAACCACGCTGACACCAACCATGTCTCTACTTTGGCCGAGCGCCACCGCGCCGCTCAAGAGGCGCAAGCTCTCTTTGCTCCAGAGAGTAGCGCTGCCGCGAGCTCTATCACTACTACTACTACTACTACTGCCACTACTACCACTACCAGCAAAAGCGCTGCGTCTACAGGAGAGAGGGAAAGCGCAGATAAGACGGCGGACGCGACGGATGCTGCCTTAGAGGCTGCCGCCCGTAAAGAGGATGATACCCTCGCCCGCTTCTTAGCGCAGCTTAAAAGCAGCGCCGCTACGGGAAGAGCCTTTGCCTCGGAGAGCCATGCGCAGCGCTATCGCGCCTTAGTGATTAAAGCGTTACAGCGCTGGCGTGAGGAGCTCTTTCTTTCCCAGCACGGGCGCTTTAACCACAAGCAGTTAGACTTCCTCCTTGAGGTCACAGTGCTCTTTTTGTGCTGTGCCCATGACTTAGGCAAGCTCCTCTACGATGTAGAGATCGTTGCTGATAGTGGTAAGCGCTATAACCCTTATGCTCAGACCTTAGCGCAGTTCTGTGCCACTGAGCGCTGTGCCTATCTTTATGTGCGCCACATCGCTGGTCGTGAGACCTTACACACCACACATGGCTATGTCGACGGCTGCCTGCTCTTAGGTAAGTTTTGCCCACAAGTGGTAGCGCTGATCTCGCAGCTCTTACCTGTGGGCTCCTTATCTACAGCCATGCCACCGGCCTTACAAAAGCTCTTAGACTTTGCTGACGCTTGGGCCGCCAGCAGAGAGGAGTCCGAGGCTCGCACAGGCCGCCTGTTTTTACCGACCTTTCTTAATGTGCTGCTGGCACGCGTGGTACAGGCCCGTTTAGCTGATGGCTATAAGCCCAACACGCCGGAGAGTGACATCTTTGTCTCGGGACAGCGCCTTATTCTCCAGACTCACTCCCGTGCCTTAGCCTTGTTCTCCTTATGGCTGCAAGAGCAGGAGCTGGGGAGCTTAGAGGGCAACTTCAAGAGCGATGGCCGTTTATGGCGCCGCTGCTTAGTGCCAGCTCATATCTCGCCACTGCTTAGTCGCAATAAGGACTGCTACCAGTATTTCTTAGTGACCACTGCTGAGGGCTTAGTGGTAGTACGCGGCGTGGATTTCAATTTAAGCGGAGTCTCTTACGAGCAAGCAACCAGCATTACCCGCTTAGAGTGTTCTCATCCCTTATTAGCACAGGCGCTGTTAGCGATAGTCTTACACCTCGGCCATGGCATTGCCCAAGATGAGGCGTGGCAAGCACAAAAGAGCAAGCCGTGGTTTTACCGCCCTGATGACACCGAACAAGCGTTGCTTGATGCGGAGGCCCATCAAGCCCAGCTACAGGAGTGGGTGCAATCCCAAGAAACCCCAGAGCTGCCATCTGCATGGGAAGCCTCGCTGCTGCAGCGTATGGACTTTACCCATGATCAGTCCTTAGAGCTCATCATGGCCCATGCCCCATCACTGGAAGGTGAATCGCAGCCAGAGCCAAAAGCGTCAGCAGCGCCATCAGCGACACCAGAGCCACCAGCAGCGCACAGTGGAGTAGGTGTGGGTAAGAGCGCTACAGATGCTGCCACTGCCAATGCTGTTGCTGCTACCACCACTACCGCTACCGCAGCGACCAGTCCTCCGCCAGACTCTGTTGTCTCTACTGCCACGCTGGCCATTCCTACAACCCCAGAAGGCCGTGCGCAGCATATAGAGGGGGTGGAGTCGCAGCCGCAGCCACCGTCATCGCCACAGGAACAGCCACAGGCAGAGCCTGTTGCTGGCGCGGACAGCGCCGTCAGCGCAGTATCAGCGGTAAGTGGTGACGATGCGGCGGTAGCGGAAGCAAGTAGGGCGGCAGATGCCTCGGCAGACGTCTCGGCCAGTGCTCCTGATGCAGCTACCGCTGCTGCTACTAACACTGCTGTGCCTGTCCACAGTGGCGAGAGTGGTAAGAGCGGTGAGAGTGGTGAGAGCGCCAGCAGCAAGCAAAGCCACAGCGCGTTGGGTAACCCATCTCAGGTCGCTATCCCAGCCTTACGCTGGGACAACCTCATCATCAAAGACCTCGCTCTTTCTGACTTTAGCACCATGCTCAAGGACAAGGTGAGCTTAGAGGCCTTAGAACAAGGTACCAAGTACAGGCGAGCCTTAGTGTGCTTCCCGCATAAGCTGGTCTTACGCTCAGGACAGAGCGCAGCTGAGCGGCACTGGGAGGTGTACTTTGGCTACGTCGATGGTGACTTTAAGGACTTTTGCTTAGAACGCAATCAGCAGCGAACTAAGCAGAACAACGCGCGCTTAAAAGAGGTACGCACCTTAGGGCAAGAGGGCTTTTCACGGCAGAGTAAGGAGCTCAAAGCGCAGCAAAGGAAAGCGAAGCGCGCTCTTACAGAGCTGCAACAGCAAAGCTGATGCAGAGCAGGGCACAGCCTGCTTTGCCCTGCGCTAAGGCGCCTTTGGCTGTACTTGCTCAACAGCAGGACTGATGCAACAACGAATAAGGCCCGTCTGTACTTACATTCAGTGAGCGCTTGGCCTAAGCAGCACTGATGATTGTTTCTCTACACCCACTCCCAGAGCTTATGCTCGGCGCTACCCAATAACGGGAGGTGAACACATGAGGTAGAACAGAGCAGCAACCAGCTGACAGCACTCCCATCATCTGTCAGTTGTTTTCTGTAACCAAATGCCGAAAACCCGCCTGTAAGCACGGTTTGCCCTCGGGGTAAGAAGTGCTACAGACTGCGAAGGCAACTTTTGTCGAGCGAGGCGCGGATTCCGGTATAATCAACGTAAGAGGTAGTCTATGGCAGACAACTCTGAACCAGCCTCAAAGCAGGAAGTGCAACTCCTGCAGACTGCTGTGCAAGTTCTGCAGATGGCTGTACAAGTCCTGCAAAAGACTGAGCCAGCCTCTCAAAAGGATGAGCAAGCACAAAAGAAGAGTTTTTTAGAGGGGGCCAAGATTTTATATGGCACTCTGGAGAAGCTGTTCTTCACTTTGGTGGTGATGCTTGGCTCCGTTGCTGCCTTTTTTTGGCAGAAGGGGGCCTCTCTGTTACCTGACGACAGAAACTTCGTTATCGGAGTCATGGTTGTGCTCTCTCTGTTCGCAGCTTTTACTGAGATCTTGATGAGCCGCGTACTGAAGCGCATCAAAAACTACGATCCGTAGGCGCTATGGTTGGGCTGTAATTGGATAGGCTGTGATGTATGCGCTCGCTAAGCTTAGCCTTGATGCTTCCAGTGCTGCTAGTTTTAGCACAGCGCTTGTTCCGTTACAGCCCTTGTATCCACGGGCTTGGTCTTTAACTCACGATGTCTGTGCTAGCCACAGAAGGGGGAGACATTATGACTCCTGAAGATGTTATGTTCCTCGGTACCATTGTTGCGATTTGCGGTATGCTGCTTTGGATGTTCTCTTGGGTCGACGAGTTGTTTCCACCAATGGATCCAAAAGACAAAAAGAAGAAGGGCGATAAGTAACAGCAAGACTCTGTGCTTGCCACAGAGTCTGGGGCTCTTCTGCTTTTGGCATCCACCTAATTCTATCTTGAATCCTTGCTCAGAGCATGCGGTCGGTGTAGTGCTACCCATGCCACAAGCAAAAACCTGATGCTTATCGGCATCAGTGCTAAGTGCTTGTGTTCTGTCCTAGCGATTAATATTGATGTGGGGCATGCAGAAGAGCCTAATCTTGGGATAGCGACACATCTTGCTCACCAGCTCTTTGGGGGCTGAACAGGCATAGTGTCGCTATGATCAAGACTCTGCAATCACTCTTTACTCCTTGCAGTGCTGTGCAGCCTTTTATCTTTGCGACCTGCTTCAATACGCGGCCATGCACCGCAGCTACGGTTAGAGGTATTGCGCATTACGCAGTTGTTGGTGCGGACATAGGATGGAGAACAACATGAGTTCGGATTGGATTGGGGTCATCATCGCTCTGGTGATCATGTATGTAACTTTGGGGGTTGCTATCTACATCTCAAAGAAGCCAAAGAAGTAGCCCTCAGCAGTGCTGACCACAGCAACAGTGGAGCGGCACATATGGCAGTGCCATCATCTTATGGTCTGCCTCTGCATCGTGTCGCTGTTATTGGCTTGCTAGCCTCATCTAAGGGCGCAGTGCTCACTACGAGCTTAGCGCCCTTTTGCTATAATCGACCTTAGAACAGGCATTGTAGCTACGACTCTGCCTATCACCGCTTTAGCACAGAGCCTGTTTCGTTACAGCCCTTGTATCCACGGGTTTGGTCATTAACTCACGATTCTGTGCTAGCCACAGAAGGGGGGAGACATTATGACTCCTGAAGCGGTTATGTTCATCGGTACCATTGTTGCGATGGGCATTATGGGGTTTTGGATTTACTCTTGGATCGACTTCTTGTTACCACCAATGGATCCAAAAGATCAAAAGAAGACGGGCGATAAGTAAAAGCCAGACTCTGTGCTTGCCACAGAGTCTGGGGCTCTTCTGCTTTTGGCATCCACCTAAGTCTATCTTGAATCCTAGCACAGATCATGCGGTGTAGTGCCACCCATATCATAAGCAAAAAACTGATGTTTATCGGCGTCAGTGCTAAGTGCTTGTGTTCTGTTCTAGCGATTCATATTTATGCAGAAGAGCCTAATCTTGGGATAGCGGCACCTATGGCTGTGCCATCATCTGGAGCGTATCGCTGTTATTGGCTTGTTAGTCTCCTCTGAGGGCGCAGTGTTCACTACAAGCTGAGCGCCCTTTTGCTATAAGCGGTCTTAGAGCAGGTCTTAAAGCCACGGCTATTATCCTCAGCTCTAAGATCGCCTTCAGCAAACGGTACGTACTGACCTCAGCAATGAGGAAAAATGGACACGCAAATGCTTGTTGGCCTTTTCATCTTCGTCACTTTTCTTGTTGTTTTTATCTACTGTGGTCATTTGATCAATAAAACATGGGACGAGATCTGCAAGGCCAAGGACAAGAACAAGAAGTAGCCCGCAGCTGTGCTGACCACAGCAACAGTGGATAACGCACAGCTGGCTGCGCCTTCTTACAATGGATGTCTCTGCAGCGCACATTGTCACCATCTCGTTAGTCACCTTTGAGAACCACTGGGCTCTCCACAAGCTTAGCGCCCTTTGGGCTCACAGCAATAGCAGGAGGGGCATCGCTGTGGACTTAACTTACGCTGATTCCTGTGCGGTTTATGATCCTATAAACAGACCAGTACCCATTGGGGCCAGTGATCCACGGAGTACGGGAATATGAATCCTGTTGGCATTTGCGTTTTAGTGACCACTATTGTTGTTGTGATCTATTGCTGGCACTTAATCAATAAGACGATGAGCGATCTCTACAAGGATGATAAGAGTTAGCACGCAGCTGTGCTCGCCACTATCCGAGGTAAGCGCCATCACAGGACGCACCTGTTTGAGGGGATGGCTTCCGCCGCGTGTCTCTGTCCTTTTTGCCAAGCGTATTCATGGCGCTAGAGATTAGCGCGCCACTCCTATCAGTTGCGGCGCTATAACCTCTAATCGCTCCCTCCGTACAGTGCCTCGTTTTCTATCCAAGCTTGCAGCTACGGCTAACCCCCAGCTATCGCTCAGCTGCTTGTTTCAGCCATAGACAGGAGGAAACATGGACTCTGTTGGTATTGGTAGCATTTTGGTCACCGTGCTCTTTGTTGCGTTCTTTATTTGTGTCGGCGTCTTAATCGCCACAAAGGTGAACAGCTACACTAAGGATAGGGATAAGGATAGGAAGTAGCACGCGGCTGTGCGCGCCACAGCAGCGAGGGATAGCACCCGAGCTTGCTGCGTCATCTTAAGGTGCGTCCTCTGCATTGAGTTGCTGTCACCTGCTCGTTAGTCACCTCAGAGGGCACAGGAATCACCACGAGCGTAGCGCCCTTTTGGCTTCTAGGAATAAATGCGGGGACATTGCTATGGGCTTAACTTGCGCTGATTCCTATGCGGTTTATACTCCTACGCACAGTTGCTTGTTTCGGCAGTATGCAGGAGGAAACATGTTCCATTTTGGTAGCCTTTTGGTAACCGTGCTCTTTGTTGCATTCTTTATTTGTGTCGCCATCTTACTCGTCACAAAGGTGAACAGCTACACTAAGGATAGGGATAAGGATAGGAAGTAGCACGCGGCTGTGCTCGCCACAGCAACGTGTGATAGCACCCGAGCTTGCTGCGTCATCTTAAGGTGCGTCCTCTGCATTGAGTCGCTGTCACCATCTCGCTTGTCACTTCTCAGGGCGCTGGGCTTATCATGAGCTTAGCGCCTTTTGCTTTTAGCGCTATGGTTTTGCTCTTATCGCTGGTCTGACAGCAAAGCTACGCCTCTGCGCACAACCACCATCACTATTACCTACACTTAGCGGCTCTCCTCTGCGCTTGGTGGATACCACCAGCAGCACATCGTTAATGCTCTCAAGCCTGCGCAGCGCTGTAAGGGTATTTGCCCTGACCAGCCTTGAGATAGTGCTGGCGCCATATCCCCCAACCCCTGATAAGAGTCCACTTCCCAACTATTCCAGCCCACACCTCCAGACTATCCCGCCGTCTTAACTTTCATCTGCTTGCACCCCTGAGCCACAGAGCAGGGTACATAGGGCCAGTGGTATTACAAGTGAGCCTGTACCCCAGCCCTTTTGGCTGACATCTGTTTTGCCTTTGTGCACGCGCACACTTTGCAAATTTTTCTTGACGAAGATCAACTTTATGCACAAAGATTGGTGCAAATTTTTCGCAAACACGCTATTTTAGCGGGGCCTAATCACGAAGGGCGGAGCAGGGGCAAAGTGTTTTTTGCCCTTGTGAGGATTTTCATCGCTATCTTGCGGTTTTATGCGCCGTAATTTCGTGCACGTACACGTAAACGGGTACTTAAGGGCGGCGGTAAAGCTTGAGAATTGAGGAAAGCGTGCATAACTTCAGGTAGAGGTAGCTCGCGTCGACCATGGTCGGTGTTGCCTGCAAGGAACAGGTAGCAGGGGCGCTCTGTGGCGCCTTGCGCGGCTGCAAGCTGTTACTTGAGGTTGGGAGGAAAAGTTCATGGCCTCGAACAAGGTCTCAATGTTTGAAAAGATAAGTTTCGGTAGTGGTGACTTAGGCTGCACCATTATCTGGAACGTCGTCGGTATGTTCTTAACCATCTACTACACCGATGACGTCAAGATCAGCGCCGCTGCCGTAGCTGCCATTATGCTGTCGGTACGTATTTTCGACGGCTTCTCTGATCTGATTATGGGCTACATCTTAGACCGCACCAACTCTAAGTTAGGTAAAGCCCGTCCTTGGATCTTATGGTCTTCGCCTTTCATGGCCATCTTCTTAGTCTTGTGCTTTGCGGTGCCAGACTTCTTAGGTGAGACCATGAAGGTTGTCTACGCCTTCTTGACCTACTTCTTCCTGACGGTAGTGATTTACACGGCGTGCAACCTCTCCTACTGCGCTCTGACCTCGTTCGTGACCGACGACCTGCAAGAGCGTGCAGGCATGAACTCCATCCGCTTTGTGATGACTGGTATCGGCTCGATCGTCTTAGGCTATGTGACCCCAGTGGCGGCTAAGGCTTTTGGCAGCTACGTGATCATCTGCATTGTCTATGGTGCGGTCGCCTTTGCTTTACTGCTCTTATGCTTCTTTGTGTGCAAGGAGCGCGTTAAGCCACAGCCACGTCGTCCTGAGGATAAGGTCTCTGCCAAGGAGTCCTTACGCGTTCTCTCCAAGAACACCTTCTTCTACTACCTCGTAGCTTTCTTCGTTCTCGACTTTGCTAACGCTGGTATTACCGGTGCCTCTGGTATGTACCTGTCGCGTTACATCATTCAAGACGATGCCTTCTTTGGCCACTTAACCTTTGCCTCGGTGTTACCACAGGTAATCGCTTGCTTCATGTTCCCATGGATCATGCAGTGGTTCCGTGGTAAGTGGAACACCATTATCTTTGGTTATGTCCTCTATGTGCTCGGCTATGGCATGTGCTACCTCTTTGTGGGCACAGACTTAGTCATCGGTTCCTTTGGTTTCTATGCCCTGTTAATCGGTAGCGGCATCAAGGGTATCGGCTGGGGTATCCACTTAGTGGCCATGTTTGCCATGATTGCTGACGTGGCAGAGTATGGTGAGTGGAAGGCTGGTCGCCGCTTAGAGGGTGCTACTTACTCGGTTTCGTCCTTTGGCTTCAAGATTGGCTTAGGTATGGGTGGTGCTGTGGTTGGTGCCGTCTTATCCTTAGTCAACTACGATGCCTCCTTAGAGGTGCAACCTCAAGAGACCTTAGAGGCCATCTTAACCATCAACTTCACCATTCCTCTGATCCTGTCGGTGATTGGCTTAGTCATCTCGATTACCAATAACTTAGACAAGGTCTATCCAACCATCATGAAGGAGTTAATGGTGCGTCGTGCAGAGGAAGCTCGTAAGTTCTCGCACGAGGAGATGGATCGCCCTCACTTAGACAAGCTGGCTGATAACGAGTCCAAGTAAGCTCTAAGGAGCAAAAGCTCTCATCAGTGACGGCTGCAAGGTGTAGTGCGGGTAATGTCCCATACCGCACTGCACCGCGAGATGACGCGAGATGAAAGGTGCTTGAGCCTGAGCCTCTCATGAAGAAGGGGCAGGCATGATTGCCTTAAATCCCGTCAGCTCTAAGGCAGTCGTTCCTTACTCCACGCCACTCCAAACCACTCCCGTCACTCCCAAGCTTCTCTTGTGATTAAGCCCGCTGGGTTCGTTCGAGCTCAGTGGGCTTAATTGTTTCTGGTGAGAGGAAAGCACTGCTGCTGTGTGCTCACTACTGGTCTCGGCATGTCACAGCACAGGGCACAGCAAGGGGCGGTAACAGCGCGCGTATCACCAAAAGCAAAGCCAAATGAGGTCACGGCCTATAAGCTGGTGTTTGACCCTGAGATGAGGTGTTTGCTGCGTTGCTACTCTCTCCTCTCGAGATAAAGGCCCAGCAGGCGTTTGTTTGCTTGCCTCCGTACAGCACAAGCGCTTGTGGCTGCTCTTAATGCTTGAGCCTGCCGCGCATGCCTCTGAGCGTGGTGCCAGACAAGGCTTTGGTCTTAAGCACCTGCAGTGGGGAGCACCACAAGCACACCGCAAACACCAGCTCTCAGGGTAAAGGCAAGCGCTGCTGCGCGGCCGCAGTGCCATGCGGCTCAGAAAAGAGCTGAGGCTCCCCTGAGTGTAAGCAGCCATTGGTAGCGGCATGCCTCGGGGATAGCTTTAGGTGGGGGCTATTGGTTGTGGCTACTGCCCTGTCACAGTCACGGTATTACACACGGAGTTGGGGGCTTGGAGATTTAGTGCCTGTACAGCACAGTGGGAGAAATAGTCTGCAGTGGGGATCTTAACAGCAGTGCTGGAGAGCGGAGTGTAGCTTAAGAGGGAAGCTGGAGCTGAGCATGGCAGCGCGCAGCGCGTGCTGCGGATTGGTTCTGCGGGAAGAGGTTGGTTGGTATGGTACGCGCAAAAGCGCCTCATGGCGCCTTATCGCGAGAGTAGCGCCGCAGCAAACACCGCTGCTCAGGGAAAAAACATTGATTGGAGGTAGTTGCTTCTTGGGGAAGTGCTTTTGGGATACGCTCGCTGGCGCTTCTTGGCGGCCTTGTGGTGCCAGAGCATGGCTATGTAGCGTCACTTAAAGCTACGCCACACCACGCCACACCGTGCCACGTCACTCCAATCCATTCCACGCCACACCACTCTATGCTACTCATCAGGGGAGGAGGAACCAAGCTGTGCTGTATGGGGAGTGTATCCCAAAAAGCAAATATCAAAGGAGGTAACTGCCTACAATCAGGTGTTTTACCCTGAGAGTAAGAGTTTGCTAAGGCGCTACTCTCGAGATAAGGCGCCGTCAGGAGCTTTTAGGTTATCTACTGTATGGGCATAGCCCCAAGCATGATGTTTTGGGCTTAGCTGCGGTGGTCGCTAAGCGCAAAAGCGCCTCATGGTGCCTTATCGCGAGAGTAGGGCCGTAGCAAACACCTTAAACACCTTCTCAGGGTAAAACAGCTGCGTAGGCAGTAACCTCTTTGGGGAGGTGCTTTTGGGGATAACCTCCTGCGTTGTGGGTGCCGACGCTGATTCTTGTCTCTTACTACCATCGCGCCCAAAAGTGCTGCCCCCAAACGCGAAAAGGGGACATAGCCTACAAGGCTATGCCCCCTTGGGTTACAGGAGCAAGGTGCTATGACATCATTGCTCCCTTACGTATGAGAACGCTTGGCTGGTTTCGTCTTAGAAGACGTAACGGGCATTGGCGTTAACACCAAACTCGTCAACGTTGGACGAGCCCGTGTAGTTGACGCCTAAGCCTAAGCTGAAGTTGCCGGTCTTAGCACCCACACCTAAGGTCGCACCGTAGGTGAAGTTATCTAAGACCTCAGTGGAAGTAGCGGTGCTGACATTGCTGATGCCAACCCAATCCACCTCGCCATCAAAGGAGTCATCGCCGAAGCTACCGGTTAAGGTCACATCAAACGATGGCTTCACCGTCCACGTACCAGCCACAAACTCCTTAGCTACGGTCACACCCACAGGGATAGAGAACACGTCTAAGCTGTCAGAGGCAAAGTGCGCGTAAGTATCGCGGCCAGAGACATCGTAGTCGTCGATATCAATGGTG
Organism: uncultured Succinivibrionaceae bacterium; assembly: GCA_949286015.1. Taxonomy (GTDB): domain Bacteria; phylum Pseudomonadota; class Gammaproteobacteria; order Enterobacterales; family Succinivibrionaceae; genus Anaerobiospirillum. The sequence continues at coordinate 10,463 of CASEBB010000011.1, read as the reverse complement.
CTGTAGCGTAAGCCCGCATGTGGCGTGACATACAGACCATTATAGTCAAACTCGTACTTGCCAGTGACACCCACGCTTAAGTTGGTGCTGTCAAGCGAAGCGCCAACCGTATCAAAGCTGCCTAAGTTAGCCTCAACATCGTTGTCGACAGCGGTGTAGGTGATATCACCGACCACCGAGAGTTGGCCCATGGTGTAACCAGCGTAGAGACCAAAGCCGTAGTAGTCAAAGTCGTTGGAAGCTAAGCTACCCGCGCCCTGACCGTCAGCATCACCGGAGCCGAGGTTGAACATGGCACCCACGCGTAAGCCGCTGCTTAAGGTGTAATCAGCACCTAAGGCCACACCGTAGAGATCCATATCCACACCGTAGCTCACGCCATCAGCATCGAAGCCGTTAGAATCGTGGCTCTTGTAGATAGGGGTTAACCACAGACCAGCACCCTGACCGTTGTCAGCAAAGGTCATTGCCGAGGCCTCAGCACCAATACCCATACGACCGGAGATGGCGTCGTAGGTGGAAGCACCTGCCGCTAAAGCAGCCTGCGCCACACCGGCGTAAGCACCTAAGCGTGCTGCCGTTTCAGCGGTTGCACCGGAGTAGTCGCTAGCGGTGGTGTAGTTGAGCAGAGCGTTAGAAGCAGCGTGGTAGACAGTGTACGAGCCGTCTGCATTCGCGACTGCCACATAACCCTGCACTGCAGCACCAGTGCTGTCGCTAAAGGTGTTGCTGGCAACGTCGTAACGAATGCCAGCGGCACGCTCGCCTAAGAGCGAGTTGGCTGCTACCACACCCGAGGTGCCACGGTTAGACACGTAGTTGTCTAAGAGGTGTTGCACTGGGTCGGAAGCAGCGTACCAAGCCTCTTGCAGCGCGGCATTGTCCACGGTGAGCGTAGTAGCCGTAGTGGTGGTGCCCGCCTCTAAGGTCATGACGTAAATGCCACTTAAGGACTCAACCGTAATGTCCTGACCGTCAGCGGCGATCTCCACACCGTTTTGACCCTCGGCAGTGTCGTTGTCCGAGAACAACATCACTTCCTTGTTAGGGTCGAAGTTGGTGCCCACTAAGACGATCTTACCGCCGTCGCCAAAGACCGAGGCGTTGTTGGTATCGAAGTGCACCGCAGCAATTGGCGTCGTGGTGGTCGAACCATCGCTATTGGTGACGCTAGTAGTCTTGTTTAAGGCCACATCGCTGATGGCTAACGCGGTATTAGCACCTAAGTAGAACTCATTTTGGCTAATCGCGTTTTGGAACGCTGTTTCCTCAGCGGTGACGTTAGTCGCCGTGCCGTTATTTAAGGCCTTGTAACGGGTGGCATCCAGATTGGCGTTGAGTACCAGTACGGAATTTGCGTCAAAGGTCACGTTGTCAGCAACATAGGCGATGGTACCGACGCGGCCGTCAGCATTCGACAGCGAGCCGTTAGCATCAAAGTAGTTGCTAAAGGTGCTACGAATCTCGTCAAAGACGGTGGTCTCGTCGTCTGGATTGCTGTCAGTGACACCAATAGCCAGCACCGAGTTGCGCAGCGCCACTAAGTTGCCATTAACGTTACCGGCATCGACATCGTTCTCTGGGGTAACAGCAGCACCGAAGCGATCAACCGCGACCATGGAGGCTGGCTTCTCATAGTCTGGGTCGACTAATAAGACACCACCATTGAGGTCTAAGCGATTAAGGCTTAAGTAGCCAGCGGAGCTCTCCCACGTCTCACCAGCGTCCTCATCGCTACCGGCATCCATGCCGACTTGGATGTACTTGGTGTTGTTAGAGGCGGAGAAGGACAGCGTACCCGCATCTAAGGTACCACCGCCGTAAACGAATAAGGATTCACCCACAGTGACGTTGTCAGCAGTGGTCGTACCCTGATCCAGCTCGGTGGCTTGGTTGAAGGCGACATCGGTAAAGGTGTTGTTACCGGCTAAGTAGTAGAGCTCGCCCTCATAGGCTGGGCTGATACCACCAAAGCGCACGGCACCGGTAGCAGTGAGGTTACCGCCGTAGTTTGCGCCGTTGTCCACTTCGAGAGTGGTAACCTTTAAGTCACCAGTGGTGACTAAGGTGCCATCCTCATTCTCGGTGGAGTAGAGACCGCCAGTGGCGTAAGCCTCACCACCAATGGTTAAGGCCTTGTCCACGACTAAGGAGCCGACATCGACCTTACCGGTGACTTCGGTGGCGCCTTGCACCACAAAGCTGGTGTTAGCGTGGCCCTTGCCATCGACAGAAGCGATAGTGGTGGTAGGCTCAGTGCCGTCCTCGGCAGCAGAGGCAATCACCGCTAACTCCGTGTCGCTGGTAGCAGTGCCTTGCTCTAAGGTCACCGCACCAATGGTGCCGCCGTTGTAGAGGCCTAAGTGGGCGCCAGAGATCACGTTAGAGGTGACTGGGGTGCCGTTTTCGTTGTTAACGAAGCCGTTAGCACCATTGTGCAGGGTGCTGTCGCTGAAGTTGACTACTGGGGTGGCACCGTCAGCTAAGACATTGCCCACGTTAGCTTGCACCGTGTCAGCGGCATTAACGTCGATTAAGGTCGCGTTCTTGGTGTCTTGGTTAACGATGTCAGCAATGATGTCCTTGTACTGCTCAAGGTCATTCCAGCTGATCTGGTTGTTGGTCACCACAATGCCATCGACAGTGGCGGCACCAATGTCGATAAAGCCACCGGTGGAGGCTGCAGTACCATCAGAGTTGTAGATAAAGGCGGTACGTAAGGCCTCTAAGGACTCCTCACCAAAGATGTCGCTGCTATCAAAGGCTAAGCTTAAGGTAGCGTAATCCTTTAAGGTGACAAAGCCCTTGAGGTCGTCTAAGCCAGTGATGGCGTAGGTAGTGGTGTTGTTAGAGGTGCTCTTAGTGGCACTGATGCCAGAGACCGCCACCTCACCTAAGGCTAAGACACCCTCGCGGCCATCGACGGTAATGGTGCCGTTAGTGGTGGTTAAGCCGTAGGACAGATCACCATTAGCCTCTGAACCAGTCTGCAGACCATTGATGGTCAGGGTGGTGTTTTCAACAGTTGCGGTACCACCGGCTAAGTTTAAGGTGTCGAAGGTAGCAGTAGCGCTGCTCTTGACGGTCATCGCGGCGCCGGTGTTGAGCTTTAAGGCCTTACCGGTTAAGGAGGCAGCGTACAGGTTACTGTCGGCATCGCTGGCGGCAGTTTGACCCACCGTAATGGTGGCGTTGCTGGCCTCTAAGTCACGGATAGCCCAGTCACCGTAATTCACCGTCAGCTCAGAACCATCGGTAGAAGCACCGCCATTGAGCTTGATGTTGGTGTTGACCTTACCGGTAGCGGCGGAGGTGGTGTAGGTGCCTACACCGATGCCGTAGTCATCGACATTCTCGGTAACGTAACCTAAGGTTAAGTTGGCGCCGGAGGTGCCATCACCAAAGATCACGGTTGGGTTATCGGAGTTGAAAGCAGTGCCAACCTCTATGGTGCCAGTGGTGATCTGGTAGTCGACGTAGTTGTCGTTATTGGCGTTAATGCTGTGGTTGTGGAGGTTAATGGTCTCCGCTTGCAGCTTACCGTTCTTAGAGCCGAGGTCTAAGGCCGTGCCTGCGTCAGTGATGACAACAGGATTGGACTCGCTCTCACTAATGGTAATGGTGTCAGCGGCTAAGACACCACCGGAGGTGGTATCGAATCTCAGCTTGCTATCGCTATCGGCTGTAGTGGTGATAAGGCCAATATCGATATCAACATCACCCTCGACCGTGATCGTACCACCGCTCAGATTCAAGGCAGCGCCGCTGACAGCGGTGTTGTGCTGCTCAAGCTCACGGAGGTTGTTGAGCAGGTAGTCGAACTGATCCTCGCGTAAGACGAGCTCACCGTTGCTGCCGACATTGAAAGAAGCGGTGGCGTTGTAAGTGCCAGTAGTTGGAGCATCGTGGTCATCATACGCAAACTGCACGGTACCTTGGGTAAGGTCTAAGACCGCAGTAGGGGTATGAGTAATACCAGCTGACCATGCCGCATCAGCGGTATTGCCAGAGATGGTAACCTCAGTGGCGTTGCTACCACTGTTATTTAACAGCAGGGTCGCACCGTTTTGCAGGGTTAAGCTGGCATCGACGCCCTTAAAGTCGTCAGTTTGACCACCGACAGTTAAGGAGCCGGAGCTGCTCAGCTCAATATCATTGGCAGTGGTGTAGTGACCAGCTGCAATGGTAAGCGAACCACTTGCACCCGTGACTAAGAGGTTGTTGCCAATGGTGCCCGTACCGGCCACGGTAATGGTGGCAGGATCAGTAGCCACGTCCTTATAAGGATTGGTGACCTCTTGGGTAGAGGCGTAGACCATATCGTGGTTAACGGTAAAGGCGTTATCAGCGGCGGTGCCGTCAGCAGCGGCTTTGGTATTGAGAGTCAGGTTGTAGGCAGCAGCGGTGGTACGACCAACACCGTAAGCGTTGTCGGTATCAGACAGCTCGGTGAGGTTGAGCTTAGTAGCCTCAACGTAGAGGTCAGACGCGTTTTCCAGCTTAGTGGTCATCGTCAGCTCATCACCGGCGATCACCGCATTACCTGCACCACTGGCGTAAATGGCGCCAGCACTACCAGAAGTAGTGGTGTAGGTAAAGGTATTTAAGTTGACGTTATCAGTGAGGAATAACGTACCCTTGGTCAGGTCAAGAGCACCAGCTTGAGTAGAGGTGCCATCACCACTAAAGAACGATTGTAAGGTCGTAGAAGCCAGCTTTAAGGTGGCGGCGTCAGCAGAGGAGCCGCTGACGATTACGCTTGCAGTACCAGAGGTGTTGCTACCAGAGCTTTGTAAGGTAACTTGGTTGCCTAACTCGATCGTACCAGCAGTAATGGTCAGAGAGCCGCCGGAACCAGCAGTATTAGAGTTGGCAATGCTAATGGTACCGCTCTGGATGTTTAAGGTGCCCGTGCCCCAAGTAGTGCCATCATCATCTTCACTACCAGAAGCGGCAATGCTCATGTCAGCACCACTGGCGCCTACCGTGATGTCGACATTAGCGCTGCTGCCCTCGGCCGTCCAGACCTCAAGCGTACCAAATTTGCTATCGGCGACATTGTACTTGTGCGTACCGGCACCATCTAACTGGCCGTGCACAATGGTCTGATTGGTAGCATCAGCACCACTCAGGTTGATGGTCACGCCATCACCGACGTTAGCCGTAATGGTGTTAGCACTGAGGAAGATGCTGCCACTGCTAGCGGTAGAGGTTAAGGTGATCGTACCAGAGGTGAGACTTAAGGTTTGCAGTAAAACCGAGGTACCAGAACCTGCACCAGCACCACCACTGAGGGTGATGGTGTCTGCGGTATTGACGTCCCAGCCCTTGGCGGTCAGGGTAGTGGCGGCACCACCCGAACCAATGGTGGTACCACTGGTGCCACTATCATGGAAATTCCAGATAGCGTTGTTGGTGGTTACCGTGCCCTTAACACTATTGGCGCCGCTTTGGGCAGTGATGTTAATGGCGGTGATGTTGTTATTGGTAATAGCGTTTGTGGTGCCGTCTAAATTGAGGTTATTCCACTGGTCACCACTATCGATGTTTACTTCGCCAGTTAAGGTCTGGAAAGCGTCACCACTTAAAGTTTCGGCAGCATTAGCCGTTTGCGCGGCGCTTACAGCCATACCTGCAGTCAGAACGGCGGCAGCGAGGCCCTTGACGTAAGCGCTCTTAAAGATCGCGCGATATTGCGCCAGTAAAAACTTCAGCGCGTTGTTAGTTTGCTTCATCAGTTTGTGTAATTGCATCCCACGACGGGCACAGAAATCCCAGCTGCTGCAGGCACACCACGGGCGCCCCTGCTGTTACAGCCCATAAGAATCAGGATTTCTCTCCAAAGTGTCGCGTCGTGATAGGCGTCACCACCGCGTCTGCCAGAGAAAGGAGGGTAGGGAGGCAGACGGTAAAAGCTCTCTGTGTGTGCAGTCAGATATCAGTTTGTTGTGTGGCAGCCGCAGAGCTGTAAGTGCGGGATAAAGAGCTTTTACCCCGCGTCGCTCCGTGAGCATTGCGGCCTTATGAGGCCCTTTGTGGGCTGCTGTGTTGAGCCAGCCTTGAGCTGGTGCTCGTATCTCCGTGCTTTAACCCAGAAGACGTCTAAGCGGTGTAGGGACAGCCGTGAGGGCCAGGCCTTAAAGCGCATATCCTCTGAGCCCACGCGAGGGACTCTGTTTTGCGCAGAGCGTGCGTGGTAAAGCAGAGCTGCTGTGACCTTGCATCGCAGCAGGAAGAGCCGAGCAAGCATGATTAGAGTCGGTCAACGTCGCGCGTTGGGTACCACGCTGGCTACTTAGTCCTTGCTCTGGACACACTCTGTGCTTACCGTGCGCCCAGCTTTTGGCGTACAGCATGCGGCAGAGGAGAGGTACAGAGCAAAGAGAAATGAAGCACTTGGACTGCGGCAGTAGGGGCAAAGCCCTAACTGCGCTTGTAGCCAGAGGTAACAGCGCGGACGCGTGCACGCCTGCAAGAAAAGGGAACGCTGGCGCTACTTACCGTGTGTTGGGACGCTGAGCCTGCTTAGAGGAGCAGTCTGCAACAGCGCTTGCAGGAACGGTAAGGCCGACCCGTAGTAAGGCCAGAGCACGTGACTGGAACGAAGAGAGGGGAAAGTAGCAGCTGAGACGGCACAGCTCCCTACCAAGGGACGTGCTTCACGGCAGCTAATGCTACAGCTGCTGTGGCTCAGCGCGATATAGAGGTGGTGAACGCAATAAGAAAGGAAAGCCTTTTGGCAACGAGGTGGGGTAGCACTAAGCGTGGTTATGCGGCGCTGCTCATACCTGCGCAGCTGCAGCTGTTGCACTGCGTAGCGGCACACCAGCTTTTTGGCAGAGGCGGCTAAGTACAGCACCAGAAAAGTGCAAGTCACCACACGCAGCGCATGGTGATGACAAACTCACATCATGACTGCGGCGGTGGTAGTACGAGAAAACCGCATGTATAAGCGCTTCGTGCGAGGTTGGCAAAAGGTAAAATTTAAATACCCAATTAATACAAAAATCCTACCAAAAAAAAAAAAAAAAAGCACTATCTATGCCAACTAAAGATAATTCTCATAGAAATTTGTAAACACCTTACACAAGAGATTTTACTGCAAGCTTACACTGAAAATATGCTGTTCTTAAGTATCTATTGTTACTGGCTGAGTTATGTAAAATTTACCTGAGAGCACATGATGGCGGGATAGGAGGGCTCTGCTTGCCTTGAGGCGAGCTCCGCTATAAACGCAAAAAGGGCGCATAGCCTTTTGGCGGCCATGCGCCCTTTGAAGAGACAGCGGGGCGTGGAGTGCGCTGCTGTCTGAGGTGTTAGTTTCGCGGTGCTGGGCTACTGTTTCTGAGCCTCATGATTGTCTTGGCTCAGTTTATCGTAGGCGTAGATCTCAGAGGCTTTCTTGTAGTGGTTGAAAGCTACAAATGGATCAAAGATGGAGCAGCTTAGCTCAATGTTGTAGGCTTTTGCCAAGAGTATAAAACTGTGTAAACGAGGAGCGATGATTCTGTTTATCATGTTGTCGCTCCATGCTTTCTGAGCCTGATCTTGCGTATTTTCAGTGTAGCTGCTTAAAACCGATATTATCAGTATCTCTAGTAGGTAGGGGTCGCTTGGAGTGGGAGTGAACATTTCTTTAATTTCTTCCTGATGTTCGTTATAGTAGTCAAGAAAGGCTTGATTGCTGAAAAAATCCTTTTCTAAGTTTGCGCTGCTGGCAGAGGTCTCGACAAGAGAGCTAGTGATGATATAGATATCTGTATCCTTAACCACAAACAGAGCTTTCCTCCAACATGGATCAAGCTGGAGGTTTTCTGGGCTCAAATGGCCTTTGAAGTTGGTAAAGGTCGGGCGAGTATAAGTCGCTTCAAAAAGCTCAGAGCCAAAAGTAAAGTCAAACTTGGAGAACTTTGGGCCGTCTTTAAGCGGGAGACTCTTAGCAACGGTTAGCAGTAAGAAGGCAGCACCTATAGCCTCAAGTAAGGCTCTAGCTGTAGGACAGTTGGCGGAGTTTTGTCGCGCGTTCGCTTGGTCATGTTTGTAATCTTGGTAGGCTTTAATCCAAAGCGGGCGCTGACAAGGCTGATTAGCCCCTTCTGCTTTTGTTGCTGCTTCAGCTGCTTCAGCTGCTTCTGCTGCTTTTGTTGCAGCTTTTGCTGCTTTGGTTGCTGCGTTTGCAGCTGCGTTTGCAGCTGATTTTGCTTCTTTTGCTTTTGTTGCCGCTTCTGCTTTTGTTGTTGCTTCAGCTGCATCAGCTGCTTTTGTCGCTGCTTCTGCAGATGTTTCTGCTTTTGCAGCGGCTTCTTCTGCTTTTGCTTTTGCTTTTTCTGCTGCCTTTGCTGCTGCTATTGCAGCTGCTTCTGCTTCAGCTGCTTCTGCTGCGTGTTCGCTTTTGTGTGCGTTTAGGAGTGGGGTTAATATGCGGTTACCAGATTCCTCAGAAAGAGCCACCACCTTCGAGGTGAGTTTTACTTGTTTTTGGGACAGATCTAAGGCTTGGTCTAAGAAGGCCAATGCTCGGTAGTCAAAGTGCTCTTTGGCATTAAATTCCTGCAGCTCAGGATCTACTCGTGACTTGGCTAAGTCTGTCTGGGCTAACTCTTTATGCAGAGCTTTGGCCAGACTCTCAATGGTTGGTGCGATGCCGTAAATGAGAGCAGAGTAGGTGGCGTTTGGCAGGTCTAAGCATTGGTCGTCGATAACCACGATAGAGAACAGGTCGATGCACTGCTTCTCAAGGAGCATGTAGTTACGGCAGAGGTAAGGCAGGGTATCCATATTGAGAACCTAAGTTAAGGTGGTCGCCAGAGGCAAGCCACGGGTTAAACATAGAGCGTATGGTAGCACCTCGCCGGTGCCAAGCCCAGTACAAAACGCAAAAAGGGCGCACAACCCAGAGGCCATGCCCCCTTGGATGACAGCAGGGCACGGAGTTCCCTGCTGTCTTACGTGTTGTAACTCTGTTTACGTGCGCTTAGCACACGCAGCGGCGATGGCATTGACGCCATACTTATCGGCATTAGAGGAGCCGGTGTGGTTCACCCTAAACCAAAGCTGAAGCTGCCAGCCTTAGCCCTCACATCAAAGGTCTCATCATAGGTGAAGGAGGCTAAGCACTGCGAAGCGACGATGATCGCGAGGTTAGCAACAAGCGCATGTTTAGCCAGATGGCTTGTCTTGGCGCTTTCTGTTTAGGCTCTACCAAGCGCCGTTGGCTGTAAGCTGTTGCAGGGCGGTTAAGGTTTGAGGGGTAATAAAGTATTTGATGTTTCGCAGCTCACTGCTAAAAGTCGGGTCTCCTTTACGCTCAATTACGCCTGCGTTAAGCAAGGCATAGATGGCCGTTTCACGCACTTCGTCATTATTGGTGACATTAGGTCGCAAAGCTAGTGTGCTTGCCATAAACTTAACAATATCTGCTTTGCCAAGAACCTGCGAGGAGCTGACATTTCTCCAATCACCGTTCTCCGGCAGAGCTGCTAACGCTAGTAAGACGTAAGCACAGAGCTCTGGATAGTTGATATTGCGCTGAAGCACATACTTGTAGGCGACAAGAAAGGCGGGACTACCCAGTGGATGATTGGCAATGTAATCATAGGCTGCTGTGAAGAGAGCCGTGGCACTATCTAAGGTGTCATTTAGATCCTGCTCGTATGGTGTATCTGTCCCATCCCCTGCAAACAGATAGTATTGGCCAGCTTCAATTGCATCCACGGCAGGAGGTAAAAGCAAGCGTGATTGCAACTCCAGTGGGTGAGCATTGCCTTGAGACAACATCAAAAGTAACTGGCCAACAAGATTACAAGCTGGATTGATGGTGGTTGCAAAGATGTTTTCTGGTAATGGTGGGTTGATGTGCACACCAGAGAAATACTGTTGCCACAAGCAGATTATGGCTTCTCCCAAGCAGCTAGGCGCACGCCCCAGAATGTCTTGCCAGTTTAAAGGAAGAGCTTGCTTGTAGTTTAGCGCCTTGACGATTTGTACTGCAGCGTTTAAGCAGTCACGATCTTGCGAGAGATTTATTGCATTATCGATCAAAATAAGTACCTTACACAAAAGCAAAAGAGCTGAGCTACACAGATCAAGACAACGCATCAGCAGCGTTCAGGTCAGCAAGGCTAAGGGAAATATGGCTTAAATTAGCGCTTTTGGACCAGTGCTTGTTTAGCTCATAAAAAGGGCGCAAAGCCTTGCAGCCCTAAGCGTTGGGGTAACCAATGCTCAGGGGCTTAAAAAGACCATGCGCCCTTTAGTAAAAGCAGGGCTCAGAGTGCCCTGCTGTCTTACGTGTTGTAACTCTGTTTACGTGCTCTTAGAACACGAAGCGAGCATTGGCATTGACGCCGTACTCATCGGCATTGGAGGAGCCGGTGTAGTTCACGCCTAAGCCAAAGCTGAAGCTACCAGTCTTAGCCTCCACACCTAAGGTCGCACCGTAGGTGAAGTTGTCTAAGAACTCC
>CASEBB010000010.1 GCA_949286015.1 uncultured Succinivibrionaceae bacterium | reverse complement strand
TGGAGGAGAATTTTGGGTGAAAAGTACACGCTATTGACTGCAAGCCTTTGGCAAAAAATTTTTTGTTGTGCTGCTGTGCTACAAACACGGTCTGCTTTTCTATGCAGACCCTGCAAAAACGGCTTAAATAAGGGAAAAGAGAGCAGGAGTGGGCAAAAAACGGTGGGTATAGAGACGCTGGGGGGGCAGGGTGGTGAGGATTGGGGGTAGAAAAAGGAGGGTGCCAGCCAGCAATAATTGTTCCAAGTGCTCTTGAGGCTGTAGAGCCGCATGGGGCTTATATGGGCAGCGCTGGGGAGGGCGGGGTAATGCAGGCGTGAATTGAGCTGAATAGAGAGGTCAGGAGGGCTCAGGCTGCGTAAGGTGGATTTGCAGGTGATTGTCCTGCCGCGCCTTATCCCCTTGTGCAGCTTTTGCCCCTGCAAAAACAACAAAGGCGCACCGTGGTGCGCCTCGTTGCTTTGTTTAAGTTGTGTGCGAGCTAAGCTCTGCTTCTGCTGCTATTGCTTGGCTTCATCTTGGAGGTTGGCTTTTGCTTGGGCTGCTTCCTGAGCGCGCTCAGCACGTACTTGCGCTAAGTTCTGCTGCTCGCGCGCCATATCCTGCGCCACTTCCTTAGCTGCCTGCTCCTTGATCTCCTTGATGATGTCTTGTGCTGGACGCTCGTGTAAGGTCTCTTGTGGACGACCACGCACCGCCGCTGGCATCTTTAAGTACACCGTCAGGGCAATCAGCACCAGAATACAGCCTGAGACAAAGAAGATACTGGCTAAGTTCACGTAGGTGGCAATCAGACCGCCAATGAGCGGGCCAATGGCACCACCAATCTGCTGCGCCGAGAAGAGCATGCCAAAGGCGGAACCACGCTCTAGAGGTGAGGTCAGGTTGATGACCATGGCGTTGGCTGATGGGAAGATACCAGAGAATCCTAAACCCACACAGAATTGCAAGATCGCAAATGGTACGAGAGTGTTTGGTAGGAACTGGCAAGCGATTAAGACACCGGCGGCCGTAAGTGAGGTTACCAAGGTCTTAAAGAAACCAATGCTCTGACCACGGCGGCCCCAGATTGGCGCGGCAATAGCGCCAGCGATACCCGAGAGTGAAAACACTAAGCCGGAAATTAAGATCAGATTGTCATTGTGGCCACGTAACTCACCAATGTACAAGGTCATGATTGGCTGCAACAGCAGAATCACCATGTTGGTAAGGCCAGTGGCAAAGAGGATCATTGGTAAGCCCGCACGGTTAAAGAGCTCGCGATAGGATGGAGCTGGAGCCTTTTTGTGCTCTGGGGCTTTTTGTGGCTCTTTGATAAAGAAGATGGTCACCAAGGTGATGATAAGGAGCGCACCGGCGGCAATGAAGAACGAGGTGCGAATACCAAAAGCCTCAGCTAAGATACCACCAAAGAGAGGGCCTAAGATACCACCGCAGATGTTGGCACTCTGCATCACGCCCATGCAGATACCAACCTTATTCTTTGGGGTGTAGGAGGAGACTAAGGCTAACGATGCTGGCCACAAACCGGCGGCAAAGCCCTGTAAGATGCGCACAAAGAACATCTGCATTGGGGTTTGCACTAAGCCACCACATAAGTAGGTCAGGGCAATCAGGCTGCTGGATCTGATAATCATCAGCTTTTTGCCTTTGGAGTCGGTCATCTTGCCCCAGATAGGAGCCATAACCGCACACACGGCAAAGGAGATGGCAAAGATAGCACCTGTCCACATGTTGAGGGTTTCTGGATTTGCCCCTAACTCGTCACGCAAGTACAGAGGTAAAAACGGTATCAACATGGTGTAACTTGCAGACATCAAGACGACGTTGCAAGTCATGATAGCGAGGACAACCTTCCAGTTCACAGCAGCATCCCTCCTCTAAGAGTATGTAGTACTTCGGGGGCTGTAGATGTTTAGCACCAGCAGGATGTAAAGAGCGGTTAGTCGTGACGGAACGACTGCGCGCGTAAGCCTTTCCCTTGCCTTAAGCATCAGCAATGAGAAATCTGAGCGCATGCTCGTATCCAGCGGGATAGGGCTGGCTCAGGGCTAGGTGGAGGTGTGACTGTCACCATGTCGAGGTCACAGCCATCTACAGCGATGACAAAGCCAGAGGTAGCAACGGGGTAACTAAAATCACAGAGGAAAACCGTGGTCACAAGAACCCAGTGCTTAAGCCAAACTGTGCTCTTTTGCCTTGAGCTCTGGTGAGGCTAAAACCAGCCAGAGGTGAGAGGTAGCGCTTTCTGGGGTGGAGTAACCCATAACAGATGATGCGACCACGCATAAGGCAGAGATAGGCACAAAAAGCATTAAGCTCTGAGCTTACCTAAGGCGTGCTTGTTTGTATTGGGCGGGGGCGCGCGCAGCTTTGGCGCTTGCTTAGCAGAAGATAGGAGAAAGTAGTGCTCAATGGTATTTCGAGGCGGTGGGAGGCCTACCAGCAGTGCAACAGCACAGGGCATAGCGACAAAGCACAGAGGAGAGTGATTGTAAGTGAAGAGGAGTAGGATGCTGGCAAGGATGCTTAGGCTTAGACGTGCAGAGGGATCACGCTCAAGACGTGACTCTTTGGGTGTACACAGCGCAGCATCGCATACCAACAGGAAGGCACTACAGAACACCAGCCTCCCGTGTGCATTGCCCTCGAAATACTGCGTGGTCCGCAGTCCAAGCAAAGCAAGTAATGGCGCTCAGTATAGTCTCATTTACAGGCAAAACAAGAGCGCATGCTCACAGACCGCACTTGTCAGTTAGCTCTGTCAGTAAGGGAAGGCAGGGTGCTCCCTAGGAAAATCAGGAATTTAAGCCAAAGTTACCGCCGCTTCTACGGGCAATAGCTCATAAGGGTGGTGCCGATGATAGTGCGCAATTGGTGCTTGCTTGCTTGCTTGCTTGCTTGCCTGCCTGCGTGTGTGTGTGTGGCTTTCGCGCTTAGCCTCTTGCTATTACCACAGAGGGAACTTAGCTGTAGCACTCACGCCTTTACAGGTAGAAACAAAGGTAGCGAGTAGGGAAAGGTAGCCACAGTCCCAAGGCCCATTATCGTTGCAAAGCACGGCACTGCCTCGCAGAGAGAACATCATCATCATCACCGCTACCACTGCCAGCGCTACCTCCAGCACCTTTTGGTTCTTTGGGGGGAGATAGCCAAGATGCGCCACAGGCCGTAATGCTGTCAGCAACTTTCCTCAGAGATCTGATGCGCGTGACAACTAAAAAGGCGGTAGCCACTTGTACCTGTGGCTGCCGCCTTAAGTTAGAGCAACACTCCTTGCGTTTGTAGCCTGTTGCCTATGAGCTTATACCTTGGTTTTCATTAATTGAAATGGCGATAAGTTCTGCGGCGTGAAGTACACCAAAGACGCGACAATGTGCGGCAGCGCCAAGGACAAAAACAAGATAAAGAACATCACAAAGAGCACAAAACCAGCATCCTGTATGGAGATGACCTGACCATTAGCAATGATCAGCCTTAAGTGCTCGGTCAAGTCTGAGATCACGAGTTGACCCACCTTAATGATAAAGCACAGACTAAACATCCGCAGGCCAAAGGCAAGAACCAGCTTGATGTAGTTAAAGGCCAAACTCTGCGTAAACGAGAGCACGCCAAAAGCGATTACTATCACGCCCATCACCGCGACAAAGAAGGCAACAATGTAGGTGATGACATAGTTTAAGATGATGAAGACGATGAGCAGATAGAACGGTATCATAAAAATGAAATAGAACACCACGTTGCGCGTCGTGAGGGTCATCGCAAACTCTTCTGCCAGTTTAAAGAAGTCAATCATCATGCGCAGCACATCCTGATAGCCGTCACCTGTAGATTCGCTATAAGCCATGCTGGTAAACGAGGCAATGATGTCGCGGGAGAAGTCATAGCCGTTAATGATGAGGAACTTGCAGATGCCAATGACGAGGCACAAGCGCACAATCACTGCCATAAAGTCCTGTAAGTCGCCTTGTTTGAGCAGTATCAGCTTGATGCCAGAGAGCACTACCGCAAAGCCCGCCAGTAAAAACATCAGCCCCGAGGCATAGCGGACGACCTTATCATTGAGATTGAGAATCTCGGCCTCGTAGAGATATACCACATCGGCCATGTTGATTTTATTGACAATTGGCTCAGCCTGTACGGAGGTTGAGATCAGCAAGGCCAGCAGGGGGAGCATTACTGCGTAAAAAGCACGTGGCAGTATGCTCAGCAGCAAGCTGAAAAAGCGAGAGTTACACATAGGCTATCTCCTTGGCGTGCAGCACAGGGCACGCAACAAGAGGTGCTGGTGCGACCTTTAATCACAAGAGCGACTAAGGCCACCAGCAGATGATCACGACCTTACAGGGTGTCATTGCACAGCAGGTGTTCTGCAAAGGCAGCAGCAGAGCGGAGGTGTCAGGGGCGGGCGCTGCTACCAGCAAGCAGCACCTAAAGCCAGCACCAGCTTTAGTGCTGACGGCTTGGCATGCTGGACACTAAGCCCAGCTCCTGTAAGGACTTGTGCCGCGCCGCATGGTTGTGGCGCTTTGGCACTTGCAGGTGACGCACCTTACGGTTGCGCTTAACCACATGCAGGTGTGGACGGTGTGTTACACCATGGCTCATGGTGTTGCTGCCGCCGTCCATAAGAGGCGAGCTCATCAGTACTGCCACTGCTTCACTTACAGAAGTACCTGCAGTGGTGGTTGTGGCAACTGGCAGCACTGGCTGCAGGGACTCACTCTTAGTGCCGTCGCTCACCGCCTGTGGTGGCAGCACTGACGATTGCACCGCAGTAGCAGGCTTTGCCATCTCCTCGGTGGTGAGCTCTTCCTCAGCATCACTGTTGACGTCAGCAACGTTACCCTCAGGCGCGCGCTGCATCTCTGCCGAGGTGTTTGGAGTGCTGTGCCCCGCAGCGGCGGTGGTTGGAGCGCTTGCAGGCGCTGCAGTTGGCACTGGAGCTTCAGAAGTGGTTGGCGCCGCAGGCTTCGGCTCTTGCGTGGCTGCCGACTGTGGTTCCTTTTGGCCCTGTGGGACAGGATTGTCCTGTGGGGTAGCATTGCCCTGTGCGGTGTCCTGTAGGGCGCTGGCATTGGCCTTACGCTTACGCGCTGCTTTTAACGCTGCACGGTGACGGGCTTGCTTTTGCGCTTGTTTCTTAGCGTCAGCAGCCGCCAGTTCCTCTCGCACAAAAGCTGAGCTGGCATTAGGGGAAAATGGGGCGCAGATAAAGCCTGCGGCGTACTCTGGCTTGTAGCTTGAGCTTAAGAACTTAAACTCCATCTCCGGATCGAAGTAGCGATCACGTGGCAGCCATTGCACCACGTCATCCTTTTGGTCGATGAGCTGTAGCGCCTGTAAGCGGCCCAGCTGTTTGTGCAGGGTCTTGTATGGGAAGTGCGCTTGCAGCTCGGTGACACGGCAGCAGCTGACGCCCTGTAACAGCAGGGTCAGCGCTAACATGTTGCGATCGATGCTGCGACTTAAGAGGGCTCCGGTAGGCATGTTGACACCAAACTGGCTTAAGTGTCCGTATTGATAGGCTGTCACCATTTCCTGTAGGTCACGTGGCTCTTGCAGCTCGGGCTTAAAGTCAGGATCGACTGGCACCAGATAGCTGTGGTTCTCGTAGTGGCGCACACAGTTGAGAGCTTGCAGCATGTTAATGTTGCGGGTAAAGTCCTGTGCGCTTAAGTGGCAGGCCTGACGTAAGGTCTCGTCATCTAAGCCATGAAAATGCTGCAGTGCCGCAAAAATGAGGTTAGCTGGCTGCGATAAGTAGCCTGCATCGTAGGCTTCTAAGCGCAGGGTGACAGTGGTGTTACCCACGGTAATGTTACGCACGGTTGGCACCTGCTCTGGGCTGCTCTCAGGGTTTAAGCGCAGAGCTGTGTTGCTACCGCTGGTAGCGGTGGGGCTGGTGCTGGTGCTGCTCTCTGGGGGCAGAGGCAGGGTGTCTTTGCTGTCTTGAGGCATAGTCAGAATCCTTTTTTCAAGGGCGGTAGCAGTGACGTTTGGGCTGCGGCAGCTGCCACTAATGCCGCAGCAATAGCCTTGTTAGCAGTAGCTGCTGTCGTAGCAGTGGCTGTGCTCCGCCCTTAGGGTGATGGTGCTGTAAGTGAGCGCGTGTAAGTGTGCTCGAGACACCATGCGTTGTTTGGTTGGTGGCCGTGGGCTACAAGAGCTCAGCGCAGGTTCCAAGGGGGCATAGCCTATGGCAGCTCGTAAGGCAGAGGCCGCTCCTCTGGCATCTCTTTGTAGGTGGTAATAGCCTTAAAGTAGCTCTCCGCAGCTAAGGCCTCATTGCTGCTTTGCGCTAAGGCGTGGCTTTGTAATTTGGTCAGCTGCGCTACTTGGTTGTTGAGATCGACCATAGAGCTGGCAACCGAGCCATTGATCTTAGAGAGGGCATCTAAGGTAGCGGCGGTACTCTCGGTGTCTTGGCTCTCTTGATTGAGGCTTTGCAGCTGTTCAATTTGTCCTTGCAGCTTGATATTCATCTCCTCGGCATTGCGGTAGGCTTGCAGGGACTGGCTAATGGCGCTGTCATCCAGCTGGCTAATGGCTTCCTTAAAAGAGCAGTGCTGGGTACGCATGCATTTTTCCCAAGCTTGCGCTTTATGAAAGGAGGCGTAGTAATGGTTGGCACTGCCAAACTCTTCCCACACCGCACGTGCCGCTTGCAGCAGAGCCAGCGACTTTTCTTGAATGGCACTGACGTCTTGCCAAGTGTATTTGTGCAGCATGGCAAAGTTGTCATTGAGCAGGTTGAAGCTGGCGTTCATGATGCCGTTGCCGGTCTCAAGACGACTGATTTGCTCGATTTGGTTGATGTTGTCTTTGGCCCATTGTTGGATTGTTAAGATGCGTTGGATGGTGTTTTCCGTTAAGAGGGAGCCATCGATAACGGGCATGGCCGCAGCGGCTGGTTTGGTGTTGAGGAGAGTGGTGATGGTGAAAAAGGAGAGGGCCAAGAGCAAGGCCGATAGGCCATGTCCTAAGAGGTGGCGGAGCGGGGAAAGCATGGTGACCTCCAAAATACGCAAGTAAACGGAAATGGGGTGGGGCAAATACCACCGCAAAGGAGATGGGGCTGGGCGTTCCTCCAAGTAACAGTGTTACCAGAGAGGTGAGCACCGCCCATCTCGAGGTAAGGCTGAGCAACTGCACTTAAAGTGCAGTCACCCACCCTGAGTGCGCCTTACTTAGTACACAAAGTCCTGATACTGGCTTGGGAAATAGATATCCTTCGTCAGCGTCACATTGAAGTTAAAGCCTGGCTCCACCGTCAGCGTTGGTGAAATGGCCATGTTGCGCTCAATGACATTGGTCAGCACGCGACCAATGGACTGGCCTAATCCTTGTGACAGCGCACCATTTAAGGTGAGGTTGCCGTTGTCATCACGCTGGTCATCGTCCACGCTAATAGCAATACCTGCCGTAATGCCGCCGAGCAAAATAGAGTTGCCCATTAAGCGCCAGAAGTGGTTGTCCACCTCCGCATTAAAACCTGCGTAGCCATCAGTACTGCTGCCTAGCATCGCTCCTAAGCTCATAGCCTTGCCGTCAGGGAAGATCACGCGGTTAAAGCCCAGCATTAAGCGCTCTTGGCCCATCATGGGCGCGGACGCATATTGGCCAATGATCTTGGAGCCACGCGGAATCAACACGTGATTGCCCCGTGGGGTGTCATAAACATCTGAGACCACCTGCGCCTGCACAAGGCCTGGCAGATCGGAGTTGATACCCGTTAAGAGCACACAAGGGATCAGCGTGCCCTGTCGCAGTAAAAATGGAGAGAGCACGGTCTCAACTGAGGTCTGCAATAAGGTGTCGTTATTGACCAGCCCCTCATAAGCAGATAGCGTTTGCTCACTGCTAATGCCCGAAACTCTCATGTTGCCACCGCCGCCGACACCAGATACGCTGCCAGCGCTACCCATACCCGTAGCATTGCCACCGAGCGTCTGTTGTCCCTGCGCTAAATAGCGCTGCTGGAGCGGCGTTAGAGTGGATTGTGGGTTGGTGCCCGCAGCCGAGGTAAGCTGCCCCGCTGGGCCTTGACCTTGTCCTTGGCCTTGTCTTTGGCCTTGTGGACCCAGCAGCGTCTCACGGGCGCTGTTGCTGCTTTGATTGTTAAGTGAAGACGAGGAGCTTAAAGCCTGTAATAAGGCCTCTGCACGGCGCTGCTGTAATTGCATTTGCAGCTGCTCGGCAATGGTGGGCTCCGCAGGTGCCTCTGGTTCTGCTGGTGGTGCGATCACTACCGCAGGGCGTGGGTTAGACTGAGGCAGCTCAGGGACTGTCTCTGCAGGTATTTGCAGCTCAGCTGTCATCGCCTCAGGTAAGTCCTCAAGCTCTGAAGGGGCTGTCAGCGCTAAGTACTGGGTATAGTCACCCCAAAAGGAGGTATCAGCGTTAGCACCACTAGGACGCGGTAAGACTCTCCCCTCGGTACCATCATCAACCTGCGAAAGGCGCTTGCTCATTGACTCACCTAAGGCTAAGTCAGGGGCATGCTCGCGCTCTGCGCGTTCCTCAGCTGCCGTCGGCTCCTGCCCACGGATAAAGGTGGCGTAGGCACCTAAGGACACCACCACGACACAAAAGACCCAGCAAAAGAGCAGAGGCACGCGGCTGGAGCGGGCGCCTGATAAGCGCTGATTACGCTGTTCCATAAGAAATCCTCCTGTCCTCAAAGTCCTCTTACTTGATGCTGCTGACAAATAAGCGCAGAGGCGTCATTACCGCCAAGTGCGTTGCACTGTGGTTGTTACTGCTGCTGCTGATAGTGCTACTGCTCTTGCCAGTGGCGCGCAGTAAGCTGCTCACCAGCGATTCTGGGCTCATCTCATGTACAGAGCTGCGCTGACTGTAGCGGTCACCTGGTGTGGTGGAGAAAAACACGGGCACCTCACGCTGCGGCTGCTGCCGTGACATCAAGCCATAGCGCTCGGTAAGCGCGGCCACACCAGCTGCACTTACCTGCTTGTCTGCAGCAGGGCGCTGCTTTGCGGTGTTGTCATTAGCGGCTGTGGTTGGGCCTTGCTCCGGCTGTTGCTGCTTCTGTTGCTGCTGTGGCTTAGCCGCAGTGGTAGTTGGGCGTGGCTGTGGCTTCTCAGGGGAAAAAGCAAATTGCAACTTCTCTGGCGGAATCACCACTGGCGCCTGTTTGGCGGCAGGCTGCGCACTCTTGTGATGCTCCTGTGGCGTGGTGTTACTGGTTGCAGGGGCGGGCGCAGTAAAGACAGGTGTCTCCTGTAAGCTGTGCCCGCTGTGCTTACTGCTGCTGTTGCTGCTGTTGCGTAGTGCTTCTACGGTTGAGGCTACTTGCTCGGCATATTCGCGCTGCTCGGCCTCTGCCGCTAAGGAAGCCACCTTTGCCTTGAGGTCACTGAGCGCAAAGCCAGGGTTGTTATGACTTGATTCAGCGGTGGTCATGGGCGTCACACCATAGGTATCGTGAGGGGCGTTGGCAGTGGCATCTGCTCGTTGCGTAAACGGAGCGGCGAGGTCACTTACGGCAATGTCAACCGTTGTGCTGGACGCAGTGGCACTAGCGGCCTGTGGCTCTGGCGCGGCCTTTGAGCTGGTGTTACGTGCAGTTAACACCGGCGCCTTGCTGCTACCGCTAGCGCTAGCTGCAGTTGACGGCGTCACGTCCTTGCTGGCCGTGGTGGCTAATGCCGCAGCCGCTCCTTTTGGCGTGGCTGTATCCTGCTGTGGGACAGTGCTTGCGTGCTTTGTCGTTGGGGCTGGCTTTTGTGCAGATGCTGGCGTGGCCACAGCCCTCACCGCTACTTCTGCACTGTTTTTGGCACTGCGGTCGTTGTTGCGTGCTGCCGTCTGTTGCTTTGGTTGCAGCTTCAGATTTTGCTGTTGCTGCTGTGGTGGTTGCACTTGGGTGTCTGCTACCAGCGTCCCCGAGGCACGGGGGGCCGTGGTGGGCACCATAGCAGGTGGCGTCACGCCGCGTGGAGGCGCCATGCTTGCCGACATGTCCGTCACAATAGGTGCACATGCTCCTAAGACCGAAACCGGCCCCAGTGGCAGCGCCCGCGCGCTATACAGACGCTGTAAGGTCAAATCAGGTGCAAAGAGCTCTAACAGCGTAAACTCCTCGGTTTGCGTCAGATCCGTGTGCAGCGGCGTCGCTTTTAATGCACAGGTGCCTAAGCTCTGGCACACCGCCGCCCCGCGCTGGCGTAAGGCCTGCGCTAAGGCCTGCTCCTTTGTCAGAGGCAGTACGACTGGTGCCGCTTGATTTGAGCTACCTTGTGAGGAGTTTGCTGCTGGCGCTGCATCTTCAGGGGCTAAGACCTCAAACTCGCTGTACCCAAAGGCGTAGTATCCACTTAAGGTCGTCGCTAAATCCGCGTACATCGCTTGCAGTTGCTCGTTGTGGCGCAGCGTGGTCGCGTTGTCTGCAGGAGTTGGGGCTACTAATTGGCAGCCGCTGCAGATAAACACGGTGGCGGCAAAAAGCAGGGAGTGGTGTAAGTGCTTGCTTGAGGTTGGTAAACGAGAAAACATGAGCCACCTCCGTACTTATGAGCGTGGGCTGTAGCGCACATCAGCGCTTAAGGCGTCAGAGCTGTCGGCCTGTCCTAAGATCAGACGCAGATGCTGGGGCACGCCGTCGACAATAAAGTTTTGTCCTTGCACACGGTAGTTGGTGAGGGTGGTGCTGTCAGCGCCAAAGGATGATGTAGAGGTTACGGCAACCAGTGCTGGTAACTTGCCCTGTAAAAGCTGCTCTGGCATCTGCACGTAGGTGTGGCGGCCGTCGTTAAAGACCCGCAATGGCAGTAACTCCTCATCACCGCTCAGCTCGTAGGCAAAATCAAGCTGAGAGATCAGCTCTAATCCGTTTGCGCCACCACCGGCTTGGGGCACAGCAATGGAGTTCATATGCGCGGTTTGTAAGAGGCGCTCTTTTACGGCAGTAAACTTTTGCAGGCTTTGCTCTGGGTAGCTAAAAGCAATGGAAGGCATAAAATCCGTGGCACTGGACTTTAGGTCGAGGGAGTAGGTGCGGCGATCGGTGTAAATGCGCATATTGGACACAAGACCGGTGTCAGTAGGCTTAACGGTGATGTGCTCAACGATGCCCTCATTGGAGCCAGAGGCGGAGCGCTCGATGATCCAGCGCGCGCTGTCACCCACCTTGACATCGACCACGGTTTCACCTGCTTCTAAGGCGATATCGCAGACGTGCAGCAGGGAGCAGACAACAGTAGGTTGTGAGGCGCCGTAGATAAAGCGCACTTCACCTGGCTTCTGCACGACGGGCTTGCTGGTGAGCTGGCGTGAACCCTTTTTCTGGGTGGCAGCTAAGGCTTGCAGCACTTGCAGGTCGCTCTCGCTTAAGGTGGCGTTGGAGGAGTCACCGGCCGCTGCTAAGAGGTCTTGTAAAGCGGCGTCAGCATGGGCTGGGGTAAATGGCAGCAGGAGCGCGAGCACTAAGGCGCAGACGAGACTCAGTTGCTGATAGGCGGTGTGATGAGAGGAGTGGCGCGATAACGAAGTGGTCATGGCTTCTTTCTCCGAGATGGAAACTGGCAGCGGTCAGCAAAGTGAGCACTACCAGCGGTACGACCTTTATCTGAGGCAGTTGGGAGTGCGGTTGTTTGTTTGGTTTGTTTGGTTGGTTGGTTAGCTCTGGTTCTACCCTTGAGCTGGGGTAGAGAGCGACTACCTTGGTGGGAGCTGCACTTTGCGTAAAAGGGTTGCGGGCGCAGCTCCCATGGCTACGCGATAACCTCAGACACAATGAAGGTCTGCACATAGAGGTTGAGTGGGTTTAACAGCCGCGAGGTGTCATCATTGGCCCCATAAGGCAGCTGCTCGTAGGTGATAATGGCGCGCATCTTCTTGGCGACATGCTCCCGCTTTCGCAGCGTGTTCTCGGTGGTGATGTGCTCCACCCAGTCAACCTGTAAGGTGTTGGTACCAATGCTCAGCGCGTTGGCAATCTCCACCTCTACGGTGTGGTTCTTTGCGGCTTTAAAAGGATTGTTCTCCTGATAAAAGGAAGTGAGGTCACGGGCCACCTCAGAATCAGGTTGCACAAAGGCGTAAGCCTGTAACACCGCCTGCTGCTGAATGAGCGGATCAGTGCTCACCATGCGCACATGGCGCACAAACTCACACAGCTGGGAGAGCAGCACCGTTGGGGGAATGTTGTCATTGGTGCTTGGCTGTAAGGGGCCGTTATTGAGCACTAAGCCGTGGGTATCCACCGTCACCACATAAGGGATGTAGGTGGAGCGCAGCGAGGTGGCAATAAAGGCCGCGAGGAGTAAAAAGGACAGGGCCATACCGCCCATGCCCAGCACCATGTAGCTGAGGCGGTGCTTGAGGTCTTGCAGCAGTACATTGAGGCGTTTCTCTCCAAAAAGAGGGGAGCGCTTAACCTTGTCGCGACAGACATCGCGTTGCTGCTTTTGGCGCACTTGCTCCTGCTTTTGGGGAGAGTGATAGCGGGAGGTGAGGCGCTTTAAGAGCGTGGCCTGATGCTGATCTAAGACCGCCGATGCTAGCACGGGAGCGCTCTCAGCTGCTGCCTTTGCTGCCTTTGCAGACGCCTTTGCCGCCGTTGCAGCCACCTTGCTCTGCTCCGCGTTGTCCACAGCGCTGGTAGCAGTAGCCGCCTCTGCGGTTGTGGCAGTGGTGTCAAGCGCCTCAGAAGTGATGTCAGTGTTGTCAGCATCTACCTTTGCCGGAGTGGCTGTGGTAGCAAGGGAGGTGGTAGTGTCAGTGGCAGAGGCGGTGGCTGGGGCACGGCTCTCCATACTCTGATCCTCAGACTCTGCAGGGATAAGAGAGGCACTGCTGCCTGCAGGGGCAGCAGACTGCTTGTCCTTAGGCCACGCGTGGCTGTGGCTTACTTGGGAGGTGCTCATAGAACTTGTCTCCATACTGCGCCATGAGGCGGTCTACCAATTCCTTGTTGTGGTCACCAGCAAGGCTTAATAAGTTGAGCTCCAGCGGACTCAACACGAGGTTAAACAGTGAGCGTTGCTCGTTCTTTACGAAGTAGTAATCGCGCTTTGGCTCGGCATTGGCGATGAGATTGACCTCTTTTAAGCTCAGTCCCAAGCGCTGGTAGGTGTTGCGCAACAGCTCGGTGTTAGCGTCGAAGTTGGCGAGGTAAAAACGCGTCTTGGCACACTCAAGCAGGTTGATAAAGTGCGGGCTCTGCTCAAGGTCAGTGAGCGATTGCGTCGCCAAAATCACAATGGCATTGAACTTACGCAGGGTCTTAAACCAGGTGATCAGCTCAGCGGCAAAGGTCTCGTCTTGTAACATCAGCCACGCCTCATCAAGGATGATGGCTGCAGGACGCCCATCAAACTGCTGCGCAATCAAGTGGAAGATCTGCTTAAACACTGGCAGGGAGAAGCTCTGACTGCTCTCAAAGATCGAGGCGCACTCAAAGGTGGTCAGCGCGGCGTTAAAGTCGAGGTTGTGGTCACTGTCGAGCAAGCAGTGCGTGTTCTGCCGTTTGGTGTAAGGAGCTAAGGCTTCCTTTAAGCGCCGTGAGGTCAGAATGAGGTGCAAGTCACTTAAGGTACGCTGCTGAGGGGGACGCACACTTAAGATGTGCAGGCAGTCACTGAGCTCATTGCGCTCTGCAGGCTCCACCTCCACGCCGTTTAAGCGCAGCAGCATTTGCAGGTACTCAAGGGCGTAGTCAAAGTCGAGCTCGTTTTGTAACGATTCCAGCGGGCAGAGCGCAGCGGTGCTGTTATCAAAGGTGATGTGCTGCCCGCCTAAGGCCTTTGTGAGGCCATAGAAGGAGCAGCCCTTATCAAAGGCAAAGACACGCATGCCTGGGTAGCGCAGGAGGTTAATCATGAGCTCGGCTAAGAGCACAGATTTTCCTGAGCCTGAAGGGCCAATGACTAAGGAGTTGCCTAAGTCCTGCTCATGCACATTGAGGTAGAAGCTGCTGCGGCCCTTGGTGCGCACTTGCATCAAGGTCGAAGCATGGGCACCATAAAGCGGGTTAGGCGAGAGCATGTCGCCACAGTCCGGAGCTGACAGCGGCAGGAGATCAATGAGCACGTCTTGCGACACGATGGGGCGGCGCAGGTTCTCAAAGTAGTGGCCTGGGAGTGATCCTAAAAAGGCCTCCGTGGCGTTGACTGTTTCGACGCGGGCGCTTAGGCCCAAATCCTCAATGGCCGCAATGGTGAGCTTGGTGTGCTCTTGTAAGGTGGAGAGATCACGCTCCATTAAAATGAGCGTGGCGGTGTAGGAGCCAAAGACCACCTCGTTGCTATCAAGCGCACGCTTGGCCTTATCGAGCTGCTCAACCTGATCCATGGCGTTTTGGTTAACGCGCGCATGCTGCAGGTTGAAGATCTGCGCAATGAGGCCTTTGCTCTTTTGGGCCCAATAGCGCCGATACTTTTCTAAGAGTAGGGTGCTCTTGAGGGTGTCAAAGTAGATAAAGCGCGAATTGAAGCGATAGGAGAAAGGTAAGGCGGCCAGCGCATTGACCAGCCCCTCGTGGGTGCGTGTTGGTAAGCCCTCTAAGGCAATTACCGCGATGTACTTATCCCCAATTTGTGGGGTGTAGTTGTGGCGATAGTCCTCAGTAGAGAGGATGGCGTCGAGGTAGCAGCGCGAGCCTGGCAAGGCAATAGGGTGCTGCTTGCCAGTAAGGCAGAGGTGAATAAAGGTCAAACCAGCGTGGTAAGGCCAGTGCCCCTCACGGGTGTGCTCCCACTTCAGCGTGGCTGTAGCCTGCGCCTGTGTCGCAATGTGCTCAAGGCTTGGGGCAGGTGGTACCTGCTCTTTGTCCGTAGTTGCTACTTGCAGTGGGGCGCTGGCGGCGTGACGCAGGTGCTCTTGCTGGCGCGCCACATAGGCGGCGGTGGTGGCATCAGTCTCCACATCTGCTTCCCCCACCCCCGCGACATTAGTCGTTGCAACAGCAGAAGCAGAGCGAGCACTGTTTGCCGTAGCAGCTGGCTTAGTGGTAGTGCTGGTGCTGCTGTTGGCTCTGGCGCTGGAGCCGGTATTGGCATCGGTGGTGGCACCGGTAGCATCGGTACCGTGCGCGGCCGCCTCGTCTTCGGTATCCGCGCCCGTAACTAAGAGCGCGCGGTTCGGATCAAGACCAATAGCCGTGGTATTTAAGGCCGATGGCAGCATAAAGTCGCGGCTGCCTAAAGGGGTGACCTTAAAGCACAGCTCTAAGGTATCGACCACGTTTTGGCAAGCGGACTTAAACTCCGCTACCAGCTTGAGCGTTTGCTTGCGGGCGTCAGCATCGCGATTACCCTCGAGGTTTAATAAGTCCTCTAAGTGCTGCGTGGTAGAGCTAACACCCACGTAGGTGATACTCAGGTAAAGATGGGAGTTAAAGCTGCCCTCACGAGCAAAGATCTGGGCACGCTCTTGCTCGAAGCGGCGTACAAGAGCTAAGGCCTGCTTATGGGAGGCATTAGCGCAGTCCCGTGGCATGTTGTGTGGCAGAAAAGGAATGTAGTCACGGTCGTGGCTGCGCACCAGATCGACCTGCACGCAGTAGTTACCAATCAGCTTTAAGAGAGCCTTTTGGCAGAGCTCGTAGATGTGTGCAATCTGCTTGTCTGGCAGCACCGATAAGTCTGGCAAGCGCACCTCGTACATGGACAGCAGCGCACCGGATTTAAGCGCAATGACTTGCTCGTCGACTAAGGTGGCGTAGTCAAGGAGGTCACAGAAAGCGACCGTCTTGGGGGCCTTATGCTCAAAGAAGTGCGAACGCAGCAGGAGCGAAATCATGAGCAGAAAGGAGATGCCGCTAAAGGCGAGGCAGCAGTAAAAGATGGTACTGATCATGGTGGTGTCCTCGCAGACTTACTTGAGGTAGCGCTTACGCAGTGGGGTGAGAAGCGGTGCTTGAGCGCGGTAGTAAGGCAGGTAGCGCAGCTGCCGTAAGTAGACGTGGCGCATTTGCAGATCCTTTTTGCCCATGCGGCGCAGGAGCATGAAGGTAAGGCTGCCTAAGATGAGCGCCCCGATGGTGACAAAGGTGTTAAGCGCAGTGAAGATCAGCGCGGCAGCGACTAAGAGGTTGAGCATAAAGAGCTCGCGGTCACAGCCGAGCATCTGATGCTGCTCGCTTAAGGCGTGGTAAATCTTGTGTTCAGAGAGCATGGCTGTGTTGATCCCTTGCTGTGGTGGAAAAGGCCTGCTGCCAGTAAGTGGCATCGCTACCAAAGTGGTAGCATCTGAGGCAGCAGGGCCTGTGATCTTGCACTAAGAGTGCGTAGCACTCATTACTTGCGTCTTTGCACTTCTCTTAGCTCACTAACAGCTGCAGGCTAGGCTCGTTAAAGTCGCCTTGGACGCTGTTCATCAGCTGTTGCCACAGCACCTGTTCCTCGAGCATGCTGTTAGGCTCCGTGGACTCAACTTCAGGTAAAGGCATTACTTGCAGCTGCGAGCTTGGTGCGACCTGATAGGAGCTAAAGGTCTGCACTGGCTGTAAACGCAGCTCTTGCATCACCGCTGGCAGATCGAGCGCTGCTGTTAAGACCGGCACGCTTACGCTGGGCTCAGTGACAGCCGTGGCCTGTGCAGACTGGGCTTGCTCTTGATGGGCATCGACGAGCGAGCCTAAGACCATGCTCCAGCGATCAAGCGCCGAGCGGGTTTGATCGAGGTCGTGCCACAGCTGATCAGCGTTATCAGGGCGCATGGCCTGGTTTGGCGCATGAGGAGCTGGTGCTGGGGCCGCGTTGGGATCAAAAGTAGGGCGCTTATAAGGCTCACTCTCGGTCGTACTGGTAAGCACCATAGCGGTGTCGCTTACAGCTGTGACCAGCGCTATGCTGGTCTCTGGTGGCGCAAAGACACTTGGCTGTAAGGCCACGGAGCGCACAGGACTAGAGCTAGCGCTTGGTACACTGGAGGTGGCAGCGCTGTTAGCCGTTGCTGCTGCGGCAGCAGCATGGTCTAAAGTCACTGGCTCGGGTGACTCTGACGCCGTGTCCGCGGAGCTGATGCCAATCGAAGCGCCGTTAAAGAAGTTATTCATTAAGGCGTTGGCACCAACGAGCAAGGTCATGACGAGCACGATGTAAATCAGCGTGCGCATGAAGTGGCTGATCTCACCGCCGCCTAAGATGAGCGTCGCGCCACAGGTGACGATGCCGATTAAGGACACAGAGAAAGCCACTGGGCCGGTCAGGGACTTTTGCAGTATCGACAGCCACTGCTCGTAAGGCAGTACCGAGGTACCACCTGCTGAGGATGCCCATGCCGCCTCAGGCAGCAGCGAGAGGCACATTAAGGCGCTAAACCACAGCAGCAGGGAGCTACGCCACTGCCATGGGCTACGCTCCAGTGAGCGCAGCGCCTCGTTAAAGCGTGAGGCGAGGTTGCTGGTCACGGATGACCATAGGGTTACAGGAAGGATCTCTTTCATTACAAACCGGCGCCACAACACAAAGTAAGGGGTGAAGCAGTCCTTACTTTGTAGCAGGAGCCGACCTCCTATTGGGGTAAAGAGAAAAGCCGTCACAGTACGTCAGGCTAGTGGGTAGTAAGGCTTTACGGCCGCTGCCCGCAGCAGCCATGCGTGCTGTGCTGTCATCAGATTCTTAGTGAGAAGTGGCGTCAGGGTGGGAGTGAGAAGAGACATCAGAAGGGTGCAGCTCACCTTGACAAGGTGGGCTGCGTGCTTGCTGGTCTGGAGCGCTGCGGTGGCGTAAGAGGGGAAGTGGGCTTTTACTGCCTGTGCCAGAGCCAAAGCCATGGCTACGGCAGCAGTGGGTGACGACGTGAGGCGTGTAACTTGAGCTGGTGATCATGACGGTGTGCTCCTTGGTAGTGGTGACAGGTGGTGTTTACGGCGCGCTGTTTTGTCCTTGGGTGCTGGTAGTGCTACTGCCGTTGCTCTCACTTTGCTCGGTGTGATGCTGCTGTGTAGCGTTGCTGCCGTTGCCGCTGTAGGCAGGGCCGTAGACGCTGCTGTAGAGGCTGTGCCACAGGGGAGCGCTGTAAGCTGCGCTATGTGGCGTGTGGTAGAAGCCATGCTGGGCGCTGTCAGGGAGAGGGAGAGGGACAGGTGATTCTGGCGCCTCATGATCTGCACTGCTGTGCTGGGCGTGAACCTTTTGCCACCATTGCTGCCCGCTTGCTCCTGCGCCCTGTTCTAAGACGTGCTCGGTTGTGATCTTTTGCAGTTGGAACTCGTTATTGCGGTAGTCGATAACCTGCGCGATGGCGCTCACATGGCGTGTAGGGTGACGCTGCAACTGCACTACAAGGTCAAGGGAGTCAGCTAAGGTCTTTTCAATAAAGCGTGGTGCAGCCTTATGCCGGGAGATCAGCAGAGTCAGACGCTGTAGCGCTTGCTCTATGGAACCGGCGTGCACTGTGGCAAGGCCACCGCGATGGCCAGTGGAAAGGGCGTCCACTAAATCAAGCGCTTCCGCGCCACGTACCTCACCAACGATGATGCGGTCAGGGCGTAAGCGCAGTGCTGAGCGCAGGAGCATGGACATGTCCACTTCTTCGCTGGTGAAGAGATTGGTTTTGTTTTGCAGATTGACCTGAAGCTCGGGGGTATCCTCAATGGTGATGATGCGCTCTTGAGGCGTTTTCACGCTGATCTCGTTTATCAGGGCATTAATGAGCGTGGTCTTACCGGTGCCGGTAGCACCGCTGACGATGATGCTGTAGTGGTTTTCTAAGGCCTGCCGCAGGATGGAGCCCTCAAGAGGCGAGAGCATGCCCGATTCAATAATGGAATCGAGGGGCAGCGAGAGGCTGTTATGGCGGCGAATGGAGAACACAGGGGCGCGTACTAGCGGTGGCAGTAAGCCCTCAAAGCGGGAACCGTTGTAAGGGATCTCTCCTGAGAGAATTGGGCTTCGCAGGTCAAGCTCCTTATCAAGCAGCGAGGCCAGCGTGCGGATAATGCTCTCGGCCTCTTGGGGCCCTAACACACCCACTTGCTCCATAACGGAGAGGTTGTCTTCAACGAAGAGGGCGCCGTCACTGTTGAGCATGATTTCGTCGATCTCTTCGTCTTGCAGGGCGTCGCTGATGATGGGGCCGAAGCGCTCCATGAGGGCGGCAAAACCGCTTTGGTCGTAGGCGTTTTTGAATTTGATGTGGTCACTCATGGGCTCTCCTGTGCCGTGCCGTGCTGTGGTGATGTGATGTGAACGCGTTGTTGCTACGGGATTAAAAGGGGATAAAAGGGAGTGCGGTCTAATCACAGTAGGAGGTTGTCAGCTCATCAAGCCAACAAGCTTGCTGAACAAGCACGTGGCCTCACTGTATCCTTTTAGGGGCAAAAACTTTTTTGCCCCCAGCCTCGATGGCGCTTGCTAGGCTTTTGGGGCGTTCTGACCCGCGTTTTTGCGATAAATAAGCGCTTTATCGTCAGTAATGTTTGTATAGCAATAAATTCGTATGAAAAAGTTACTAAAGGGAAAGACAGTGGCTGTAAAGACCATAAATAAGGGAAAAAGAGGCTAGCTGTAGTGGGGTAAAAGGGGCTGGCAGAGACGTTGGCCTCAGGGCGGGATCAGAGGTTGGGAAATAATTGGCAGGAAAGAGCAGTGAGGTGGAAATGCAGGGGCGGTAGCTGCGGTTGGATGCTGATAAATATGGCCTTTAGGCGGCCTCAAAGCAGCTTCAGGGCAAAAGGGAAATAGGGCGCAGGCAAGTAAGTGCAGAGTGTGGGCTATGTCCACTAAATAGCGGGGGCGGGCAAAGTAGGGGGGAGTGACCTCACGGTGACGTCACTCTTGAAGCGATGGGTTGTTAGACTCTACTGTGCGGTTATGTATAGGGACAGGGGAGCCACGAGCGGCACAGGCCGTAGATATGCGCTTGCGGCGTGGTTGCTGATGCTCAAAGCCTGCACAGAGAGGAGAGAGAATGAGAGAGCAGAGAGGAGGAAGAGGCGCGTTTGCGGAGCTGACTACGGTGGTGAGGTAGGGGGCAGCAACAGCATAAATAAGAGCTTTGCTGTAGGATTGAGGTGGCGACAAAGGGTAGTTTGCAAGTGTGGTATAGGTTAGAGGCGGGGCGGCAGAGCAAAAGCTGCGCCAGATAGACGTAAAAGCACCTTTAGCGGGCGTGGTGGGGTAGGGCATGCTGTGATGGGCAGCGGTAGCGGCAGAAGCCTGTGCGGGAGCAACAGAGAGCTGAGGTGGCAGCAGCAAGAGCAGAGAGGGCGTTTGGCAGAGAGCGATTTCCAGCTCTACTTAGAGTTTGGTGGATGCCACAACGTAACCTCACACCTTGAGGCAAGCACATGAGCCAACTACCTCTAAGTGGTAGTCGACCGCACCGGTCGCGCTAAACTGCCGCATCGCTCCCCTTAGATCTTAGCGCAATACACCACAGAGCATTTGTCACTGCAAGTGCCAGCACCACCATCACCACCACACTGTCGAGTAGTACCCTCAGAAACAGCCCTTGCCCGTTACCTTAACTTTGCCCTTTAACCCACCGTTCAGCAGCGCGCAAAGCCCCGTCCATACAGCGTTGGCATCGAACTTGAGTTACATCAGTGCAGCCTAGCCTGCCCCTGCCAGAAACGTTGTGACTTTGCCGACAAATACACTATTTGCCGTGGCTGCCATAGATGCATCTTGGTTTTGCTATGCTGTTGTGGGCTATAATCTTTGCGTGCCGCTTGGAGGATCGCTGTCGCTTCTTTAAGCTGAAACTCCGTCCTCCCTAAGATTGCCAGAGCTGCACTGCCTTTATAAAACTGGCTGCACTGCTGGATCAGGCTCAGGTGAATTTGCACAATTGTGTTTTGGAATGCGAGGGGATAATACCGTGCAGAGCACTAAATGGTTACCAATGAGCGCTGGCTTGGTCTTAAGTGCCTTTATGCTGGGCTCCACGGTGCAAGCTGATGAAGCCTCACTGCAACAGCAGCTCAACAGCCAGCAGACAATGATGCTCAATCAGCAAAACCAGCTGTACCAAATGCAGCAGGACATCGCCAGCCTGCGCGGTGAGATTGAGCAGTTGCGCTATCAGTTAAA
The DNA here is from genome assembly GCA_949286015.1 of uncultured Succinivibrionaceae bacterium. Classification (GTDB taxonomy): domain Bacteria; phylum Pseudomonadota; class Gammaproteobacteria; order Enterobacterales; family Succinivibrionaceae; genus Anaerobiospirillum. The sequence goes on along the minus strand of CASEBB010000010.1, from coordinate 16,163 downwards.
CCGTAGTGGTAACTCTACTACCCCAGCACCAGCCTCCACTGCCCCAGCTGCCGCTGCTGCTAAGACCACTACCACCCAAAATGGTATGGGCCCAGTTACCCCAATGGGTAATGCTAACTTAAATTCCGCCCAGCAAGCTACGACTACCACCACGACCACCACCGCTCCTGCCGCTTCGGCTGCGGCCGCTACCACCTTGCCTGGCGTCGATGCCACAGCGCAGGCCGCCTATAACGCCGCTTACGCTAAGGTGCAGCAAAACGACTTAAGCGGTGCCCAAACCGCCTTTAGACAGTACGTGGAGCAGTATCCAAATAACTCGCTGACCCCTAATGCGTGGTATTGGTTAGGTCAGGTGCAGTACTCGCAGGCAATCTACGATGAGGCCCGCCTGAGCTTCTTAAACGTCGCCCGCTATACCAGCTCGCAAAAGCGTCCTGATGCTCTCTACAAGCTGGGCATGATCAGCAAGTTCACCGGTGATACGGATAAGGCCACCCGCTACTTCCAGCTGGTGATTCAGTCCTATCCAAACGATGCCGCTGCTTCTTTAGCCACCCGTGAGCTGCAGCGCTTACAGGGCTAATCTCCTGTACAGGGGCAACGTGGCCACGAGAGAAGGTGAGAAAAAGAGGCGTCTTGTCTTTACAAGGCGCTTTGCTGTTAGAGTAAGCGCTAACAGCGCTTTACCATGCGCGTGACAAAACAGTACTGCTGTGCCTGTGCTAAGTTCCCGAGCTTAGACTTAGGGGGCCCAGACTCTGTCTTAGTTTTAGTAAGGAATGAGTGATCTAATAACTGACGGATGCAAGGTTGATTGCTGGCAACAACAGCCTACACCTCGAGATAAATGGTGCAGGTGAACCTGAACCTACATTAAAGTGTGGCCTGCATGATTGCCATAAATTCCGTCATCTATTAAGTAAGTCGTTCCTAACGGCCACCGGTTACCTGTGCACCTGTGTACCAGTGCACTATAGGTGTCCGTGGTGGCGTTTAGCCTTGTGTGCTGCATCAGCAGCAGGTAAAAAATGAGGTCGCCTTAGCGCTTCATAAGTACAGTCTTACAGACTGCCTGACTGTGCGGTTAATCTCAGGGTCACAGGGCTGAAGTGCCATTTTGCGCCCTAAAAGTAGTGTCTTATGTACCCCATTGTGCCTGTAGAGCTGCTTGCCAGTGGCTCTCAATAGCATAATTTGCGGTCACCTGCCTGCATTTTTGCAACACTGCTTTTAGCGCTATTGCTGTGTTTTGCGCCTTTGGGGGCTAACACCGCAGCAAATGGTATCGGCCCTTTTGGCGCTTGGATTGTCTGACAGAGCCTAAAGTAAAGCTTGCTGCTGTCTGTCTGTTGCTACTGTGGTGCGTGCGTGCGCTTACCGCAGGTGTATAACGGATTGTGCTCGTCCTATGCAGGGCTCGGTCTTCTTTTGGCAATGAGGATTGGTGACGATGAGTCTCTTCTCTACTTATTGGCAGCTATGCACGTCTGCACCTTCCCCAAGCTCATTGTCAGTAAAGAAAGCCACTACCTCCAGCATCCCAGCCATTACCACCTCTAGCACCAATACTAGCTCTGCTTACGCCACCGCCACCACCACCACCACCACCCCCACCACCACCACCGCCTCCTGCTCTTCCGCCGCCTCTGCTATTAACACCGCCGTTGCCTCTTTAAAGCAGCGCTGCCTGTGCCCGCTGTGCCCTCTGCTGCGGGCGCTCTTATGGGTAGCCTTTTGTCTTTTCTCTTGGCAAGTGCTCACAGGCTGTGCTTCTGATGACTTACCAGCGGCCGAAGTGCGTGTCTCTGACCCTGTCTCCTTTCGGGTCGAGGGTATCAGCGGCGATCTGCGTACCAATGTCGAAGCCCACCTCAACAGCCTTGCGGTGATTTCCAAAAAGCGCGTCATGTTCTTTGTGCGTGAGATTACTGAGAGCAGTACCCAAGCACTGCGTGCCTACGGTTACTACCACCCAAAAATCGATGTCCAGCTGCCGGATAAGGACAATGAGAGCGACCGTACCGTCGTGGTTCAGGTCGATGCCGGTAAGCCTCTGTTTATCCGCAATTACACCTTACAGATCTTAGGTGAGGGTAGCGAGTACAAGGCCTTTGATGACGCCTTAAAGCAAAGCCCCTTGGGTGCCTATACCATCTTAAATCACGGCCTGTACGAGGATCTCAAGCAAAAGATCCACGAGCAAGCGCTGTCTTTAGGCTTCTTTGACGGCAAGTTCATCTCCTCGCGCATCCTTGTCTACCAAGACCAAAACATGGCCGACATCGAGCTGATTTACGATAGCGGCCCGCGCTACCGCTTCGGTCAGTTCTTAATGGATGACGACACCAAAAAGCTCATCATCCCGAGCAAGAATCTGCAAAAGTTTAAGCAAGGCGATTACTTCTCAACACAAATCGTCAACGCCTATGTGCAGGCCCTGAACCAAACTGGCTACTACAATGCTGTGGACGTGCGCCCAGCTGTTGATAAGCGTAAAGATCAAGAGGTGCCTCTTGAGGTACACCTCGAGCGCCGCCCTAATAACAATGTGCGCTTAGGTGTGGGCTATACCACCGACGAGGGCCCGCGCTTCTTAGTGGAGTGGAACAAGCCGCTGCTTAACGATCGTGGCGACTCCTTTACCAGCATGGCCACCATTACGCCTATTACCCAAGATGCGCAGGCCGTGTATAAGATTCCACTGAAGGATCCTAACCTCGACTACCTCACCTTAAACGCCATGCAGAACCATGTGGATTTAAACGACACCGAAGCGGTGCTCTCGCAAATTGGCGTGCACTACATTGCCAATGAGACCGGCTCATGGCGTCGTGATTACTCCATCATGGCTGAATATGAGGACTACAACCAAGCCTCGGAATCTGGCTATGCCTCAAACTTACTGCCAGGTTTGCGTTTAACCCGTCGTGAGAGCTCCGGTGGCTTTGATCCTGCCCGTGGCTACTCGCTGATGTTGGAAGCTCTGGGTACCTCCAAGCTCTGGGGTGATAACACCTTTGTGCAGGTGCGTGCGCTCTATCGTGGCATTATTTCCATTACCGAGAACTCACGTTTTCTCTTCCGCTTAGAGCAAGGTGCTAACTTTGGCCCTGATGCCGAGGGTGTCCCACCAAGCCACCGTTTCTTTGCCGGTGGTGATAACTCCATTCGTGGCTTTGGTTACCGCGATAAGGCCCCAGCGCAAGTTGATGGTTCCGGCTTAAAAGGCGGCCGCTACCTCACTACAGGTACAGCCGAGGTGCAGTTCCCTATTGGTATCGCCAATTCACGCTTAGCCGTCTTCCTTGATGGTGGTATGGCTACCGATGACTACCAAGACGATATCTTGTGGGGACCTGGTATTGGTTATCGTTTCATCTCTCCTTACGGCATCGTGCGCGTCGACATCGCGGCTGGTTTAGAGCCTGGACAGGACAATAACTACCAGCTGCACTTTGCTTTTGGCCCAGAGTTCTAACCATGCGTTCTCAGGATCACTCTTCTGCTCCTGCCGCAGCTCCGCAGGATCAAGCTGTGGCTACTCCAACAGCCGCAGCGGGTAAGTCTAAGGCTAAGGCAGCTCAAGGCGCGACTTTTGGTAAGAACAAGCCACGTACTTGGCGGCACCGCTTCTGCTGTTTCTTTAAGTGGGGCCTTGCTAGTAGCTTTCTTTTTCTCTGCCTCTTAGGCGGAGCGCTCTACTACTTTATCTTTACCCTCTCAGGTGCCCGCACCGCGCTGTCATTAGCGCAAAACGTTATCCCGCAGAACATCATCATTGACACCACCATTGAGGATGGCTCTGTCTACTCCGGCTTAAAGCTGGGTAAGACCTTAGTGGACATCAAGGATGTGGTGGCCATTAATGCTGACAGCTTAACTCTCAAGTACGACTTAATGCAGCTGCAACAAAAGCTCTTTAAGGTACAGACATTAGAAAGCAGCAACTTAGTGGTGTCCTTAAGTGACGCTATCTTTGCCCCAAAGGCCGAGAACCCAAAGCCAGAGGATCCTAACGCGCCACCATTTCGCCTGACCTTCCCTGTGGATATCGACATTGATCGCTTCTTTGTCGATGGCTTTGCCTTTAATTCGCAGATTGTGGACGTGTCCTTAGACTCACTTAATGCCGTGCTGTGGGCTAAGAGCGATAACCTCGGCATTAATGGCGCCGATGTACAGAGCATTACTGTGCACCTCAAAAACTCTAAAGATGTGGCTGCTCAGCAAGCTCTGGCTGCAGCCGCATCTCAGGTGGATGCCGCTTTAGCCTTAAAGACTGCTCAGGGCACGGTGCCTTTAAGTGATGTCGAGCAAGCCGTCGAAGCGGTGGTACTGGCAGCGCAGCAGGGTACCACGGTCGAGGTGGTAACCCTCAATGAGGAACAGCAGCTTGCAGCGCAGCAACCACAGCAACAAGCTCAAGGCCACGGCGAGCGTGGTGCTCATTACACTGATCCCGAGCTCTTTGCTGACGCTATGGAGCGGGCGCTGTTAGATGATAAAGACGAGCCGCTGCCAACCTTTGCGCAAGAGCGTATTGAGATTCATGAGCCGGTGGATACCAAGCTGAGCAATGAGGAGTTTGAGCAGCGCTTACTCTCGCACGTTCAACCTGTAAGTAATGAGCAGCGCGGTGCGGCGACTACGGTCAGCACTAATGCTACCAGCACTGCTGCCACCAGCAATGCCGTCGCTGGCACTTCTGATGTCAGCACGTCTACTGTCAGCACGGTTGCTGCAACCCGTTCTACTGCCGCTGGCACCGCTACATTTGCCACTACTAGGGACGCGGCATCTGCTGAGACTAAGGCAACTGCGGCTCAAGGCGCTCAAGGCAGCGCCGCCGAGGTCAAAGAATTTGGTTCGGGTAATGGCGCTATTGCTACCCTGCCTACAGTTGTCCTGCCTTTTAATGCGGTGGTCAAAGACTTTGTGGTGACCAAGGGCCGCTACTACATGGAGGGCTTTGATACCCAAGAGACCGACTTAGCGCTCTCTGCGACGTGGTATGACACCAAGCTTGAGGTGGAAAAGCTGACCGCCAAGCATGAGCTGGGCGCAGCCGAGATTGCAGGTTTTGTTAATCTTGATCAGTACTTTGATCTTAATGTCAGCCTCAATGCCGACGGTGCGCAAAACGATACCACCAAGAATCTCTTTACCGGCTTCCTCTATGGCCTGAAGGGGCAGCTGACCGCGCAAGGTAACCTCACCGATTTACACGTCCGCAGCACTTTAAACTTAGGCGGTACGACCACCTTAAAGGCGCGTGCCAATGTGCTCTCGTCGGCTTTACCAGTGCGCGTGCGCTTACAGTCCAAGGACTTCTCCTATCCGCTCTTTACAGCAGAGCCAATGGTGAACCTCCAGCACCTAGACTTCCATGGTGCAGGCAATATCATCGATGGCGTCAATATCACCCTTTCATCATTAGTTTCGGGCTTTGAGCTTGAGAATGTCAGCACTGATCTTAAGGCCCAAGTCTCTTATGAAAAGAGCCACATTGAGCGCTTTGTGGTCGATGGTATCTACCAAAAAGAGAAGCTCTCGGCCAATATCAGCGGTGATGTCTTTTATGGCTCCGTCTTAGGTGTAGACGCTAAGGTCTATGCCCAAATGCATGATGCGGGGTGGCTCAGTCCTATGCTCGCAGGCCCACTTTTGGTCGATGGTGATGTCGTCGCCATCATGAACCAAAATGAAAAGGGTAAGACCGCTGTCTCTACCATGAGTGAGCCCGCCTACCTTGCTAACCGTATTCCTAAAACCTCGGTGGGCATGGATGATTTTGACCCAGATACTTTAGAGGAGCGCTTATTAGCGCAGGTGCGGACTACGGGTAATGCTACGCTCTACTCCTCGTTAGAGTCGATGGGCGCCATGCGTACTGCAGCGGCTATTAGAAATGTCAGTTGGGCTTTAGGTGATGAGCGTCCGCCACGCCGCTCCCATCGTGCCCGTGGCGCTGACGGTAGCAGCACAGCGACGCCTTCTACCACAGCTACTGCTGCTACAGGGGCGGGCGCTGCTAAGAATGCTCAGAAAGAGGGCGATCCTCAGGAGCAATTACAGCGCTTAGCGCTGCAAGCGCAAACTGGGGCGGAGAGTGCCACTGCCTCTGCTACTGCCCATGCAGCTGCAGCACAGGGGAGCCACGCGCAACAATTAAGTGACTTAGGCTTGCAAGCGCAAGGCGTCAATGATGAAACGGCTGTGCTGTCCTCTATGGGCTATGTTGGTACCACCCGTCATGAGGCTACGCCAGAGGCAGTAGCAGCGGTAAGCTCGGGTAAAAAGCTTTCTGCAGTGCGGCCACTGCTGAAGACCAGAACCCTTGCTGGTGGCGTTCCTGATGAGCCTACTGATGTGCTCATTTCGCAAGATGAGTATGTCAATGCCGTGCGCCTTGACCACCTCACCAATCAAGTGGATGACCAAGGTCAGCCGACCTTTTTGGCCTCGATCTTTAATCAGGACATGCCTGAGGTTATGGTCAATGTCCGCTACTTAAAAGGTGAGCTCTACTTTAACGGCTACGAGACCACCATTGATAGCCAAAACATTATTGGCAATCTGCAGCAGGGCTTTCGTATTGATCAGTTAGAGGTGAACCAAGGCAACAATGCGGTCATTGCCACTGGTCAGGTCACCGAGAAAGGTGCGGACTTAAATGCCATTATCGACATTCAGGACTTTACGTCCTTAGTGCCAACGGTTGAGGGTTCGCTCTCAGCGCACCTCATCTCCTCAGGATCGATTCATGACCTCAACTTTGAGTTATCTGGCAGCGCTCCCCGCATTCGCTCTGGCGCCTTTGTGGTGCGCAAGCTGGCCTTTAACTCCGCATTTAACATGCAGACGCGCGCGCTTAACTTTACGGCCTTAGCTGACCGCGTGCGTTTTGCTGCAGGCATGGCCGCCAATAGACAGTGCTTTATTGACTTATCGGGTACACCGTTACGTCACAGTCTGTCGGCTAACTGCGGTGGTACTACGGCCGCTTTCTTAAGTGTGGATGGCAGCCTTAACCTCGCCACACGCGACTACACCGCCAACTTAATGGAGATGTACTTATCGACCGAGAGCGCTGGTAGCTTGTCTCTTGCCAATCCAGTCAACGTCAATATCAACCTCAATGATATGGCAGGCTCGATGACGCCGTTAGAATTACGCGGTGAGATTGGCCAGCTGTACGTGGCACAAACTGAGTTCTCGCCACAGCACACGCAAAGTCATGTCAGCGTCAGTGAGTTCAACTTAAGCTCCTTAAGCGACTTCTATCCTGACTCCATTAAGATGCAGGTGCCGCTGAATGTTGAAGCGGACATCCTCGTGCAAAACGGTAATCCTGATATTACGGTGGATGTTTCCTCAGATAATGGCGTAATCTTTAGTACGGTTGGTGCCGGTATTGTCTATGACGGCTTTACCTTAAGTAGCCATATCACCCGTGCTCTGATGCGCACGAATATGGACATGCAGCTTTATCAGGAGCGTGGCTTAATTACGGCGCAGATTGACGTGATCGACCCTATGGGTAAGGGCCAATTAGATGGCTACTACCGCATTGAGGATTTTGATCTGGCGACCATCTCCAACATTGGTCAGAGCTTTACGGAGCTTACGGGTAAGACCAATGTGGATGTGACCTTTGGTGGTGATCTGACCATGCCTCAGGTCTTTGGTAAGATTCACGCGCAAGGTACGGCTATTCCGCGCTATGACGTAGGCCAGATCAATGACTTTGACATCGCTTTAGACTTAGCAGGTTCTCAGGGCAATCTCGATGGCAAAGTGGTGCTCAATGGTGAGCCGCTGAAACTGTCAGGTCAGCTTGACTGGTCAAATGGTGCTAATGGCTCGCTGCTGGCGCAAGCGCAGAATATGCCGGTATTCTTAGTGGGCTATGGTGTAGCCCGCACCAATATCGATGCGCAAGTGACCTTAGGAGAGGTTTTAGACATCAAGGGCGATGTGCAGATCCCAGAGGCTAATATTCAGGTGCAGAACGTGGCCTCCAGCGGTGTTACGGTCTCGGGAGACGAGATCATTGTGCCGTCTGAGGGTACCTCGGCATTGATGGGAGAGGCACCGAGCAACTTTAAGTCGGCGATGGACTTAAACGTGACCTTGGGTGATGATGTGAACTTTGAGGCCATGGGCATGGTCAAGGGCCGTTTAGTAGGTGGTATCGAAATTACTAAGGCGGTCACGGACGAGGGCATGAAGGCCAATGGTGAGATCTCAGTACAAGATGGCACCGCTGATGTCTATGGTCGTAAGTTTAGCTTTAGCACGGCTCGTGTGCTCTTCTTTAACGACCTCACTAACCCTAGCCTCAATGTGGAGATTTTGGCCGATCGCGAGGGCTTAGAGGATGATGTGGATGTGGGTATCAGAGTAACCGGCACGGCTACCAGCCCTGATATCAACTTCTTCTCCAAGCCATCGATGTCGCAAAACGAGATCTTATCGTACATCCTCTATGGCCATGGCCTTGAGAAGAACGTGCTCAATCAAGACAGCACCAACTCCAATATGTTGCTGGGCTTGGGCATGTCCGGTATTTCGAGCATGATGTCATCGCTGGCCTCGTCGTTTGGCATGCGTAATGTGCAGTTTAATACGCAGGGCTCGGGTGATGACACGCAAGTGGCGGTGCAAGGCTATATCAACCGTAGATTGCGCCTGTCGTATGGTTATGGCGTGTTCTCGGCGGTGGGTGAATTTAAGGTACGCTACGAGCTGATCCAAAACCTCTATGCGGAGTTTGTGTCGTCGATCAATCAGGCGGTTGATTTGATCTACAGCTTTGAGTTTGATTAGTGCTCTGCCGCAGTCACCAAAAGAGCGCTCACCAAGAGAGCAAGAGGCAGAAAGTAAGAGAGCGGCTGCCGTCACTGCACCTTGCAGCCGTCACTTATACGAGCACTTGTGCCTTGGTCACGCTACGTTGCCAAGTGGCCAAGTAGCGTAACGTAGCGATGGGCAGAGGTGGTAAGCGTGACCACCATCTGTCCTGAAGATTAAGCGCCGTGAGGCGCTAAGCAGCAGCAGCGCAATCAAGGGGCATGGTGTAAGTGGCTAAGGAAAGAGTGAGCTAATAAGTGACGGATGTAGTGGTACGTGCTTGCAACGTCACCCCTCGAGATAAAAGGTTGCCAGCGAACCTGAGCCTATCTTGAGCTGGGCATGCATGCATGCGTGCCCTAAAGGCAGTCATGCCTAACTTGAGATAGGGCACTTGGCGCTATCATCTCAAAGGCCGCAGGCCTTGCGTCACCATCTGTGGAGACCATGGCGGAGACCATGCCTCTGAGGTGGTTTAGGGGACTCATACCAGAGCATTGGGGCGCCCTCTGCTGGAGAGTCGGGGGCAGGTGGGCTTTGTACTTATGGGGGCAGCGCACAGATCTGCTCCGTCCTGTAAAAGAACAAGGTTGAACCGTGTAAAATGAGAGCACACACTTGCCTTGGGGCTTGGTGCGCATGGCTAAGTTTGTGCTTTATGATTTAGTCGCTCTGCTTTTAGTTTTTGCAGTCCACTTGTTTTGGCTTTTCTTGAGGAAGTTTGGCATGGAGAGAAATACCGTGGCCTCTGCTCGCGCTGTGCAGCCTTTAGCTGCTTTGTCCCCAGCACATACTCCGTCCTCTTCTTGCCGCAAGAGCCGTCTGGCTCTGATGGTACAAGCCTGTTTTTTAACTGGTGGCTTGCTGATCACGCCAGCCACATCTCTGGCTGTGTCCAATACCGCTTCGATTACCGCCGCTGCTCAAGATCAAAACTCATCGGCACAAGTGCAAGCGATGCGTCAGGCGCAAGCGCAGCAACAAGCTGACTTGCGGCGCTTTGGGTTAGCACCTAATAATCAGCAAGCGCAGCGTATGGCGCAGCCTGCGCTGTATCAACAAGGGCAAAACGTGCAGCCAACTTTAGCCGCAACCTCCGCTGCTCAAGCACACCGTGAAGCGCAGCAAGCTGCCCGCAGAGCACATAATCAAGCTGCTAGTGCCGCCCGTGAGGCTCATTCTGCTGCCTCAGGCTATCCAAGCCGCTTAACTCCAGAGCAGCGTAACAATATTCGTCAGCAGCAATGGCGTCAGCACCAGCAACAGCGCCAGCACATGGAGCAGGAGTATCGCCGCGAGCAAATGCAGCGGCAGCGTCAGTACAATCGCTTCTCTGCTGATAATGGTGGGGTGCCGGTGCAGGCTACCTTGCTGCGGGCCGATGCTAACAACTTACCAACAGCTCGCACTATTGCTGCCACCGCCCAGCCTCAAGCTCCTCAAGGCCAGCAAGCAAACGCTACGCGCTATGTCGTCGCCCCTGCCGCCGCTGCTGCCGCAGCAGCTGCCGCCGCGCAATACCAGTCAGCCAATGCCGCAGCAGCGCAAGCTGCGCCACAACAGGTTGCACCACAGCAAGCTGTGCCCCAGCAACGGGTAGCACAGCAACAGCAGCGTCAATATGTCACGCCAAATGCGCAAGTTCGGGCTTATCAGCTTGAAGCTGATGCCGCGCGCAATTTAGCCCAAGCTCGTGCTGCCGCAGCTGCCCTGCTCCCAAACACCGGTGTGCAGCCGATGAGCCTCAGCGGGCGCTCATTTGTCGTGCCTGCCCCATCCGCTAACGTCGATTACAGCGGTAAAAAGAACTTAACCGCGCAAGGTAATGGCCACTTCTCCATGCCAACGATGCAAGAGTCCGTGGAGCAAGCGGAGCAGAATTTTGATCCTTTAGCCTCGCCTTACTACGATCCTATTACCGGTGGCATCGACATCAAGAAGATGCAAGAGGCGCAAGCTCGTGAGGCTATCGCTTCGGGTAAGCGTCCTTTTGCGCAATTAGGCCCTGATGAGGCTATGGAAGCCCGCCTGCGCTTATATGACCAAATGCAGGTGTTAAAGCGCGCCAATGATCCTAACTTTAAGGCCTTTGGTGATTTCTCGCGTCAAGATGAGGTCTATAACAGCCTGCCTAAGACTAAGGATGTCTTCTTTGTCGATGAGGGCGGTGATTTTACCAAGTTGCAACAGGCGGTTGCCCGTATTGAGCAGAACTTAGGCGCCGAGATGGGCTTTGTGCTGCTCGATAACGACGGCTTAGTGGCGTTAAAGGATAACAGCCTCTACCCATTGTATGGCTTAGACAACTTCCACCTTGCTTACGCTGTAGCTCGCCTCATGAGCTCCCGTGGTGATACCGGCTCCACGGTGATTCGCTTTGCTTCTAATTCGGTGCGCGATGACATTAAGTCGCCAATGCTAGCTTCGCTGCGTTTTACGGGCTCGAGCAAGAATGTCGATAGAGCCAAAGCCGATGCGCAGGTTACCGGCGCCCAGCGCGGTAAAGTGATCGCCGAAATGATGCGCGATCAGCAGTTGGGTAGAAGTTCCCGTCCAGATCGTGAGGAGATCTTACAGGCCAGCACCAGCTCTGATCGCTTTAAGCGCGATCAGCAAATGCTCGAGCGCCGCCTTAAAGAGGGTGTGCCTTACACCATCTTATTGAGCGAGCTCTTTAACTACGCCTTAGAAGAGGGTGACCCTAATGCCAATGACGTGCTGGTCAACTATTTGGGCTCGCTGGCAACGTTAGAGATCTCTGATCACATCAAGGGCCTGACGGATGTGTCCTTTAAGACCAAGAACTCGGAAATCATTGCCAACTCCAAGCTCATCAATGACAACCAAGCGTCGCTGTACTCCAGTGCTAAGCTCTTAGCCCTGTACAGTCAAGATAGTGAGCTAACGGAAGATGCACGTGGTCTGATTGACGACATCATGTACTTTAACGTCAAGGATCGCGGCTATATCCAGAAGGGCGTGCGTGATAGCATTGCCTCGCATAGTCGGCGTAACACGATCAACACGGGCAATAGCAACGATGGCGAGTATGAGGAAATTGACTACGCCATTTACTCGACTGTTGGTATTGGTGGTGTGGATCAATCCTTAGGCGCCCGCACGGTGATCAGCGACTTAGCCCTGATTAAGTACCAAGGCTATAGCGTGGTCATGGCCATCTCCATTCGCAATATGCCAATGATACAGGGTTTTGCTGACTCTAAGGCCGAGGCGGCTATTGCCAGCCTTGCCCGCGTGCTCTTTGATTACATCGATGCGCGTCACCAAAAGGTGTTAGAGCCGGTGCAGCACGCCGAGCAGTTAAGCCGCACTACCGCGCAAAACGATACCAACATGAGACATCATGTGATGTCCCTGTATTAGAGCTTACGCTAAAGACAAAGGGCGCCAATTGGCGCCCTTTGTGTTGGTGTCGGTGTGAGTGTGAGGGAGAGGTGAGCTCCTCTGCCGAGGCTGCCCCCTGAACTTGCAGAGGAATAGGGCATCACCTGCAACCACCTGAGAGGTGGGACGGGGTGCCCGCGAATGCTGAGAACAACCAAGAGCAGAGCCTACACGCTTGCTCCAGTGGTACTCCTTAGGTACGACTGACTCAAGAGATGATGGAGTTTAAGGCCAGTATGAGGCCAACCTTAAGATAGGCTCAGGCTTGCCTGCACCTTTTATCTCGAGGTGTGGCAAGTACCAGCACGCAACCTTGTATCCCTCACCTATTAACCTATTAGATCACTCCTTCCTTAATTCGTCGCTGGCTCTGGCCAGATCTCACCGCTTGGAGCTTGTAAGCGCTGATCCATAAAGTAGAACAGGCGCTCATAGTAGAGCTTGCTCTGGCCACCATCAGGATTAGGGTACTCAAAGCAGTGGAACACACCAGGCGCCACGTGGACTTCCACGGTGTTACCCGCCTCAATTAAATCGCTGGCGTATTTGAGCGTCTCGTTAGCAAAGAGGTCGCTATCACCAATGTGCAGGAACGCAGGTGGCAGGTTGCTCTTATCAAGGGCATAACTTGGGGTGAAGTAGCCAAAGTAGTCTGGGGTAGCCTCACTCTGCGCATGCTTTTGGTGATAGGCCGCTAAGTTGTTAAGCTCGGCGCTCAGCTGATTCTTATCAGCAGCTGCACTGCCATCTGGCAGCGTATCACGACCGCCTAAAGTTGCGATTTGCGCCGCATTACCGTGCACTGACCACGCATACTTGTTAGCAGGCGCTGTCCACGCAATGTGGCCATTTTGCTCAGAGTGATAAGGGCTGCTCTCGCTGCCCACGCGATAATCGAGCATCGGGTAGATCAGCATTTGCCCCTTCAGCGCAAACGCCTCATGATCGCGATTGTACAGAGCTAAAGCTGCCGTTAAGCCACCACCGGCGCTCTCACCCATCATGAGCAGCTGCTCAGCATCGATGTGGTAGTCAGCTGCATGCGCCATGAGATATTTCAGGGCCGAGTAGTTGTCGACGATTGGTGCTGGGAATGGCGCTTCGTCCGATAAGCGATAGCGTGGCACCGCTACTACGACTTGCATCGTATTGCTCAGCATTTGGAAGTGGGCGGCTTGGTAGTAGTTGGTGCGGATGACAAAGCCACCGGAGTAGTTAACAAAGAGCAGTGGGTGCTGTCCCGCAGCGGCCGCCTTTTGGGCCGCAGCTGTCTTGAGGTATTGCGGCTCATAGGCAAAGATAGGGCAGGTGGCGCTATTTTGCTCGCACTTTTGTGGATAGTAGAGCGAAACCTCTACCCCAAAGCCGTCCATCTCGTTAGGCACAGTGATGAACTGTGTTGGCTTCACAGCATTAAACTGCAAGGCCTGCGCGTTAGCCTTATTAAAGGCGGCGATCTTCTCGGCTGAGGAGAAATCGGTGATAAAGGCAGCGGCACCGGCGCGGTACTCAGGATCGATACGCTCGATGTATGGGACGTTATCCCACGCGTTAGCGGCCATGGCAGAGGTGAAACCGCAGCCCATGGTGGCACCAATAAGAGCGGTGGCTAAGACGGTGTTCTGCCACAGCTTTGCAGATCTTAAGCTCATTGCAAGCACTCCAAGTTGCTTTACAGCAGGAGGAAAAACCAGCAGGCAGGAAGGCAGTAGTAGACAGCAGGGAGAGCCCCCTACCAGCGGGCACAGGCGCGCCCTCTGAGCTAAGGGGGAGGGGGTGCACTCTGCGCTTAAGCAGCAGAGTAATCATGTGCTGTTGCTTGTGCTGTTGCTTTTGCCTGTGGCCTCTTTTTGGTGCTTAGGATAGCAGCGCGCTGGTGTACAGTGTTGTCTTACTTTTGCCTGTTTCTCTCTTTAGCGTAAGCGGCGCATTACCCCAGCAGCCGCTCACAGGTGCTGACAGTTGCTAAGGAAGGAGTGATCTAATCACTGACGAAGGAGAGGAGCGTGATGGCAACGTCATACACCTCGAGATAAAGGGAGCAAGTTAGCCTGAGCCTACCTTAGGGGTGATGAGCTTGTACGCTGTCATAACCAATCAGCACGCAAGCATACCGAATCAGTAATGAATCGTTAGGTAGCAACCGCCTCTTCTTATTGATAACAACGATAAACATCAGGTTTTTGCTGCGGTAGTGATCAACACTGAGCGCATGCTCTGCGCTGAGATTCAAGATAAAGCGCTTGCTCTCTGTTTTTGTCAGGCGCTGCTCAGGGCTGACCACTTAGTACGCCCTTAAATACGGGAAAAAGCTTGACATCGCAGTTTGCTATAGACACAATGCCTCCTAAACAATAACCATGAAAGAGGCATTGCCATGACGCAGTTTACTAAAAGTTCTACAACCAATGCAGCTCAACAAGACGTTGAGAACTTCTTGATGATCAAGCAGCCTGTGATGCAACCGCTACACGCGCCGCTATTGCATCACCCGTTANCAGCAGCCTCAAGAGGCACAGCCTGCTCAGCAGCCTCAAGAGGCACAGCCTGTATATAAGGAACTGCTACGCCATTCCCCAGAAGAGTTTGAGCAGATGCGGCAAGAAGCTGCTGCCGCAGCAAAAGCTGCGGTTATTAAGGATTTTGACGCCTTCGTCAATAGCACTCGAGACCTTACTGAAATGCTATATGATCTCGACATTGACTGGCTATACTTCCACTATCACCGACAGCACCCGTACCCAATCATCGAGTCATTTACTGCCTTTACCATATGCGTTGTTTGTGGCGCAAACACGTATCGCGGTGTTATCCGAGTATGGAGGGCAAACGCTGCGTTCTTTCGTGCGGCGTTCCCAAACTTACCCGTAGATTTGAAAGATCCTGGTAAAGCTAGGGTTCCATCTCTTGAGGGGTTGCGTAAAATCCTCGCTCGTTTGAACCCTGCTGCTATTGTGGCTTTCATACAATTACTTGCCAGTAGCCGAATCCTTGATGACATGATGCGCAATGATGCGCATCGTCCTATTTTTGCTCTTGACGGTAAGACCGATCGCGCATTGGAGTACGAGGCGGATGCCAAGATAAAGCAACATAGACAGCGCCATCTCCACAAGCGTGACTATATCGTTACTCTGTTTAGTCACTATGGGTTAGTGCCTGTCGACCAAGAGCCGGTGCAGAAAAAGGAAAACGAGAACAAGGCCTGTGTGCGTCTTGTTTCCAGACAAGATAATCTCCAAGGCGCCATTGTTACCAGTGATGCTGGGAATAGCGTAGAGCCAGTAGCTCAAGCCATCATCTCAGCAGGCCCTGACGTGCATTGTATGCTTCCTATTAAGGGTAACAACCCTAAGAAAGAGGCAGCTGCTAAAACTGCGTTTGACGAGCACAGCAACGAGGTGCTGGAGTATAGGGTTGATGATGAAAAGGGCCATGGTCGTACAGAAGTGCGTGTGGTCAAATGCTTGCCAGCAACTGTCATGAAGCCCAAGGATCTTGGCCCTTGGGCTAAGATTGCTAAGACCATTGTCTTAGCTCAGACTATCTCCGTGGAAGAGAAGTATGGCTATGAGCGTCAGCCAGAGACTCGCATCTTCTTCTCATCTTTGCCTTTCTCTGAGCCGGATCTTGCGCATCTCGTCTATACGGCAGTTCGTGCGCACTGGGGAGTCGAAGCAATGCACTACATCCTTGATGTAACCTTTAAGCAGGATCGCATCAAGCACAAGAGCCGCCAGCTGCACCAAATCCGCGTACTGATCAACAAGCTGGCTTTAGTGCTACTCCGGTATGAAGCTGATCGCTCCACTACTCCATGCAGCATTGCTGATCTGCGTACAGAAGGTAATGTTCCAAAGATGCTGGGGCTTCTGAGTGACGTGCTTCGTGGCACCAAGTCG
>CASEBB010000009.1 GCA_949286015.1 uncultured Succinivibrionaceae bacterium | reverse complement strand
TTTGGAACGGTGCTGAGGTAGGATTGTATTCTTGTTCAGGACCCTCCCTATTAAAACGGGAGGAAGCCATGTGCGTAAGCACATGGAGACTTCACTAAAAGGAGGCACGCGACCGCACAGAGCACACAGAGCGCACTGGTCGCACCTGTTCTAAGACCGCGCCATTGCTCGCTGCGCGCTGCTTGCTTTAGCGGCTATGTCACTACATGCTGCCAGCACTGTTCACAAACCATTCCCACCTGCGGGGCTGGTGCGTGTGTGTAACCCTATAGATGGCCCCATACAGAGCACAAATAACAAGGGCATCCCTGAGAGATGCCCCATAGTCGCTACAAGAGGTGGCCAAGGTTAAGCGCTTAAGCGGCAGCTGGTGCACACACTATTGCCCAGCGCCACTAACACGGCCCTGTAGGCTCACACCGCACGGTGATGCTCACTGCTGAGTGGCATTGCGTTACGAGGCGGCCGCTGGACGACGCACCTTGCTGTCCTTATCTGCGCAAATGCGCATGATGTAGCTGTACGCCTGCACAATCTCTTGCAGGCGCTGTGTCAGCGCCGCTTTTTCGGCGTCTGGCAGCGCCATAAAGCCGTGAATGTGGTCAGGATGGTACTTAAAGACTAAGTGCCGGTACTGTCTTTTGACCTGCGCCAGCGTGGCATCATCGTCCAGCTCTAAGGTGCGATAAGCCCGCTGCAAGCGCGTCAGGTATGGTCTGCTGCTCGTCTGCTGCTGACCTGCCCCTGATGATGCCGTGCTCTGCTGCTTGTGCTGCTCTTGCTGCGTGTCCTGAGACCGCTTAAATGAATGATCGTAGCCCTTGCTCGCATCTCCCTGCTGCGCTTGGGCGTAGGCATCGCGGTAGAAGTTACGATAGGAGTAGTAAGCACCGTCACGCGCCTGCTGCCCCTCTTGGGCATAAGACCACTCTTTTGCGGTCGAAGGCCCTGCACCAAAGTCATAACTAAAGCCCTGATAGCCATTTTGTCCCATGGTGGCATCAGCATAAGGGCCATAGCTGGCACTTGCTTTTTCCCCATCAAAGGTAAAACTGTGCGCGTCAGAGCTAAATTGAAACTGCGTGCGCGCCTGCTTCTTTAAGCGGAAAAGCTCATGTTGCAGGATGTATGAGTAGCGATTTTGGTACTGCGGCGTGATCGCGCTTGGTGGCACCTCTAACAGCAGGGAGGCTACCTGCTTGATGAGCGGCTGATTCCACAACAGCTCCTGATAGCAGTCTAACTGCTCCTCTGGCAGCGAGCGCAGTAAAGTGCGAATTAAGCTGATCAGCATGTACTGGCAGAGGTAAGGGCCACGCAGCTGTGCTTGCTTCTCTAAAAATGGCAACTCCCCGACAAGACCAGTACGCACACCATTACTGCCCACCGCAAAGCCACGCACACCTTGCAGATAAGAGCGCCGTGCTAAGGCAAGGCTCTTGCCCGTCAATCCTAAGTTTTTGCACATAGGATCGATGAAGAATAAGGCACGCCTTACCTGCTCATTGATAACCTGCTGATTGTTGTGTCCAACCGCATAGAGGTCAGCAGGAGCATGGGACTTATAGACCATCATGGCGCTATTCATCTCGGTATCTGTAGCCTGCTCTAACGCCGAGAGATCCAGCGCAAGCGGGCAAACCTCACGCACCATGAGGCCATTTAAGGCAAAGTAATGAGCCACAAAGAGCGGCTGCTTACGCAGGCGCTCGCGCACATAGAAGCTTAATTCGTCAGAGTTGATACGCTGGCGCTGCCTGTAGACA
The DNA here is from genome assembly GCA_949286015.1 of uncultured Succinivibrionaceae bacterium. Taxonomy (GTDB): domain Bacteria; phylum Pseudomonadota; class Gammaproteobacteria; order Enterobacterales; family Succinivibrionaceae; genus Anaerobiospirillum. Next base: position 34,252 of record CASEBB010000009.1, on the reverse strand, counting down.
TACACGGCACTGCTCACGGCCGGTAAGAGCGCGCACAGCACATAGAGCAGATCCTGATTAGGCAGCGGCCCAAAGAGGATATCCGCGAGGTTAAAGAAGAGCGGTACCACCAAGACGCAGACAAAGCATGAGATCAAATACATGCGCATGAAACGACCAAGGTGGACGAGAATCGACCTAAGCAATTTGCACCTTTGCAGCAGTTGATCACCAAAGCCAATGAGGGTCGGACTTTCCTAAGAAAGAGCGGCGTGTCTGTGTGTTGCCTCCACCTCATGACAAGACAAGACAAAAGGCCACCCAATTCAGGCGGCGATTACACCTACAACTCAAGAGCTCACCTCTTGTCAGCCGATCCCGTCAAAGAGTCGGTGCCGGAAAAGGTTAGCGTCAGTTAGAAGGTAGATGCAGGATCATCCCTTACCACACGTGACAAGAGACAAGCAAGAAACATTTCACTGCTGTCGTCTCCGTACCTATATGGCACGAGCGGAGATTGCTGGCCCCCACGTACAGTGCATGCTGTGATGGCAGTTGAGGGCTGGTGGTAAGGTTGAGAAAAGGAAAACGCCTCATGGTATATGCTCCTCACGTCATACACCATTAGCGTAGGGAGTTTGCTGATATTTATGCGCGGCCTCTCCCCTAGTGGAAGCAACCGTAAATACAAAGAAAAGAAGAGGCAGTGATGACACGGTGCCAGATCACTGCCCCCAGCAAAGCGCTTGGGTTACATCCAGCTGCGGCCTATATAAAGCAGCTGGTGATCCTTGTTATTGCTCGCAAACAAGATAGCCGCACGCTCTTTTATCGTCGTTACTCTGCGCGCGTTATGCGCCTGACTAGGGGAGTTACCAGGAGAGCACCCCTTTGGCAAAGTTGGCACTCTGCCGTGGTAACCACGTAAACAAACCATACAAAGGAGAGCTTTCAAATCATCTAGCGTAGCGAGCATCTAGCACTAAACGATTTTCATCACCGCTGTACCTCTAAAAGTAGCGGCCTCCAGCAGTGCCACAAGGGAGGTCTCGACTTTAAGCAAGCTAGAGCCGAGACCTCTCTTGCGTCTTACTGCAGTCAAGCAGGATTTCTCCCTAAAGCACCGAGCGCTTGACTGGTACGGTCGTTTACACTCTTATTCTACCCCAAAAAGATCCTCAAATGAATAAGCGGCGCGGGCAAAATGATGGCAAAAAAGCCATCACTTTGGAGCAGCTACGCCCCTCTTTTACATACACGCTGTCAGTTTGTTTGTTTGTTTGTTTGTCTTAAATTATACTTTGGATAGATACACTTTGTGCATTAGCAGGTAAAAGTGCCCTATTTTCAACAATAGGGTGCTAGCGCACTGCTGCTTGGTTAACAGCGGCCGTGAGGTGAGAAGAGATGCGGCTTAGCTCCCTGTGGTCAAGAAAAAGTTCTTGCCACCGGTGGTAAGGTGGCAGCAAATGGCGGTATACAAGCAGCGCTTGCTGCACTTACGTGGCGCAAGGACAGGGAAAGCTCAAGGTGAGAGCAAGAGTGCGTAGCAGGTGGTATACGCAATTTTCACCTCATTACGCATCAAAGGGCATTTAGGAGCGAAAGCAGAGCAGCCTGCTGGTCTTGTTAGCGGGGGTAAGGTTGGGGAACAAGAAACAAGAGACAACGGGATTGAGGTCTGATGTGCCTTATGCGCCTGCATGCGCCTACTGCAGCAGCTGCTGCTGATGCGGCCGCTTATCACTTGAGGTGAGCAGCGGCTTGGCCCTTTTGCGCTCAAGTACCACTCTTGATGCCAAGAGGGACTATCTGGGTGGCCGGAGGACAGGACACCTTTCAACACAAGAGCTGCGTCTCGTGTTGTTGCTTTTATGTGACTGGCTCTAGGCTGGCTTGCAAGCCGTATCTTGTGGTGAGGTCTGACTCTCAGGCGGTGCTCAGCGGCGCCAGTGATCTTCCTGTACTCTCATGGTGGCATAAAGCAGCAAACTCCTGTGCGTCCCCTGTCTTGACACCTGAGGAGCAACAGAGCAATCATGCGTGCTCTGACTGAACTGTAGTTCCCGCTTTTAATATTCTGCCCATACCTCACAGCAGGTAAAAATCCCTGTTTTATCAGGTTTGGCACAACCATCATTAATGCATGGGCAGAATTTAACTTTTATCTGCCCATAAAGAGTTTTGGCCCAGAGTGTCTTAGCAGTTTGTTGATATACATGCGGTTTACCAACAAAGGCCTATTGAGCGTTCTCATGGACAGAAAATAAAAAGCGGGAACTACAGCTGAAGACAAGCGCAGGCTCACCTGCACCATGCATCTTACGGTGTGGAACTTCCCCTGACTTACCCTGCCCCCCTCACTGATGCGATCACTTGTTCCTGAAAGTACTGCCATGAACCACCCGTGCCGACAAAGGCACAAAAGAGCGTGCGGACACTGCTGCGCAAAGCAGAGCAGAGCACGTCGCTCCACAGTGGCTCACCTCACCAGAGCACTCTCCTGTCCTACCCCTGAACAAAGACAGTTCACGGTAGCTCTTGCAGTGGCGCGAAAAAGCCACCTACTACCAACCTTGCGCACCTGCTAAACAGGCGTCATGGCGCTTGCGAGCTGTCATCATCGCCCTGCCACAGAGCTCACGCTCAGGAAAAAAGAGCCACCACATTAACACCACAGCCTGTCCTCTGGGCAGCAAAGTAGTATGGCACCACCTGTAATTACCCCTGCTCATACCCCTTAAAACCCGCTTTATCACGCGCTTTAGCCCCATTTTGATGCTACAATTTGAAAAGGCACAATGAGTCGCTGCCAAGAGGTAGCGTGTGGTCTTGTCAAGACAGCAACACTCGTACACAGGGCTTTTTTACAGGACAGCAAGGCCTAACAGGACTGTAACTTCGGTCTGTGCTGCCAGCTTCACGCTACAGTACGTGAGACTCATTGGCATCTTTAGCCGGTACCCAAGTACCACCTAATATTGGAGGGCGGCTCTGTCCTTTGTCTCCAGACAAAGCGCAGTAGCCTCTGCTTAAACTATGAGCGATACGCAGCACCATTCGACGCCGCCTACTGAGGACAACGGCTCCCTTGCGCAGAGCACGACCAGCACAGTAGCAGTCAAGCCAAATAGTGATTCTGACACCGCTCAGTACAATCCTGCCAGCCTGTCCTATGAGATCACTTACAAAAGTGACCTCACCGCTCCCCAACTTAGCCCTGCCTCCAGTGAGGGACAAAGCGCCAACATGACCACTTCCTCTGAGACAAAAGAGACGAATACCCCTACTGCCGAGCAAGGCTTAGCAGACAGCACTTCTGTCCCTAGCAACACCACTGCAAATCAAGCTGCTCCAACTAGCGCAGAAACCGAGCAAAAGCCTAACCCCCCAGCCGAAACGGCAAGCTCTGCCCCTGCGCCTGTCATTGCAGATACTACTGCCACCACTGACACTACCGACACAAGCAGCGAGAGCACTGCGGCCCCTGTCAATGTCGACTTGCTCTACGATGAGCAACCACGCATCAAGCTCTACGACGAGCACGGCCAAGAATACCAGCTCGACAAAGCAGCCAGCAGCGCCTCTCAAGCCGCGAGCACCGGCAGCGCCGCAAGCTTAGACTCTAAGAGCAGCGCCCCTACTGCAAGCAACAGCGAAAGCGACAGCGCACCTCTCTACGACAACTCGGTCGCCTCTGATAGCGAAGACCAAATGGACTTTGCTAACCTCATGGCGCAGAGTATCTTTGCTCAGGTTCCAGCCTCTGATACTGCTGCGAATCCTGCCTCAGCTGCGCCTGTAGCAGCGCCCGCCCCTGATAGCAATGTGGCCAATGCGGGAAAAAATGCGCCTCTGCCAGTGGCTAATACCACCTCGGCAGCTCTGCCAAGCGAACCAGTAACAAAGACTCCCGTAAAGAAAGCACCACCAAAGCCAGCGCCTGCGCCGATTATGCCGAGCACGCCAGCCCGTGCACTTAATGGCAATCAAGGCACCTCCATTTTAGACAATGGCTCCATGCTCGCAGAGGGGCATACCGCCATTATGGGCCTAGAAAACCGCAGCAAGGCGCCCCTTTACACCCCACACAGCACTGTGATCACGGGCATGTCACCTGAAGAAATCGAGGTGATTAAGCAGATCAATGCCCTGAACGCCAAAAAGAGAGTACGCCAGCAACAGGCCACCAAAAACTTTGAGGCGGAGATCGCAGCCGAAGAAAAAGCCCGCCGTGAGGGCCGTGATCCCGCTGCCGCCGCTGCCGCTGTGCGCGCCCAAGCGACGCAGTACGATAGCGCTGATACTGATTTTGCGGAGCCACGCTTACAGCGTATCAATCAAGGCCAGCAAAGTGCCGTCAACACCGGCAGCACTCACATTATTGCCAATGATCACAGCTTAGCCCAGCGCCTTGCAGCACAGAGTGACGCTGCTAGCAGTGGCCACACCGCTGCCGCCCGCTTACGCTCGACCTTAGCTGCCGATCAGGTAGCTTATGACCAAGAAGCACGCGAGCAGGCAGAAGCCCGTGCGCAGCAAGAGGCATGGGAACGCGAGCAGCAAGCAAAAGCGCAAGCTGCCGCTGCCGCAGCGGCTGCCGCCGCAGCTGAGGCTCAAGCTGCCGCACAAGCCGAACTTGCAGCGGTGGGTAGCACCGGTCAGAGCAGCAGTATGCCCTATAGCGGTATGGTTAATGATGCAGCCTTAGCCGCTGCTGCCGCCGAAAGTGGCATTATCGACTTAGGGCACATCTCGGAGCAGGACTTAAGTGGCAGTCGTGGTTCTTTTGATAGCAACGGTCTGCCTACCGCCAAAGCTTTAGGTAGCGCTACCGATGAAACGCGCCTCAACCACTTCTCCGGATCCGTCGTCGGCACGGCTTTAGATGAGGAAGAAGTCTCGGGTGTTGGTTTTGGCAATGCCTATGAAAGCGGCCACGCTTTTGATACGCAAGGACGCCCTACAACTCCTGCAACACAACAGCAACACCAGCGCTCACTGCAAGCGGAGCAAGCTCAGCCTGCCATTATGGTGCCGGATGACTATCAAAACGCCGGTGCAAACGACGCAGGCTACAGCCCAGAGGGAAGCAACCTTGATCTCAATGGCTATGGCTACTCCCCTTATGACACGGTCAATCCTAGCCCAAGTGTCACTGACAGCAGCGGTGAGGATGACGGCCCCCATTACGTGGTCGGTGTCACTAAGCGCCATGCACCACAGCCACAGCCTGCGGCCGATACTGAGGATGATGGCCCACACTATGTGGTGGGCATGACCGCACGCCAGATTAAGCAGCAACAGCAGCAATTAGCTGCGCAAGCGGCAAGTGCCCCGCAATACCGCGTTGGTATCATGCCACGCGCGGACGAGCAAGCGGCGGCCAATAGCCCTGCCTCTGCCCCTGCCCCAGACACAGAACAATTTTCAGCAAGTGCAGCAGCTCCGGACTCATACTATGTGCCCGCTGCGACCTCGACCTCTCTGCCTCTGGAGAGCATGGGCGGCACTGCCGCCTTACAGCCAGAGCAGACAGAGCCTCTGGAGATGGCGGTACCACAAAGTGAGGATGGCTACTTAGCTCCTGAGGTCTCGTACATTACCCCAGGCGTGCAAGCCCCTTATTACGGTGCTACTGACAGCGTCACCACCACTAATGGCCTTGAGGGCGTGGGGATGGCAGCCAGCGCTGCTGATACTGCGGCAACGCAGATCAATGCTGCTGCATCAAACGATACAGGTGCTGAAGAGGAAGAAGTCCCGCTCTACCCTGGTGTCTATGCCACGAAGCTCGAGCAGCAACAAAAGCAACAGCGTGCCCGTCAGGCCGCCCAAGAGCTGGCTCGTCAGCAAGCAGCCGCTGCGGCTGCGGCAGCAGCAACTACAGCGACACAGGCACAAGGACAAGAAGCAGCTGAGCCACTGCCAGCTGACACGGCGTTAGCGTCAGGCATGCTAGTGGAGGGCACTCCACAGCCAGAGCAAGAGGAGCATGGCCCTACCCCTGCCGGTATGGGCGATGGCTTACTGGCCCAAGTGCCACCTGAGAATGTTACCCCTGACGCTACTGCTGATGACGGCCCCCACTATGTGGTAGGCCCGAGCAAGAAAAATCGCCAAGTAGCTGCCAACAGTGTTGAGGATGTAGGCCCCATCTACGCTGTGGGGGTGGATCGCACCAATGCCCAAGTAGAAGCGCAGATTCAAGCGGAGCGCTCACGATTACAGCCACAAGTGGCTTTACCACCAAGCTACTTAGACCAAGAGCCACACCTCACAGCCAGTGAGACAGAAGCCGATGCGGAAGAGCGCGCTTATGCCGAAGCGCTGGAGGAAGCCGCACGCGAATCCATGGCCACGCCACAAAGCGAGGTCATTAGACGCGCTCGTGAGCTGGCAGCACAAGACAGCAAGCACAGCACCCCAGCCAAAGCAGCAGCAACTGAGAGCGAAGCTGTTGACAGTGCCGAAAGAGCAGTGGACACCGGTCTCTTACTTGATGATGACGAGGTCAATGCTGCTACTGCTACTGCCAATGCGACTGCGGCTAATAAGGCCAGCCTCTCTGCCCCGACACATGATATGGACTTAGGTGAGGCGAGCATGGTCGCGGCTCTGGGTGAGGAGGCATACGCGGCCAAAGAAGAGGCGCTAGAGCAAGCTCAAGAGCAAGCGCAGGCGCAAGTGCAAGCGCAAGCACAAAGTGAAGCCCAAAGCGTCTTAAAGGCTCAGCAGGCGCTAAAGCACAAGCAACGGCGTGACAGCGAGGGACGCTATAACTTTGCCAACATGCCGGAAAAGGAGCACATTGGCTTAGGCATCGCGATCTTCCTCTACCTCAGACAGTTAGGGGCGTCTTTCTTTACCTTTACGTCCTTATCGCTGCTCGCGCCACACATGGCGATGCGCTTAGGCTTTGCCTTCCCAAGCTCGATGGCTATTCCTTTCTTCTGTGTGGGTTTAGTCTCAGGCTTAGTCGGAGCATATTTCCATCATGACCTGCACCTAGCGCAGGCGGGTGTGATCACCTTTGTGTTGTACCAGCTGCTCATTGGCCTTACGGCCTATCGCGGCATTTACCGCATCAGCACCTTTATCTCGCGCAGGCGGCGGGACATGATCTTATTGGCGGCCTCAGTGATCACGCCGATGGTGATCCTCATTTGGCTGATCAACACCTTAATGATCATGTCGCAAGGCTACTTTGAGGCGACCTTACTCTTTGCTATTGCAGCGATGCTCAGTGCAGCGACCGCGTCGACACTGACATGGAATTTCCCACAAGACCCGATTGACTCTTGTGGCATGATGTCAGGCAAGGGCTTAGGCTTAGTTGTGGTGTTATGCCTCTTAGTCTCCTTTGGTTTCTTGCATTACATTGTGGGCTTATCCGTTTTAGGCGTCAGCATTGTGATGCGCTTGATCTTTGGTTACTGCCTAGTCAAGAACAAGGGCACGGCGCAGCGGCCGTATGTGCACGCACTGCAACTGTTGACGCTCTTTGCGATCTTGCTGGATATCATTCTGCTCAAGAGTCAGAACTACGAGATTATCAGCGGACAGCTGTTGCAAGTGGTGCAAGAGCTGCGCATGACTGTGGGACTTTAAGCGTAGTCACCTGAGTGCAGGTGAGTGTAGGCTTATACCTCGCAAGGCTTAGCCTTGTACCCTAAGGAATGGATGCAGCCCACTCAAAGTGTAGGTAACCTAAAAGCGCCTGACGGCGCCTTATCTCGAGCGTAGCGCCTCAGCAAATGCCTACTCTCAGGTAAAACACCTGATTGTAGGCAGTTACATCGTTATGCCCTGTCCCCCTAGGGTTAGCTGCCTTACATGGCAGTGCCCCCAGCACAGCGTGTCCGCTTACTCTTGTAGTAATCACAGAGTTTCATCTGTGGGCTTGGCCCACACCAATACAAATAGGCGAGGGGCTCTTCCCCTCACACTCCCCGCAGGACGCGGAGGATCACAGGAACAACATCATGGCTCACATTGAACGCCTCGAAAGTGAATGCCCACCAGACGCGCACAAGGTAATCCGCCCACCAGAGAACGAGGTCAAAGCCACCATCGTCGTGAAAATCGATGACAGTGAAGCCGAGACTTTTGGCATTGCCGACTTATGCGCCGTCATCGCCCTCATGAGCGCTAAGCCATTACTCCTGTGCTCACCACAGTTACGTGAGCAAATCGAGGCCCACAAAGCAGAGGAGGAAATCAATCCGGCCTATCTGCAGATTAGTGGCGATCAGGCCTATTTAAGCTACAGCGATGGCGCCCAAGGCCCAGTGCAGCCTTTCTTTGATCTCACCGCCCATCCCGAGGCCGCTGCTAACTTCTTAGAGCTGTTAGAGCAAAAGCAATTTGTCATTATCGACACCATTGCCATGCTGATTCTGCGCTCGATCTCGACCGTCTTCCCATGGGATCGCTTACTGGCAGGTGACTTCGTCCGTCAATACGTGCGCGCTCGTGGTGACTTAGTTGCCCCTGCTGACTACGACCTGCTGCAACAAATCCGCTATGGCCGCAAGGACGGCTACTCCATTAAGGAGACCGAGCCACGCGCTTACCAGTACCTGCGCCTCGAGCGTAAGCTCTTCTTACAGTATCCAACTGAAGACGACGATTAGTACAGTTAATACAGCGCCCGCCCCAGTCCACTCTTTAACCTGTGCGCTGGGGCTATCCCCAGTATGCTGGGCAATACCCAGTATGGAGCGACTGACTTAATAGATGACGGGATTTAGGGCAATCATGCTAGCCTCAACTAAGGTAGGCAGGCTCACTCGCCCCCTTTATCTCGAGGTGTAAGTTGTTGCCAGCACTATCCCCTGAATCCATCAGTTATTAGATCACTCCTTCCTAAGCATCACAGCGCTGCGAACACACTCCCCTGCCTATATTGAGTTAAACGCAAAGCCTCCTCCCCCACCTTGGAGTACCTTTGCGATTACCGCCCCGCTATCCCTACCCTACTGTTTCCTCATGTCTGATTCCGCTATTTCTCCTACGCTCAAGCTCACGCAAGAGCTGATCGCTTGTCCCTCCATTACCCCTGATGACCACGGCTGCCAAGATATCTTAGAGCGCGAGCTTAAGGCCGCAGGCTTTAACTGCCGCACGCTGCGTGAGCAGATGTACCCAACATTTAATCTCTTAGCCCTGTGCAGCCGCGAGAGCAGCGCTAACTTTGAGGGCGATCCCGAGATGATCAAAGCCCAGCACGGCTTTTTTGATCCGAGCGGCTTCGTGGTGCCTAAGCCATTTACGCTATTTTTAGGTCATACCGATGTGGTAAGCCCAGGCGATGAGGGCGCATGGCAAAGCCCACCTTTTACCCATACCATTAAAGATGGCATGCTCTATGGTCGCGGCGCCGCTGACATGAAAGGCTCTGATGCAGCCATGACCACCGCCTTACAGCGCTTTGTGAGCAAACATCCTGACTTTAAGGGCACCGTCGGCCTCTTAGTCACCTCCAATGAAGAAGGCGATGCGGTCGGTGGCATTCCTTTTGTGGCGGAGTGGCTGAAAAAAGAGAAGATCTACCCTACCTACTGTGTGGTCGGTGAGCCCTCAAGCAGCAAGGCCTTAGGCGATACCATTAAGATTGGTCGTCGTGGCTCGATGACGGCGCACATTACCATTCATGGTACGCAGGGTCACGTTGCCTACCCTGAGCAGATTAACAATGCCGCCCATGCTGGTGCTCGCCTCATTGCCGCCCTCTTAGAGACACCTCTTGATAACGGTGATGCTGACTTCCCACCAACGTCCTTTAATGTCACCAACTTCAATGCCGGTGTGGGTGCAGAGAACATTGCCCCAGGCACTTGCCAGATCATGTGCAATTGGCGCTTTAACCCGCAGCAGACGCCACTTAAACTGCAGCACATGGTGGAAAAGAAGCTGGAAAAGCTGCGCATTTACGCCACGGTACGCTACGTCATTAATGGCCTGCCATTTATCAGCGAGCGTGAGGGGCCATTAGTAAAAGCGCTGAGCACTGCGGTAAAGGAGAAGACGGGCTTACAGCCGGATCTTAATACCTTAGGAGGCACCTCTGATGGTCGCTTTATTGCGCCGCTGGGTGCAGAGACGCTGGAGTTTGGCCCATGCAATGGCACCATTCATAAGGTCAATGAGTGCGTAAAGGTAGCGGATCTCGACACCTTAAGTGAGATTTACGAGCGGGTGTTAGAGCAGCTGCATTTGTAGGAGCAGCATCACTGCGAGCCGCGCCGTCTAAGGCAGGCGCGCTACTCTCTGTTCTCCTGCACAGAAACAGCAACGGCGCCAGAAGGCGCCGTATTAATCCCAAGAGAGAACGCTAAAGCGCCAATTACTGGCGCCAAACCCTACCTCAAGTGCAGCAGATGCTGCTGCCTTGGAGTGATTCTTTGCTCCCCTACCCGACCACACTACAGGCCGAGGATGTAATGCTCCGCATCTAAAGCTGCCTGACAGCCCGCACCGGCAGCCACAATCGCTTGGTGATAGTAAGGGTAAGCACAGTCACCAGCGGCAAAGACGCCAGGACACGAGGTCGCGGTCGCTGGTGGTAACAGACGGTTCACCTTTAAGTAACCGGCGTCGTCCATATCCACCTGCCCCTTAAAGATCTCTGTAGCTGGCTGATGACCGATAGCGACAAAGACGCCGTTTAACGGAATTTCACGGCGCTCGCCCTTTACATCCAGCACAATGCCACTTAAGAGGTCGTCACCAACATACTCCTGCACCTTGGCATTGAGCACCAGCTCGACCTTACCGGCCTTGACTTGCTCATTGATGCGCTCGACGAGAATCTGCTCGGCACGGAAGCCCTCACGGCGGTGAATTAAGTACACCTTAGAGCAGAGGTTGGTTAAGAACAGCGCCTCAATAAAGGCCACCGAACCACCACCAATCACCGCGACTACCTTATTGCGAAAGAACATGCCATCGCAGGTAGCGCAGGCCGACACACCCTTGCCTTTAAACTTGGCCTCAGATGGGATTTCGAGGTAACGGGCGCGGGCACCAGTAGCCACGATGACCGCTTTAGCTTCGATCTCCTTACCGCCCGAGAGCTTGAGCTTTTTGTGCTCAGGATCGCTAAAGTCCACGCTTTGCACCACGTCGTGCTCGAGCGTTACTGGCAGCTCTTGCACGTGCTTTAACATTTGGTGCATGAGGTCAAAGCCGCTAGGATCGCCGAGGGCACCTGGCCAGTTACCGACTTCAGGGGTAGTAGTCAGCTGACCGCCTTCTTCAAAGCCCATGACCATCACTGGTTTTAACTCGGCGCGGGCGCAATAGATAGCTGCGGTGCAGGCAGCAGGGCCGGAGCCAATGATGACAACCTTTTCCATAAGAACCTCTTCTCTCCAAGGGGCGTGCGATGATGCTTCACGCAGCGGGCACAGTCGCGCAAAGCGCCTACGTTCATGCCTTATGGAGACAAGTATAGCAAAGCAATTCTGCCGTGTACTTCTATTGAGAAAAATGGCCTATATCTGCGGATATATGGCACCATTTGAGATGCTGTCTTAACAACGTTTACTCCTGTAGCGTTGCTACTCAAGGCCAGTTGCTGGCCAATTGCTACATGCTGACAACAGCCAATGACATCACGAGGACGCTGCTCTGATGGTAGTGGCGATGATAGTGATGATAGTGGCGCTGACGCCTTCAGCCTTAAGATAAGTCCTGCCGCGAGCTGCTGCCCTGATCAGGAGTAGCAGCAGCAAGCTTATCCTGCTGCTTACCCACTACGCCGCCACACGTAACGCCAGAACAGCCCCAAAACAAAAAGCCTCAGGGCGGAGGCAAGCACGCTTACCCCTGCTCTGAGGCTCTATGGTAAAAGTACCGCTGGGAGTTACCGCTTATTGCGCGTCGTAGAACTGCTCAATCTTTTGGTCTAAAGCAGCACGGGCCGAGCGGTAGTTATCACGGGCCTGCACAAAGTCATTGGCAGCAGCCTCGACCCTTTGCGCATTGTTCTCGCCGGTGTTAACTAAAGCGTCGAGCACCTGCTTTTTGACAAAGGTCTGCTCACGCAGCTGTTGCAGCTGGTCAAACTCGCCCTTGAACTGCTCGTAGGCCTTAGAGCCGATGCAGTCAGCCATTGGCGCATCGTGACGCAGGCAATAGCCATGGTCATAGCGGTGACCGCCCCACATGCTCATGGCACCACGGTGACCACGCCATGGGCGATCGCCGTCCCAGCCACGGTGGCCGCGCCAGCCACGGTCGTCGTTGAAGTGGCGTGGGCCATTCCAGTGACGTGGGCCGTAGTCATCGCGATAGCCCTGATGGCGGTAGCAGTCACCATCGTAGTTTTGGCACCAGTAGCCGCCACCGCGATGGCCCCAGCCATCATGCCAGCCAGCAAAAGATGGCGCACTTAAAGCGAGCGCACCGACCGCCGCTAAGGCTAGGGACAACTTAGTAAAAGTCTTCATAGAGACCTCTCCCAACCAACAAACAAACAAACAAACAAACTTACTTACTTCCCCGCTGACCAGAGCAGAAGCCAGCGGTATTAGCGTCCTACCGTGGTAGTACTGGCTACACAGTGGTGCCCGCTGTGATGCCATGAGCAACCACTAAGGCCGCCTCCTATGGCTACGCACAACAGCTCCAGACACAACGCCCGCCCCATACGTGTCACCTCACTGCTGCACACTGAGAAAAGCTTGCTGCGATAAGCACAACAGTGAAGAGAGCTTAGCACTACCACGCACGGTAAAGTGTGGCCTCAGCCACAAGGCGCAACTTAGGCGCATAAGGCCACATCGTTTGGCCCATTTATGGTGGTCAAACGCAGGCGGTGTGATCAGGGCTCTTAGAGCCTGCTCTAAGAGCCATCTTGAGCTCTAACGCGGCCCAGGAATACGTGGGTTATTGTGGTGCTTCCAGTGACGTGGTGGCGGAGCAGGACGGTGCGCAGGTGGCGGAGCTGGGCGCGAGTGATGCGGGCCCTGCGCAGCAGGCACCGGCCGTGGAGGTGGGTTGTCATGATAAACCGGCACACAGGCAGTGGCCAAAAATACGCTCGCCGCACAGATTAGACTCAGACAAACTGACTTTCTCATGGCCGCCTCCATTGCAAAAGATAAGAACACAGTAATGCTACTGCTTGTAAGGCCATGGAGCCTGTACAGAGGCAGGATAAGCGATATCAGGCAATGAGCAGAGCACACTAAGCAATCTGGGAACAAGCAGGCGCATTAGTTCTGTGCTCAGAACCGCAGCACCCATGCCGCTCATTGCCTACGATGTTTAGCTTAAGACGCCCGAGTTAGCACTCGCTTAGGGGTTGGTTAGCGATAACTTAGGCGCTTTTTGCGGCACCAACTCATGACTCATACAGCCGCTTAGACATGCCCTTACGGGCAGTGGTACAAGATGCAACACCATGTGGAAAAAAAGCCGCTACTTGCAAAAAATTCGCAACAAAGGCCTTGACGCTGGTCTTTAGCGGGCAAGTTCTGACGGTGAGCTTCAAGCGCAACAGCAGGCAATAGCCGCTATTACTGTGTTTTTAGCCTCACCTCCTCTAAGGAAAAGTCAGGTGTAGATACACCCTGTGGCTGTCGCTCCTCTGTAGATAGTTCCGCAGTGTACGCCTTAAGCGCAAGCGCTTACAGGAGCACTGTGGCTACAAACGATTTGCGCCCCGCTCGCGCCGCCTCCGCGTAACCCTAATGAGAGTGTTTTCCCCCTATGTTGGCTTACAATCGGCCTTTGAGGTGGGTGTCATACCCTTGCAGCCACCTGATATGGAGCAGCAAGCGTCGCTACCGCGACTTATCTCTGCGGTAGGTTCATGGCAAATAGCAGTGCTCACACATGGGAAACACTCTCTCACCCTAACAGCTGCTTTTAAGTTGCCCCAAATACCTACACTGCAGCGCCAGCCAGCCTACTCACCTGCCAATTGAGCCTAACCTTTCAACCTTGCGCCTTAGACCTACCGCCCGCACTCGTTATCGCTGCCTAAAGCTGAGGCCACTCGATACCGCCATCACTCCTAAGCCACCACAGCCTCAGCTTGTACCCTCCTCAGACACTCTCTCCCAGTTGGTATACCAAAGTTACCCTAAGCTAACCTGTTTTATGACAAGAAATATCAACCCCAGCTCCACCCCGCACCACCATGTGCGCTCTGTTGCACCATATAAGAGCATAGCTTTGGCTAACTGCCGTCACTTTCACCTCAGCATTGTGCGCAGATCTGGCTTATAAATCACCTTTATTTAGCAATAGCCAGCTGAGCAGGGCACACAGTATTAGCTCCTGCACTGCTTTGATCCTGTAGAGCAATAATCAGCAAGCCTACCGCAAGCTGCTTTGGCAGCTATATCAGCTTTGTGCCCCCGTGACTTGCGTGCCCCATAACCTTTAAGGTTAAAATCAAGATATCATAAACGCTTGCACGCACCTTTGTGGTGTTCCCACCATGCTGTATCTCTATGAGCCTTACAGCTGTCTAGCTATAACACACACTTTGCTGCGCAGACCGGCTAATTTAAGCTTTAAATTGTGATACGTGACAAAAAATTGCAAAAAATAGATATGTGCAAGTGATGGTTTTTGCGCCATAATATGACCATGACGTTGGAGCATTTTACAGACAACGTGTGTGTGTACTGAAATATCAATCCAGTAGACTTTTCGTTAACGCTACCGTAGATGCTGCTGTCACGCTCTCCAGATCTTGGTATACAAATCAAGGACAGCGCTGCCGCGCACAGCTTAAACGCTTAACTGCACCCGCGCCTCGGCACAGCAAATCTACGTAGTTTTGTGTGTTTCCCCACACTATCTGCAACAACGCCAGACCAATTTTTAGGCAAAAAGACCCGCAGTCAGACCAAGCCTGACGTAGCAGAGAGCGAGACTGTGGCAAAGATTCGAGCACTTTGCCGCCATGCCTTAGTACTGTGAGTGCGCCGCACTACAGGGTTACGCGCACCACACCAAGGCAGTGACCCCACAGCCTCGGGCAAAAAAGGGTTCTCTCTTTTGGCTCTTTTTCTCCTGCATCAGGTGCAGTTCAAACTTACGGATCTCCACACACCCTGACACCGGAGAAACCGAGCCTCTGGCGGTACAGAGGGTAGTGGACAGAGTTGGATATAGGCACCTGATGTAGCTGCCTTCCCTGCATGCGCGCGCAAAACGCTCTACAGGTGCAGGTGAGGCACGCCGCGTATTCATGCGGCAGCACTACAGTGCCCGTAAGAGCAACACCTCTAGTGGTCTTACGTGGTAAAACTGTGCTTGTGTTCAGCTTATTCTTATATCAGGTGCAGGTCACACTGTCTTAGCGGAGCGCGCATGCCCAGCATGCCGTTAAAGCCTACCCCCGACAGCTTTTATGAGGCTGTCACCGCTGACAACACTGTTGCCTTTGGCTTAGGTAGTTACTGCCGCAGAGTGTGCCTTTGTCCCTGTTCCTACCTCTTTACGCGTCTTTGAGATCTCTGGTATGGGTTTGCTGCCAGTTACAAGTAACTACTGGTAGCGGTGGTAGAGATCGTCTGTCTTACAAGCAGCCTTCTTCTTAAGTTGAGTGGCTGCCGTCCCTTTGTTCCTCTGACTGTGTTTGCCTTATTAAGGCAGCGCCCTGCATGTGTCCTGTGCCGCGCAGGCCATGGCAGCATGCCGCCTTTACGTCTATGGTGTGCAAGAGCTCTGCGCTCTTGTCTATATTACGAGCAGCGTTTTGCGCTCAAGGAGTCAGCCAAGGTATTTGCCCGCTCAACATCGACCTGTCTATCTGCTTTTCTGCACGCTTCCACCTGCCATGCACAGCAAAGCAAAGCAAAGCCATGCTGCGCAGGGCAAACTTGCAAACAGGCAAACAAGCATCGTCACTATGCCCACAGCACAGGTCAACACAGACGCTCACGTCTGCAGTCCTTAATTCTAGGTTTAGGAAAACAGAGCAAGTAGTCTGAGGTAGGGATTTGGTTGCCGACTTCTTATTGCTGATCAGCGCCAACATTTTCGCGGTAGCCCTGATTGTGGTCTACCTCGTAAGTGCGCTGACTCGCTGGAATCGGGTTCTCCGCATTTCCGGCAGTGCCGTCGTGGCACTGGCAGTCGCCTCTCACCAGCTCTTGGTATCGTATGGCAGCTACCAAGGCGACAATATTCCTGCGCCTTTTTTCTACCTCACGGTCTTTCTGACCAACCTGATCTTTTTCCTCATTCCTCTGGCTTTGGGAGTGGTGTGCGTGTCCTTAGCCCTGACCAGCTTCAGGGTAATAAAGCGCTATAACTACTTTGGCCTCAATGTCTACAATTGGCCCGTCATCGGCGCCATCTTACGTCGCTACGAGCACCTTAAAGTACAAGAATTCCTCGCCGCCGAGCGCCAGCGCCTGCAGCGCGATCGCAAGATTCATCCATGGCGTTACGCCAAAAACGGCAAAGCCCACGCCGTCTCCCACCCTACGGCCTTTAACGCTAACGCCACCGAGGAAAGCGCTGTCTCAGCTGGCTCCCAGAGTAATGCAACCTTTGCTGCAACTGCTGTCGCCTCTGCTACCGCCCCTGCTACCGGTGAAGCGGCTATGGCGGCCGCGCGTCGTCACGGCGCCCCACAGACACCACCACTGGTGACCTATTCCACCAAGGTCAATCCGCTCAGTACGCTGACGCCAGAGGAGTTAGCGCGCTTACGCGGCCTGCAAGAGACCATGCGGCAACGCGAGCAGGTACAAGCAAACGCCTCTGTAGAGCCTGTAAACTTGGTGCCTAACACCAATGTGGCCTACAGCAGTGCAGTCTCCCAAGGCAGCGGTGCTAACGCCTCGACCAGCTATACCATTGATACGCCTGACAACTCCTACGATGAGTACAACATTAACTGGGACAACTTTATTGAGCAGGATGCCAATGGTAAGACCTCACGTAAGAGTACGTTAAAGCGCCTTGCCGTCTATGCCGCGCAAGGCAGCCAAGAGCGCCGTGACGCCCTCTCTGCGCCTACCCTGCAGCCACTTGAGCCTGCGCAGGTGGATGCAGAGACGCGCTTTATTGCCCCTGATGGCACGCCTTACCCACGGGAGTTGCCAAAGCGCGCCGAGCGCGATGGCACCTACACTACGGCGGCCACAGCTGATGAGTACCTCGATAGCTCGTACCGCGACTATCTTAACAATCAGCTGCCTCTGCCTAAGCTCTCTGACATGCTGCGCCGTTCTAACAGTAAGGACGGCAGCTTAGAGGCGGCCCTTGCTAAGGTGCCTGAGGCCCATCTTCCTGTTAAGGAGCAAGCTCCTGCAAAGCAGGCCGGTACGGCTATTGATGGCAGCGCCATGACCTTTACTGAGGGCGTGCGGGCCAATATTCCACGGCCTGAGCAATACATTAGCTTACGCAGTCAGCAGCAATGGGCTCAAGAGCAAGCGGCGGCACAAACCCGCTCCGCGCAAAATCCCGAGTCGAGCACTACTGTGCGTGGCGTGTGGGAGAATACGGTGCACCCAAGCGTGCAAGCGCAAGTGGCGCGTGATCAGGCCGCTGCCGCCGCAGCGGCAGCTGCTACTGTGGCTACGACAGCTTCTGCTTCTGACATTGTGCCAGAGACGTCGCATCCTCTGCCTCATGCTGCTCATGCCTCTCAGAGCGCCTCTGTGGAGGCAGACTTCGCTTCGTCCGATCTCATGATGGGCGCTACAGATGCGGCCCTTGAAGTAAGCAACTACCTCGCGCTGCACTCTCTAGCAGAAATCGAGACCCAGCAGCCTGCGTCCGCAACCCAAGAGACAGCCCAAAAGGCCGCGCCTTGTGTACAGAGCAGTGCAGCGGAGAATCACTATCCTTTACACCGCTGCTGGCAGCAAGCGACACAACAACCGCAACAACAGGCCGCAGTGGTGACTGCTGCTACGGCCGCCATGGCTCATATTGCCCCTGCTACACTCACCGCGACTAATGCCAACATTGCTGCGGTAGAGGCGGCTAACAAGAAAATACTGCAAACGCCTGAAGAGAGCTGTAGCAACCACCAGACGCTGATTGCCAATATCGCTGCTGATGGTGCCAGCATGGCGCTCTCGGCGCGCGCCAAAGTGCACTTAGGCTTTGATTTTAAGGTCTTACCACGCGCGGTGCGTCAGCTGGTAATGCAAACCGAGCACGATATCTTTACGGCCCAGCAATCAGGCGACAACAGCTTAATTGACCCAAAGTATGCGTGGGTACGACACAACGTGAGCCATGGGCATAAAGCGCATCCGCAGGCACATGATGTCTATTCCGACTTAGCCGCGTTATCTGAGGATGAGCAGCGCCAAGCGACCGCTATTGCCTCTTTTGCCAGCGACTTACGTGATGAGACTCAGGTCAATGCTGACCACACCCGCAGCATTAATGCTGATGCCACTGTGTTTGCCTCAGGAGAGGTGCGCGTGGATGCGCAAGGCAATGTTAAGGTGATCAGTCACTCGCCACTGTCTGCCGCCTCGGTCCATGGTGCTGGCGCTGGTGGCACTGGTAATGGCACTGCCACCTATGATGGCTCTAAGGTGCATGTCTATAGCGCTGAGCAGCTCCAGCAGATGAATAGCCCGCTCTACACGAAGTTTAGAGCGAACTTAAAGCAGTACCTCGGCAACATTCTGGCGCTGACGGTACGCCGTGCAGGCTATCTCTTTTTAGCGCTCAGTCTGGTTATGGCCTGTATCAGCACCGCCAAAATCATGATGCTGCCGCAGATCAACTATGTCACGGTAGAGCTGAATGTGCCACAGGCCTTTGATGGCATGCGCATCATGCAGATCAGTAATCTCAATGCCAGTGCGATGTACAACCGCCAGCACATGTCTGATCTCGTCATGAAGATCACGAAGCAGCGTCCTGATCTCATTGTCTTTACTGGTGATATCGCCTTAGGCGAGCCATGGACACGTGAGGTGGGCTTACGGCCGTTATTCATGCTTAAAGCGCCGCTGGGCGTGTACGCCATTCCTGGTGACCACGACTACAGCATTCACTTTGAGCAGTACTTAAGCATGTACCGCCGCTACAACTTCGATATGTTGCTCAATGAGAGTCGCACAATACGCTATATGGGCGCAAAGCTCTCGATCATTGGCATTGCCGATGAGAGTGCCCCGCAGTATGGTGTGTTCTTACCCTCGTACCGGCAGATTGAGGTTGACCCAGACAGCACCTTTAACATTGTGCTGACGCATACACCGCGTAATGCGCGTCAGTATCAGACCACGGGCTACCACAGCTCGGACTTGATCTTAAGTGGTACGGTCTTGTCTAATCAAGTGGAGTTCTTGGATGAGATCACGACGCACATCAATAATGGCTTTTTGGACGGCTTGTACCGCTTATCGCCGATTGCCATGCTCTATGTGAGCACGGGTACGGGCACCAATCCGTTCTTACCATTGCGTTATGGCAACGATACGGAGCTGACCCTACTTACGGTACACTCCACGCGACTTGAGCACCCGCAAGAGCTCCATAACATGGAGCCACAGCAGCGGCACCATCTGCTGCAAGAGCTCTTTGCGCAGCACCTTGAGGAGCAAAAGCTCTTACAGCAGCAGCAAACTCACAGTGACGCGAACGCTAACCTCTCGGGAGAGGACAAATACCTCTTTGAGGCCTTTAGCAACTAACCTGTAGCCGTCTCAGAATGGTTGCTCTCATAGATGCCGGAAGAGGGGATGCGTGATAGCAAATACACTCCTCGAGATGAATGGTGCAGGCTCTTAAGCACAGTCAGGGCGTAGCAGCGCCTGCACTAAGTCCACACTCCACACCTGCCGCACAAAAGGCGCAAAAGACCACTTACTGCGCTCAATCTCGCTCAGGGCTCTCTCGGCATCGTAAGCACGCAAACAGTCACGGGCCGAGACCAGATGCGAGATGTGCCACGGCTCGCGGCCGATGCCCCATTGCTCTTGCTCTGCACCGGATGCACTCTGGGGAGTGCTAGTGCTGTTACTGTTGTTGGTGCTGTCGGTGTTGGTGACAGTCGTGGCGGGAGCGCTCATATACGGTCGTACAAAGCCAAAGCGGGAGAGGCTCTCCTGCAAGTACACCCCTAACTCATAAAAGTAACTACCCTGCGCATACTCTTGGGCGGTGAGCTGCAGCTTTTGCCCTGCAGGTAATAAGTGCGGGTCGTAAATATCAAAGTCAGAGCCAAAGTGATGGCGGGAGCAGCCTGGTAAGGCGGAAAATAGCAAGATAGCGCGTAAGCGAGCCACGGGGTCAGAGGGAATTGGCTGCAAAGGCTGCTCGTTACGATCAAGGATGGGACGCGCTCCAGTAAACTTACCCTCGACGATAGCGCCTTGACGGGCAAAGGAGCGAAATGCTGAGCATGGCTGCACGCAAAAGCCGTGTTTAGCGGCATCAGCTTGTAAGTCGTGCAAGGCTGCCCACGCGCCCTCGGTGGCATAGAGCTCATAAGCACCGCTGCCCTCACTACAGGTGTGGGCTGTAAGGCCGGTGGTGTCTAAACCTAAATAGCGCTCTGGACTAATAGCAGTCATAGCCGCTCCGCAAAAGTGAAGAAAATGAGAGATCTCATAAGTGACAGCAGATGAGATGCGTAAGGGCAAAGACACACCTCGAGATGCATGGTACAGGTGAGTCTCATCCTCTCTTCAGACGGTAGGTAACCTAAAAGCGCCTGACGGCGCCTTATCTCGATAGTAGAGCCTGAGCAAACGTCTAATCTCAGGGTAAAACACCTGATGGAAGGCAGTTTCCCCACGATGACGCTTGATCGAGCGTGCTTGACGCTCAAACTAACGCGCCCCACAAAAACAAAGGGCCGCAGCTACCATCACGGCAACTACAGCCCTCTTGCTTACACCGGCTGCTCTATCCTAAGCAGTAGGATAAGCCTCAGCGTAAGAGTCAATCATGTCTTGCGTGGCCGCCGCCAAAGACGTGTCTTTAGTACGGGACAGGATCTCACGCGCTAAGCGCGCACCCTCAAGGAACTCACCCCTTTCGTAGTGCGCTAAGGCCTCGTTATAGAGGTCTTGCTCATTCGGCGTGTTATCCGCCTCAGGCGCGACACCCTCACCACTTTGGGAACTCTCCTCACCTTGTGGGAATTGAGGGAAAGGATCCCAACTATAGTCAGCCGCTCCCGAAGCTACGCCCTCATCAAAGGCGTCTTGGAAGCTGTTAGTGTCAAAGCCATGCTGCGTAAAGGATGCGTCATCAAAGTTTAAGCTGTCCTCGTTACTAAAGTCAGCAGGAATCTCCCCACTAAAGCCATTGTCATCCAGAGTTGCCTCTGGCTGCGCAGGCGACTGCTCGCTCATGATGTCTGCACCAAAGTGCTGCTCCGTCTCCACACCGCTAGGGGCAGAGGCGTCCATCTCTGGCTGCACGGCTGGCTCTGGCGTGGCTGCTGGCTGCGTCTCCAGCGCTTCAGGCGCTGCCGCATCAGGAGCTACAGACTCAGCTGCCGTAGCATCAGCACCATCTACGAGGTCACCTGAGCCATCCATCATATTCATGAGGTCGCTGGCGGTAACACCGTCGTAGTTAAGTGGCGCATCAATGTCAGGCGAGACGTCCAGATTTGGTGCCTTGAGGTCGCTGATATCGACCTGGCTCAAATCACTCTCGTCATAGCCCACATGACCATCACTGTCGAGGAAGAGGTCGTCACTGCTAGCAGCCTCGGTGTTAAAAGCGTCGCTTGCGACATTGTAAGCAGCGCTCTCATCACCTGACATCTGCGGCAAATCACTGCCCGCAACCGCGTCAATGTCACCACCGCTCATAAAATCAGCGGCAGCAGCAGTAGGCTCAGCTACAGTCGTTGGCTCAGAAGCAGCAACGAGATCCGCTTCCAGCTCAGAGCTTGGCGCCGAGCTCAGCTCGGACTCATGAGGCTCCGTGGCAACAGCAGGCTCCTCTGTAAAGAGGTCGTCAGCTACTTCTGGACTTGCCATCTCCGGCTCAGCAAAAGCAGCCTCGGCCGTGCTGTCCGCAGCTGGGCTGCCCACGCTGGCAGCAGCATCAGCTGTATCAGCATCAGCAGCAGCGCTGAGCGCCTCATCGTCAAAAGACGAAGTGGTAAAGCCTGCACTGTTGAGGAATTGCTCCTCTGCTGATGGCTCCTCTGGGGTCACAGAGTCGTCAGCAGCAGTGGCCTCAGCAGCAGTATCAGCAGCAGGTAACTCTGCCTCGCCCTCAGCTTCCACATGCTTTGGTGCACCGGAGATGTTGCTGATATCAAAGTCATCCTGTGGCACCGACCACATCGATGGCGTATCAGCATCACCGTTTAGCGGTGGCTCTAAGTTAGCGCTGTTGTCAGTGGCAGGCTCTGGCTGTGGCTCTACAGCAGCAGTCTCCGGCACAGAGGAAACCTCTGGCTCTGGCTGTGGCTCTACAGCAGCAGTCTCCGGCACAGAGGAAACCTCTGGCTCTGGCTGTGGCTCTACAGCTGGCTCTACCACCGAGGTCGGCTCGGCAACAGAAGCTTGCTCGGCCTCTGCCTCAGGAGCAGGCGCAAAGTCAGCATCCTCCACGATACCACTGCCAAGCTCACCCTCAAGGGCTTGAGCTTCTGCTGTTTGCGCAGCATCAGCTTCCTGTACTGCAACTGGCTCCGTGTCCAGACGCTCTTCTTGCTCTTGTAAGAGCGCGTCCTCAGCTTGCTCCACCGCCGCTGGGGTAACATCCTCAGCCACAGTATCGACTACTGGCTCACCAGCCTCATCAATACCCGTGGTTTCAGGGACAGAGTCCGAGGCGGCATTAACCTCAGCTAAGTTCGCCTCTGGAGCTAAGTGCTCATTGAGGTCAGCGTAGTCAGCATCAGCCACCACATCGTCGGCACCAGTGCCCGCAATTGGCGTAGCAGCTACTTCCTCATCACCACCTAATTGCTCCGCATCGTGAGCATGTGGGATGTCTTGCTCTGCACTGACGTCAGCATCCTCAATTGGCGCTGGATTGATGACTTGCTCGCCATTATCCTCCGCCATGGCCGTAGCCACCGCATCTTCGATGTCGCTTGGAGCTACAGTATCAGCAGCAGCGGCATCGAGATCAGCAAAGGAATCATCAGCGTCAGCAGCAACAGCAGCTTCCGCTTGAGGCTCAGCTAAGTGCCGCTCAAAGTCGCCATAGGCCTGACTAAAGTCTTTATCGGCCACATTTGACTCTGGCAGCTGCTCTTCCGCCGAAGGAATGATCATGTCGTTTTCATCATCGTCATTCTCTTCATCGCCTAGTTCGTCGTAAGTCGACATACCCGCAAAGTCACTGTCGTTTAGCAGCTGCTCAAGATCGTCATGCTCGCCACTGTCTAAACTAAAGTCTTTGTCAGTGCCGCTCTCTTGGCTCTCAGGGGTCGCTACAGGAGCTTGTTCCTCCGGAGCAAAAGCGTCGCTTTGCGCATGCTCACCCACATGCTCTAAAGCAGAGTCGATCTCATCATCAGACAGATCCATTGACTCCGAGTCAGGCATGCGCTCTGGCATGATCAGATCGTTTTCTTCGTCGCGACGCTCTTCATCGTGGTTGTTGACGTAGTTAGCAAGGCCTTGGAACTCGTTATTAACGATATTGTCGAGGTCGTTTAACTCGTCAAGATGCTCCGTAAAGGAAGAATCTTCAGGATTTGGTTCCGTGTCAGCGACAGGGATCTCATTGCTAGGTTCAGCAGCGACAGGCTCAGCAGCTTGTTGCTCAGCGACAGGCGCAACAGGCTCTGCAGCAACTTGCTCTGGCTCAGCTGGCTCAGCAGCTTGTTCTGGCTCAGCAACTGGCTCAGCTTGCTCAGCAAAAGCTTGCTCTGGCTCAGCAACAGGCGCAGCTTGCTCGGTAGCAGACTCTGCCACTGTTGCAGCTTCTGGCTCTGGTTCTGCCACGGTCTCAGCAGCAGGAGCAACCGTCTCTGGAGCTACCTCAGCTGCGGTCTCTACCGCTGGTTCTGGCGTAGCAGGGGCAGCAGGCTCTGCAACTTGCTCAGGCTCTGCTACCTGTACAGGCTCAACTGCCTGCTCAGGCTCTGTAGCCAGATTTGGCTCAGCTGGAACCTGATCTAAGCGATCGAGAATCTCATGGCTGGCATCAGCATCAAAGCTGGTATCAGCATCAGAGTAAGTGCCATCGAGCTTGCCATCCTCAGGGAACTCCAAGGTGTTATCCACATGCTCATGATCACTGATAGGATGCTCATTCCCAAAGTTATCAAAGCCGTGGAAGTCACCCTGAACTAAGTCATCAAGCTCCTTATTGACCTCATGAGTATCAGGGCGCAGCTCACGCTCGGAATCTCTTGCCAGTAAGGCTTCCTGATCTTCCGCATCACCACTCTCATCCTCTACCTGAGGCTGAGCTGGCTGTTGCTGGCTAAGGTTCTGCGCAAAGTCCACAAAGCTAAAGTCATCCTCTGGCTCGTGAGCAGCACTCTCACCATCAAGATCGCTCAGGTTACCAGAGAAGGCATCAGCAGCGCTGGTGTCAGATGCCTCTGGCTCTACCATATTGGTAGCATCCGTGCTATCAGCAAAGATGTTGTCACCACCATCACTGCCATCAGCTGCAGGCTGCTCCACCTCAAGTGGCGCCGCTGGCGTCATCTCATCCTCAGCTAAGGACGTATGCGCCTCATCCGCCGCACCAAAGTTTTCTGGCGCCGCGAGCGGCTCAATTTGCTCTCCACCGGCAGCATCCTCACCAAAGGAGTCAGCAACATCCTCATGATGATGTAAGACATCAGACGAAGCAGCATCCTCTTCCGTTAGAGGTAAATCACCATCATTTGGAGTAAAGGCACTGCTAGCAGCAGGCGCTGCCGCAGCGGCAGGCGCCGCTGTAGCTGCAGGCTCATCTGTGGCTGGTTGCTGGGTGGCCGCATTTTGTGCAAAGGACACAAAGTCGGCAAAGTCAGGCTCAGCCTGCTCTGCTGTGACCGCATCTGTCTCTGGGGAAGAATCAGAAAGATCAGCACCAGCGAGCATGTCATCTGACAGGGATAAATCCTCTAAGGAACTATCAGCGTCAGAGCCCAAATCAGCATCAGTGGCACTAAAAGCCGTATTTAGATCAGGCTCATGCTCCATTGGCGCCGAGGCAAATGGATCTGCGTCCAGTGCAGCCGTATCCTCAGGTGCACCGCCCTCAGTACCTAAAAGATCGCCCTCAAGATCAATGTTATCGAGATCTGGCGTAGCTAAAGAGGACTCAAGATCAGCAGTGAGATCAGGAGCCGCCTCAGGAGTAAGCTGCTCTGCTGCATCTGGCACGGAAGTCAGGTCAGCCGCAAAATCAGAGGCAGGCTCTGGACTCTGCTCTACAGCAGACTCCGCATCGCTACTAGCGGTCATTGGCTCAATTGCCATTGGCTCAGGCGCCGCTGCTGGCTCAGCTGGCGCTAACGGCGCAGCCTCTGCCACCGGCTCGGACTCAGCTTCCTGCTCGGCAGCGCTTGGCGCTGGCGCAATACCCGCTGCTGGGGTGATCTCTAAAGGCTGCTCCTCATCGTCAGCACCCGCTGTAAAGCCGCTAAAGATATTGTCATCATCAGCAGCCACAGCTGGCTCAGCAAAAGGATTAGCCTCAGCAGCCGTGCTTCCTAAGCCACTACCGGTGTCAGCAGGGTTAGCAGCAAAGAGATCATCTTGAGCCTCAGTACGCTCTGGCACCTCGACCGAGCTTGCAGGGGTAATCTGCAGGCCGCCCTCATCATCGGCGTCAGCACTGTTGACACCAAAATCAGCAAAGAGGTCGTCTGCGCTAAGAGGTTCCTCGGCGCTCGCAGCAGTTGGCGCAGCAGTAGCCTCCGCCTCTGGCTCAGGCTCAATAGCAGCCACAGCTGGTTCCGGCTCTGGCGCTAACTCTGCGTCCGCCGCTGCCGCTGGGGTAATTTGCAAGCCGCCCTCACCTTCAGCGTCAGCATCGCTGCCACCAAAGTCAGCAAAGAGGTCATCAGCGTTAAGTGGTTCCTCAGCGCTCTCTACAGCTGGCTCCACCTCTGCCTCGGCTACAGGGACAGCAGGCTCTGCCTCTGCGACAGGAGCTGCAGGCTCTGCCATGATGTCAGCTAATGGCTCTGCAGCCAGATCTGGCTCTGCAGTCATTGCTGACTCTGGCTCGACCTCAGCTGGCGCAGCCTCAGCAGGTGCAGCAGGTGCAACCTCAGGGGCCGCGTTAGCCGCCACGTCCGCTAACATGTCACTAAAGTCGCGCCCTTGCACGGAGTCATCCCCATGCACCACGCCCTCTACTTGTGACAGATCCTTTACACCAGACTCACCCGCATCAAGCGCAGCTGGATCCGCAGCAAAATCATCAGGGGCTGCAACATCCTGCTCCTCAGGTGCGAGATCCGTGAGGTCAGGCATTGGCAAGTCGACTTGAGGCGCACTCTCCTCTGCCTCTAAGGCAGAAGCCGTATCGTGCTCTGGCTCGCCCATGTCTTGTAAGTTGGCATCTTCTAACGAAGTGCCTAAGACCGAAGCCAGATCCTTAGCCTCATCCGTAGCCGCTTGTGGCATGGCCTCTTGGGCTAAAGCATCGAGGTCGGCATCGCTATTAAAGGCATCCGAGAGGGTATCCAGCTCCGTTGGCAGCTCTTCCCCATCAGGGGCAAAAGCATCATCCGGAGCGGCAAAAGGATCCTGCCCTGCGTGGCTATCTGCTAACGCAGCGTCAATATCCACATCAGCATCAGCAGGCGCCGCCATGTCAGCACCGATGCTCTCAGCACCGAGACTGTCAGCACTATCTGGCTCTGCTGCAGGCTCTGGCGTGCCATTTAAGGCCTGTGCCAGCATCGCCTCTTCACTGCTCATTTCCGGAACAGTGTCAGCTACCTCAGGGGCCATGTCATGAGCTGGCGCCGGATTCACCTCGCCTAAAGCTTCACTTTGGGTGTGCTCACCTAAAGCCGCCGCTTCCTCTGGGGTGGCAAACAGGTCGTCATGACCACCAAAGATAGCCGCCGCATCTTGAGCCTCAGTTGGCAGGTCATCACCCAGCGCATTCGCCGTAGCATCATCTGCAGGTAAGGCCGCCGCCTCTGGGTTTAAATCCGCAAAGGCCGCCAGATCCTCAGGAGCCGTCAGCTCCTCAGACGCGTTTAAATCGTCAGGAATACTCTGCTCTTCAGGTGAAGACAGATCAGCAAAAGAGGTGAGATCCTCAGGGGCAGTAAGCTCTTCTTCCCCGAGCAGACTATCATCAATGACAGGCTCAGCCTCTGGCTGTGGCTCAGTACCCTCAAAGTCAGATAAATGGCTTAAGCCTGCATCAAAGCCAGGTAAGTCCCCCTCACTGCCCGCGTCACTACCCGTCGCAGCAGGAGCACCTAAAGCGCTATCCTCTGGGCCTTGCGCTAAAGCAGCCGAGAGGTTGTCACCCTCAGCACTCGGCTCTGGCAGGTTGTTATCCGCAGTCGCAGTCGCGAGGCTATCCAGATCCGACAGGCTCTGCAGATCAGGTTGCTGACCCTGCTCTTGCAGCTCTGACAAGTCTGGCATTGGCAGCTCAGAAGAAGCGTCCTTATTGTCACCTGCAAGGGCCTGCTGCATCTCCTTAATTTCGTCAGGAGTGCCATCAATATCCGTAGGGACAGCCGCCAGCTGATCAGTGTCAATATCAAAATCAGCAAAGGCGTCACCCGCAGGTGCCTCTGGCGCTGCTACATCTGTATCCGCAGCTTGCTCTGGCTGCACCTCTGGCTTGGTTGGTAAGACTCCGCTCTCTGTAGCCGCATCTAAAGCTGCAATCTCTGGGAACTCATCAGGAATGACGACCTGTGGCTCCGCTGCCTTAGCGGCAGCAGCCTCAGTATCAAGCTCAGGAACAGCTTCAGCACCGGCCTCTGGAGTTAAAAGCTCCTCACCTAAGCCCGCTGCTGCTAAGTCCTCAGGGGCAGCAAGATCAGCCGCATCACCAAAGCCGTCTAAGCCCGCCAAGTCGTCAGCACCATCCAGCGCGACATCAGCGCCGCTGCTGGCAGCAGCTGCATCAGCATCAGAAAGAGGTGGCTCTAAGCCACCGAGGTCGTCTAAGCCGACACCAGAGAGGTCAGCAGCGTCTGCTGCTGCAGGCAGGTTCTCATCACCTAAGCCCGCTGCCGCGAGATCCTCAGGGGCAGTGAGATCAGCCGCGTCACCTAAGCCGTCTAAACCGTCTAAGACCGCTAAGTCGTCAGCACCACCCAGCGCCGCCGTGTCGCTGCTAGAAGCAGCATCAGCAGCAGCATCTGCAGCAGGCAGATCTAAGCTACCGAGATCATCTAAGCCGCCACCTGTGAGGTCAGCACCATCTGCTGCTGGCAGATTCTCATCACCTAAGCCCGCCGCCGCCAGATCTTCAGGGGCGGTGAGATCGGCCGC
The DNA here is from genome assembly GCA_949286015.1 of uncultured Succinivibrionaceae bacterium. GTDB lineage: Bacteria > Pseudomonadota > Gammaproteobacteria > Enterobacterales > Succinivibrionaceae > Anaerobiospirillum. Next base: position 5,915 of record CASEBB010000009.1, on the reverse strand, counting down.
ATCACCTAAACCCTCTAAGCCCTCTAAACCGGCTAAATCATCAGCTCCGGCACCATCTACAGCTACAGCCTCGCTCCCGCTGTCACCGCTTACAGGTGCAGAGGTATCCGTGCCATCAAGCTCATCGGCCAGAGCGCCAAAATCAACATCATCTAGAGCTGCTGCCTGCTCGGCCCCTTCAGGGCTGACAGGCGCAGCAGTCTCAGGTGCAGCCGCAGCCGCAGGGGCAGGGGCAGAGTCACTGACCGCAGGAGAGGCTGCCGGTGCCGCTGCTGGCGCTGCTTGTGCAGCGCGTGCTGCGCCCACACCCGCAGCAGCTGCTGCCGCTGCAGGCACTACCACCTCTTTTACGGTGGTCAGTGTAGAAGTGCTCTTAGCATCCTGTGGGGCCGCAGCTGCGGCTGGCTGGTGGTCATTGTGCCCTGCACTAGCCTGATTGACCGCAGGAGAGGCTAGTGCATCAGTTTTTGGGAAGTCGGCCCCTCCAGCGCCTTGCATCGAGGCAGCAAACTGCTTGGCATCATCGCCGCCGATGTCCGCGCCAAAGTCACCTGTGGAGAGGTCGTCAAAACCTGAGGAGCCAAAGTCACCGCCAGAGGCATCACCAAAGCCACCGTCAGCACCTATGTCACCGAAGTCTCCGCCCCCAGCGTCACCAAAGCCGCCATCGTCGCCGCCAAGGTCGCCAAAGCCGTCAGCACCGCCAGAGGCATCACCAAAGCCACCGGCGTCGCCACCTAAGTCACCAAAACCGTCGGCAGCAGCATCGCCGCCAAAGCTGCCAGTATCGCCACCGATGTCGCCAAAGCCACCAGTATCACCACCGGCATCGCCAAAGCCACCAGCGTCGCCGCCTAAGTCGCCAAAGCCACCGGTATCGCCACCGGTATCACCAAAGCCACCAGCGTCACCGCCAAGGTCACCAAAGCCACCGGCATCATCAGCAGCTGGCGCCGCTACGGCATCGCCGCCCGCGTCACCAAAACCGCCCGCATCGCCACCGGCATCACCAAAGCCACCGGCGTCGCCGCCTAAGTCGCCAAAGCCATCGGCACCACCAGAGGTTGCATCAGTACCACCGGCATCGCCAAAGTCACCGGCGTCACCGCCTAAGTCGCCAAAGCCGTCGGCACCACCAGAGGTCGCATCAGCACCACCGGCGTCACCAAAGCCGCCTGCATCACCGAAGCCACCGGCATCGCCGCCTAAGTCACCAAAACCGGCATCATCGTGGCCACCGCCGCCTAAATCGACGTTTTGCGCACCGGCCTCTTGCTCAGCTAAGGCTTGTGCCCACTCATCACCGGCAGCATTGGCCGCGCTCTTATCTAAAGCTGTAGAGGCATTGGTAGAGACACTATCCCATGCCGCTTGCGCCTCATCCTCAGGGGTATGAGATACCGGAGCTGGCGCTGGTTGTGGCGCCGGAGCTGGAGCAGGTTGTGGTGCAGGAGCTGGCGCTGGTCGTGGCGCTGGTCGTGGCGCAGGGGCAGCAGCTGCCGGAGCAGCACTCATCGCCGCACCGGCGGCAGCACCAGCCACGGCACCAGCTAAAGCAGCACCGACATTACGCGCAGCGGAGTTGGCCCCAGCACTCTTAGCAGCAGTGTTTAACGGGGCAGCACTGGGCATCACGATTTCATCGTGGAAGTCCATAGCAGAGGACTGTTTGCCCTTGGCTGGCGGCGCGTCATGTTGATCGTCCGCAAAGTCACCTACGCTGTTATCAAAGCCGTTGTCAAAGGAGTCGGCATCATGGTGCACTGGCTCATCATGGATTGGTGCAGGCGCATCATCCACCGCAGGCTCATCACGAGGCTCGTCCTTTTGCTGCTTCTCTTGGCTATGATGGGCGGCTTCCGTCTCACGATTGGCTTGAGCAATGATTTCGCTCATGGCCATATCGTCATCATCTACATAATCGCCCTCGTCATCCTCATAGCCAAAGCGGTTGGCACGCTCGCGACTAATGCGTCTCTTAAATAAGAACAGACCTAACGACAGCAGTAAAGCGATGATGCCAAAGCCCAGCAACAACCACGTAATTGGGTTGGACATGCTCATGCCATCACCAAAGCTAAACGGAGAAGAAGCGACAGGCTCATTCTCTACGCGCTGGCCTAAGGCTGCCACCGAATCGGCAGTCTCTAACTGCATGCCGCGAATCTGATTGACTTGCTGATCGATACGCGATAAGGAGGTACGCAGATCGTTATTGGACTGTTGCAGCTCTGCAATCACTTGCTCGTAGTGATTGATTAAAGCGCTAACCTCTTCCTTAGCGGCAATCTGGGCGGTATCACGCGCCACTTGAGCCGAGCGCTGAATATTGTTGTCTAAGCGCTTGTAGATATCTTGCTGCGCGCTCTGGATATTACGCTCCGTCTTATCGAGCATTTGCTCGATAGCACGCAGATCGAGGCTGGACTGTGACAGCTGTGGCACAAAGGTCTGAGTGCGATTAGCGTTTTGCGCCGCTAACTGCTCATCAGAGAGAATTTGCGCCTCAGGATTGTCATAACCATCATTTGGCGTCAGCACAGGGTTGACATCACGCAGTAAGGTTTCGCGTGCGACAAAGGTAGGGGTGCTGCCCGCAACAGGGGTACCATCTGATAAAGGAGGAATCAGAGGGTTATTAGAAACACCAATAGGCTGACCTACAGGTGGCTCCGATTGGGCCTCAGGCTGACCGGCAATAAAGAGATTGTTGTTGACGGTAACGCCAGGCTGTGGCATTTGCCCACGATTGAGTGGTGGCAGCGTCATGGTGCCACGGCTTAAGAGCTGAGAACCGGTAGAGGTTTGCTCTAAAGCCATCTCTTGGGCGACAGGAATGTTTAAGGTAGCGCCACGACGAATGTTGTTGACATTGTCGTTATCAAAAGCGTTGCGATTATTACGGTAAATAGAGGCAACGGCTTGGAACTCGTTGACGTTAGCGTAAGGCGCCGAGTATTGGTGTGCAATTGACCAGATGGTATCACGAGGCTGCACCATGTGCTGGGCCATGACGTTTGGTGGCAGAGGTTGCCCATCAAGACCGAGCGCTGGGGTATTAGCAGCTGGCGCGGTTGCACCCTGATTAGGGGTAGTAGGAGGGGTCACCTGCGACGCCGGAGTAGCAGGCGTAGTTGCAGGCGTGGTTGGGGTAGTAGCAGCTACGGTCGCTGGAGCGGCAGGCGTGGTGGTGGTAATGCCACGACCGGCGTTAGGAGCCGGAGTTTGAGCTTGTGCTTGTGGTGGGGTAACAACAGGTGCGGGTGCAGGTGCAGGTTGCACAGGACGTGGTGCTGGAGCTGGTGCAGCGACCTCTCCATCTGGGCCCGTAATGCTGATAGAAAAGTCTTCTTCAGCCCAGGCATGCGAGGTAATGAACACAGATGTGATCATTACGGCTAACAGATGCTTATACAAGCTCATATCAAAACCACCAAATGAGTTCTTACCTGCTTGCCAATTCTATGACAGACGCTACGACTGACAAACAAAAAAATCTGCTAACCTGATGCAAGAGGTGTGCAAAAGGCAATACCCTCATGACCAAAGGCATGTTTAAGCCATTGAGCTCAGGTTTGGGTTTTACACTGACAGGGAGAGTCAGAGGCGGCAACTTGGCCACAAAGGCCGTAAATAAGGCATTTAAGCCCCCGATTGCGCTAGATTAGTGCACATACGGTTTTTGCTCTTGCTATCGTGTTGCTAGCGCCGGTCATAGCAGCAAGCGCGAGCCAGAAAGCAAATGCATGTGAGCACGGAGGGGAAAGCGCTGGAGGCACACTTATCCTGAGAGGAAAAGTGCAGCTTATGCGGTGGTAACTGCATATTTGGGGGACAGCGGTCAGAAGATGTGCTCACTAGAGAAAATGTGCTCACGCAAAGAGCGGTGATGGGAGAAGAGCCCTTATTGCGCGTATTGTGCACAGAGAGCGCTTAGTTTGCCTAGGAAGCACATAGCAGCACGTGAGGCAGCTCACACCTCACGTTGTAAAGCAGCGCTAAGACAGCACCAATGAGGAGGAGAGGATTGATTGCCCGCTGGACACGCTGACGCCGTAAGCGGCGTTGCTTATCCCAGAGCCCCCTGCTTACACATAAACGCTAACCTCAGAGTAAACAGCACCACGCAAAGCACCATAACCCTATCCCTCAGGGTGATTAAGATGCCAAAACCAAAAATAGCTTGTAGGCTCCTCAGCTTAACTTGCAGCACCAATCCTCATGGTGCAGCGACGTATACCAAGAGCAGCATAAAGCCATGGTGGGCTTAAGTGCGCGTGTATGCCACTTACGTCAGAAGCTTTCTCCGCTGGCAGGCGCTAAGCAGAGCCCGCCCCTACTCTCAAGAGGCACACTTTTGCGCTCGGGCTTTACTCGCGCCTATCCACAAGAACTCCAGAGCAGTAGCGTGGCACTGCGCTGTTGCGCAGATGTTGCGCGTCACCACTTACAGCTGGTACTCACTACAGCACTTTTGCCCCCTGTGGTAGTGGTGGTGGTAGTGGCTGAGCTTAAGTTTGCGGGCATGAGCGCAGTGACGGCGCATGCTGTGTATGCTGCGCATGCTGAGCAAAGGCGGCTCTCTTTTTGGTTGGGAGTGTTTAGCCCAGCTGTTTCTCTGCGGCTACTGCTTGCTACTGACGCTGGTGCTGGTACTTACAGCTGTGCTTGCAGTAAGTGCAGGATATCCACAACAGCGGTAGCCTCACCATGGCGGGTATTGTCCATGACCACCGTAAAGTCAAAGGTGGCACGCGCAAACTTACGAATGCGCGCAATATAGAGCTTATTGTCAAGCTCGGCGCAGCTTACAGGACTCACTAAGGACTTATCCTGCAGCTCCTCTTCTAAAGAGAGCACCGCTCTCTGCTTTAAGGCTGCTTTAAAGTCCTCAAGCGAGCAATCCTCTTCTAACTCCACATGCACGCTTAAGGTGTGGCCATAGAAGGTTGGCACCTGAATGCAGGTTAAAGCCAGCTGCGTGGCGTTAATGTCCAGTAAGCGCTCGACCTCATGGAGGATGATGTGCTCATGCTCGGAGATGCCATTCTCGTCGAGCTCACCAATGCGCGTATGAATGTTAAAGGCCAGCTGCGCTGGGAAGTCGGTGACATCCACACTCATACCATTTAACAGCAACGTTGTCTCGTGTGCTAAGGTCTGTGTACCAAGCTCACCGTGCTCGGAGGCGGAAATCAACGCCGTGACCACAGCCTTTTTCAGACCATACTCATCATGCAGTGGATTTAAGGAGAGCACAATCTCACTGGAGGTGGCCAGCGGCACACAGGCTAAGCGCTTAGCAATCACGTCATTGACATAGCCCTGCACTTCACGCAGCACCAGAGGGGCATCCTTTTGGGCAGCGTAAAGGTGGCTGTTATCAATGAGGATACAGCCTGCGTTTTGGACTTTGGAGGCCAGGCGGGCGGTTTCGTCCTTAGTGGTCAAAAAGATCGCCACTTGCGCTTGGGAGAAATCAAACTCGTCGACGTACACGAGAGGATAGTTTTTTCCCTGCACCGGTACGGCATCGTAATCGCCAGGGATAGGGGTAAGGGGATAGAAAGCATCTAACTTGATGTTTGGGTCTTCTTCCAGAGCTTCCAGCACCAGCTTACCGACAATGGTGTCATAGCCGTAAAGGGCAATCTTCATCAGGAACATCCTCAGCAAAGCGCTTTGTAGCAGTAGGCATGAGTAAACAGCAAGCAACAGGAGCACGGCCACAGCAAAGCTGCGCTGTAGTCTGCCTTTGCTTTTCAGTAGCGCCTCATCCCTCTAGCTACGGCGTACATTTGCCATTATAGCGACGTTGTGAAGTCTCCATGTGCTTACGCACATGGCTTCCTCCCGTTTTAATAGGGAGGGTCCTGAACAAGAATACAATCCTACCTCAGCACCGTTCCAAACAA
>CASEBB010000008.1 GCA_949286015.1 uncultured Succinivibrionaceae bacterium | reverse complement strand
AGGATGTGTGTACGCTGTGCTTGGCTAAAGCCCCAATACTAAATGTCGGCTAACCCCACTCTTACGAGTGGGGCATGCGCCGACAACTCTAGGTCAAGGGTAAGGCGCTCTAGCCACGATAGCCCTAAACAAAAAGGCCCCCAATGCAGTGACAGCTTCCCTGCATCAAGAGCCTCTTAGAAGCTTACGCCTTATGCCTCTACGCTGCGGTGCCCTTTTTGTAGGACACATGTACCACCCGCTGCTTAAAGGATGGCTCCAGACCAAACTTCTGGGCCTCTGGTAACGACCAGACAGGGGTGAGCTTTTCTGGCAGATCAATATTCTGCCCCAGATCGCGATACGGGCCTTCGGCATGGAAGTCCGAGCCTAAGCTGGCTAGCAGGTCATACTGCTCACACAGATGTGTGAGGTATTCTCTGTCTGTTGGCTTTTGCTGTGACGACGCTACCTCCAGCGCGGCGCCACCATATTGGCGAAACTCGTAAATCAGCTTGCGTAAGCGCTGATTAGAGATGTTATAGCGCCGAGGATGCGCCAGCACTGCCACACCACCTGCGGCCTTAATGGCAGCTACCACCTCATCTACAGGGCCCCACTCACTTGGCACATAGGCAGGCTGCCCCCGCCGTAAGAAGCGATGAAAAGCATCATCTACCGTCTTGGCTTTGCCGTCCTGAAAAATCAAGCGGGCATAATTGCCACGGGTAATCGCCGCCCCTGGCAGTGCTGCGGCCACACAGCGCTCATAAGCCTGCTCAATGCCTAAGCGAGCTAGCCTGTCACCAATGGCAATCGCACGCTTTTGCCGTGCCTCTTTACGATTGGCTACTAAGTCTAAAAGCTGCGGATGGGTGATATCCACAAAAAGCCCCACCACATGAATCTGCTCTTCTTGCCACAGCGTCGAGAACTCTACGCCTGGAATAATGGTCAGCTGGCGCTCCTCAGGCGTGCGCTCTAAGGCACCACGCTCTACTCCTGTTACCGTGCCCGTGCCATAGAGAAAATCTTCTTGCGGCATATCAGGCGCGTGCGCTCTTAACTTAGCATTGCCCTCTTGCGCTGCCGACACCGCCGAGGCTACACCCGCCACTAAGTCGTGGTCAGTAATGGCCAGCACATTGAGGCCACGGGCATAGGCACGCTGCACTATTTTCTCTGGACTTAAAGCGCCATCGGAGGCCGTAGTGTGACTGTGCAGATCGATATTACTAATGGTGGTCAAGCCTCTTATCTCCTCTACCTTGATCACGCCACCGTCTAGGACTGCGGCCGTTTGCTGAAACGAGCACTGGGTGCCCCTCTAATCCAAAGGAGCCCTGCTTACTGCGCGCACTCAAGCTCTGCTGAGAAACAGCTGACTTAAGAGATGACGGTACGGCCTTTAGGGCATACCCGCGAACCTAAGAGCTGACAGCTCAAATCAGAGCGTCAGCACTTCATCCCTCAGGGTGATTAAGATGCCAAAACCAGCTTGTAGGCTCATAAGCTTAACTTGCAGCACTAATCATCATGGGGCATATACGTACACCAAGAGCATCCTCAAGCCTTGGCTGGCTTAAGTTCGCAGGTATGCCTTTAGGGCCATCATGAGTGCCCCGTCTTCAGACCAGCTCCAGATCACCTACTCCCTTCATCTCGAGGTAGGTGACGCTGCCAGCGCGCAGCCATGCAGCCGTCTTGCCTTAAGCCTCAGCTTTGGCCATCAGCTCTTCCCAGCGCGCATAGAGCTGATCGAGCTCCGCCTGCACTTGCTGACGTTGCTGCTGCACCTTCTTAATCTCCTCTGCCCCTTGGGCATAGAGCTTCGGGTCAGCGATCATTGTATCGATCTGCGCTAACTCTGCTTCCTTTTGCTCAACTTTTTCAGGAAGTAGCTCCAGCTCGTGCGCCTCCGTAAAGGACAGCTTCTTCTTGCTGCCGCCATTACCAGCGCCCGCCCCCGCAGCATTTGCCTCCGCTGCTGCCGCCTTTTGCTTTGCAGCCTGAGCAGCTTCTTTAGCCGCCGCTTGTGCTGCCAGCTCCTCTTCCTTGCTGTGGTCAGCTACCACCTCAGTAGCCTTGCGGCCAGTACGGCGGTAGTAAGCCTCAACATCACGCCAGCCACCAACCACACTCTCAATGTGACCACGGCCCTCAAAGACCCACGTCTCGGTGGCAAACTCATCAATAAAGCGTCGATCGTGACTGATGACCAGCACGGTACCAGGGAAGGTCTGTAAGAGCTCCTCAAGTAAGTCCAAGGTCTCTAAGTCGAGATCGTTGGTCGGCTCATCCATAATGAGCACATTGCAAGGGCGAGCAAAGATACGCGCCAGCATCAGGCGGTTTTTCTCACCACCGGAGAGGACTTTAGCCGGAGAGCGCGCCCGCCGTGCCGTAAAGAGGAAGTTTTTGAGGTAGGAGAGTACATGCACGTTCTTGCCATTGATGCACACCTCAGCTTTGCCCTCAGCCACGTTATCAGCTACGGTCTTTTCCAGATCCAGCTGCTCATGGTACTGGTCAAAGTACTGAATCTGCACATTGGTGCCGATGCGCACATGGCCGTGATCTGGTTTGAGCGCTCCCATTAAGACCTTAATCAGGGTGGTCTTACCAGCACCATTAGGCCCCACAATACCGATACGATCACCACGCATCACCGTTGGGGAAAAGTCCTTGATGATGTCCTTCCCCTCGTAAGTGACGGTGATGTCACGGGCCTCAAAGACAATGTTGCCGGAGCGATCGGCTTCACTAATCTTTAAGATGGCGCGGCCTTGGCGATCACGGCGCGCCGCGCGCTCCTCGCGCATCGCCTGCAGATTGCGCACACGGCCCTCATTACGGGCTAAACGTGCCTTAACACCACGTCTGATCCACGCTTCTTCCTCAGCTAAGACGCGATCAAAGTTAGCGCGCTCCAGCTCCTCTAAGCGTAAGCGCTCATCACGTAAGCGCAAATACTCATCAAAGGAGCCAGGGTAGCTGTAGAGCTGACCGCGATCTAATTCCACAATGCGTGTAGCGAGGTCATCGGCAAAGGTGCGATCGTGCGTGATAAAGATGGTGGTACCACGAAAGCCTTGCAGGTACTCTTCAAGCCACGCAATGGTGCCAATGTCCAAGTGGTTGGTAGGCTCATCTAAAAGCAGCACTTGCGGCTCATTGGCAAGCGCCGCTGCTAAGGCCACCTTACGGCGCCAGCCACCGGAGAGCTCAGCTAAGGACAGCTCTGGATCTAAATCCATACGGTTGAGGATCTTGTAGATCAGCGCATCCTTAACCCAGCCATCATGCTGCTCAATAAAGCTCGCTAATTGTTCTTGCTCTGAGGCGGAGGTGCTTTCCTTAAAGCGGGCTAAGGCCTCCCCCACTCCAGCAATACCACGAGCCACCATGCCATAGACGGTGCCGGTGGCATCTTGCGGTGGGTCTTGAGCTAAGCGCTGGACATTTAAGCTCTCACGCAGAATGATTCGTCCCGAGTCAAGCTCGATCTCACTGGCAAAGAGCTTTAACAGTGTGGACTTGCCTGTGCCATTACGACCGACTAAGCAGACGCGCTCGCCCTCTTCAAGGGCAAAATCAGCTTTAGAGAGCAGGGCTTCATCACCGTAAGCCAGCGAGCCTTGCATCAGAGTAATCAGCGCCACTTACTTAATCTCCTTGACACCTTGAGGGCCCCACACGCGCACAGTACGGCTCTTATTTGGCGTGCGCTCGGTGCTGCATGTAGTACGCTCTCCACGTGGACTGCGCTCCCCAAGAGGGCTGCGCTCAGCACGTGGAGCACGCTCAGACCGAGGGCGGTGCGCATCACGTGCGCTGCGCCCCCAGCCACGGGCCTGTCCTTGGCCTTGACCGTGCTCACGACGCTCACCACCATGCGCTGCAGCACGCTCGCGGCGCGACTCAGGAAAAGCCAACGTCTCTTGCGAGGCGGTTGCATCCTCAAGTTCGTCTAAGGAGAAGGCCGTGCTGCCTTTCTCTTGTAGCTGCCGCGACCAGCGTGGCTGCTGCGTATTGCTCACCAAGGCCTCAGGCTCCTTTACCTGCTGCGCACGGTTGTAAGTGAGCTTAAAGCAGGTATGCAGCTGCGGATCGCGCTTAAAATCAGGGTCAAAGGTCTGTGCGGTAATGTTTTCCACACTAAAACCAAAAGCCGCCACTTCCTCAGTAGCTAAGGTGAAGTTACGCTTATTGGTGCAGAAGACCACCACGCCCTGATCCTCTAAGTGGCGTGTGAGATTCCCCAGTAACTGCACATGGTCACGCTGCACCTCAAAGCTGCGCTCCATACGCTTGGAGTTAGAGAAGGTTGGGGGATCGATGTAAATCACATCAAAGCGCTCGTCCCCATGCGCAGTGGATAAATAGGCAAGGCAGTCTGCCTGCTCGAGGCTATGCCGCAGCTGCCCCTGCTCATTGCGCGCTTGCAGGTCGATGCCGTTTAACTTGAGGTTACGCTGACCCCACTCTAAGTAGGTGTGGCTCATGTCAACTGACTTTGTGCGCGTTGCACCACCTAAAGCCGCCATAACCGTAGCGGTACAGGTGTAGGCAAAGAGGTTTAAAAAGCTCTTGCCTGCACACAGCTGCGAGAGCAAACGGCGCAGAGGACGGGCATCTAAGAAGATACCGGTATCGAGGTAGTCGTAGAGGTTTACCTCAAACTTAGCTTGCCCCTCGTAGATGGTCATAAAGATGCCGGTCGCATCCTCACGTTTTTCGTACTGGGATTCACCCTTTTGCCGCTCACGGCTTTTTACAATGACCTGATTACCCGCCGCCCCAGTGACGTCAATGGTGGCAGCAATCATGTTCAGCAGGCGGCGCTGCGCTACGTGTGGCTTAATGGAGGCTGGCGCTTGGTACTCTTGGATGACGTAGTACTCGTTGTAGCGATCAATGGCGGCATTGTAGTCTGGCAAGTCCGCATCATAGACACGAAAAGCCGAGATCTCTTCACGGCGCGCCCACTTGCTTAAGTGCTTGAGGTTTTTGCGCAAGCGATTGGCAAAAGGCTGCACCTCCGCCTCAAGGCCAGCAGCACTAGCGCCACTTGGGGTTGGGGTGGCCTGCGTATCCTGTGCAGAGGCGTGCTCTGTCGTATCATCTTGAGGTGTAGGAACAACTTCACTGCCGCCACGTAAGGTAAAGACGCGCAGCTGGCACTCTAAGGCACCATTAAAGAGGCGATAGCTCTTATCACGGCTTAAGCGTAAGCAAGACAGCAGCTCGGGCGAGGAGGAGATCACCGCCGCCGTACCGGCACTAAAGCAGGTACGCAGCTTCTGGCCTAAGGTAGTGTAGAGGGCAATGAGCTCATTGAAATTGCCCATACGCTCGCCATATGGAGGGTTAGTCACCACCACGCATGGCAAGTCGTTAGTACATGGGTTAGTAAAGTCCGTAAGTTTACAGGTGCTGACAGAGATGAGCTCACTTAAACCAGCATGCGCGATATTGTCCCGAGCTAAGCCTAAGACGTAGTCATCGCTATCACAGCCTCTAAACTGCACGCCAGCAGCTTTAACGCGCTCTAAGCCAGCGGCAAACTTAGCTTGGGCGGCAGCCTTGAGCAGTGCCCAGACCTGCTCACCACAAAGATCGGCTGCTGCTTTATCAGCAGAGTCTGCAGCGTCAGAGCTTGGTGCTACCAGCTCCGCCTCTGTAAGCGGCGACAGCTCTGAGGCAGGGGTAGGTTGGGTGAAGAAGTTGAGGTGGAAGAAACCAAAGTTCTCACGCTGTAAGCCTGGAGCTAAATCCGTAGCGATAGCAGCGGCTTCTAACAGTAAGGTACCCGAGCCGCACATGGGGTCGACAAAGTTTTCCTGCCCCGTAAAACCCGAGCGCAGCACAATGGCCGCAGCCAGATTCTCTTTGAGCGGAGCGACACCGGTAGCACGATGGTAATTACGCCAAAATTGCGCTTGACCTGAGAGGTCTAAGCTTACCGTGCACTCACCCTTACGTAATGTAGCAACAATGTGGACATCAGGGTGATGGCGCTCGACATTAGGGCGTGGTAAGGAGCGGGCGACGAAGTGGTCACAGATAGCGTCTTTTACACGTAAGGCGCCATACTGGGTATTGCGTATAGCCTTATTGCTGCCATTGAAAGTCACAGCAATGGTTTTGTCAGCAGAAAAGTACTGCTCGTAGGCGACGCCGTGGGCACCTAAATAGAGGTCAGAGTCATCCTCACAGTTAAAGGTCACCAGCTCATAGAGGACACGCGAGGCTAAGCGGCTGTGCAGGCAGACACGCATGGCGGTGGTGAGGTCACCACTAAAGGCCACACCGGCCACAGTTTCTTTTACTGCCTTGCAGTTAAGCTGCTGCAAATCAGAGAAGAGGAGACTCTCCAGTCCCTTGGGACAGGTAGCAAAGAACTTAAGCATCGCATGCACTCCGCGCGAGAAAAACTCCGGCTCTGCTCTGCTTAACGTTGTCGCCACCGTCCATGGCAAGGAGCGGTACAGCGTAGTAAGGTGATGGCGTCTTGAGGCACCCCAAGCTGAGCAAGGCCAAAAATCCCCTCATTATAGCTGAGAGTGATGGGGGCAATAGGATTTTTGTGCGATGGCACGGGGAGAACGAGGCGTGGATGAGGGAGGTGTTTAGCGGCAGCGCAACAGGGGCGGCTGGAAAGAAGATGACAAGGTATGCCTTGGCGCCTGGGCGCCTTGGGAAGGCAAGAGAAAAAGTGTGCCCCCTTGTAGAGCTCGCTTTAGAGCTCACACTCTGATCTGCAGGCAAGCATGAGCGCTAAGGAACGACTGACTTAATAAATGACGTAATTTAAGGCACGCATGCATGCCCTTCTCAAGATAGGCTCAAGCTCTCTTGCACCTTTTATCTCGAGGAGGGACGTTGCAACCACGCACCACTACATACGTCACTTATTAGCTCACTCTTTCCTAACAGCACAGCGGCGCAGCAGTAGCTGCGCCTGATCGTAAGTAAGTAAGGCTAAGGCTGAGGCTTAGGGTAAGCGCTAAACGCAGAGGTGGTAGCACCTCCGGTGCTGTTCACTCACCATACTACCTTAGACTTACAAGCTATTGATTGCATTGAGCATGGCGGTTCTGGCCAAATTACTGCCCTTGGCCAAGGCGCTTTTTACCATCTTGCGCCCTTCCTTTTTATTAACAGCAATGCCCTCTCCGGCGATGAGCATGCTGCCCAAAAGAAACGGAGCTGAACGGATCCTGGCAAGATGTGGCTTATACAGCCATTTGGCAAAACATAGCCTTCAAGCTGATAGCCACGGCTGCCAATTACATTGAGGGCACCATAGAGCAGACAGTATTCACAGCCTGCGTGTTGCCAGGATCCGTTCAGCTCCCTTTTTTGTCTTAGGCCACTTTGGGCTGTTCAAGCCCTCAAGGCTCTGTAAGAGCAAAGCGGTGGCATCGCCCTGTGCCGCACGCGCAGCCAAAAGCTGCTCCACAGCATTACTGTATTTGTGATACTCCGCAGCAAATGAGATCTTGGTGCTGATCTGGCCATCTTCCAAGAAGATCGTCTTGGCAAGAGGCAAATCGTCATGAGCTACAGCCAGCGCCCGCATCTTTTGGATGTCGACACCAAAAGGATTGTAATCTACGTTGAGGCCCAAACGCAGTTGCGCGAGGCCATCACCGGCTAACGCTTCATCATGCAGCAGCAAAGAGGCATTGAAGCAATAGCGGGAAGCTTTGCTTTTTTGGATATCGAGCATTACACCACCGGCCCAGCCACATCCACGCTAAAACATGAGTGCTGTACCGTCTCCTTGTCTTCATCCTTTACCACTATAAAAACACAAAGAGGCAGCAGCTCTTCGCTGCATGCCTCTTTTAACGCGGCAGAGCACACAACAGCAGGCGTGCTGCTTTATAGCACTTAGCCCCAAGGTGCCTGAACGTGGCACCTCACCTGAGGCTTTAGGTGCGGATCTGGAAACCTAAGTGGTAGAGCTTACGAATCTGCTCAGGGTTAGTGCACTTCATGACCACAGTATCAAACTCGTGGCGCTCCTCGTAGTTCTTACGCAGGTAGTCAAAAGACGGCCCATCAAAGCACTGCGTTCTAAAGAGGCTGTCATCACGACGCACATCGTACAGGCTAAAGACCAGACGGCTTAAAAGCGAAGTGGTAATCACTGCATCAGGATGCAGCTCAATGCGCGTGATATCGCACTCGCTCTTTGGCACCTCAAAGTCTACATTGAGCTTCAGCTGCTCATTCATCGCTTGCGCGATCATCTCCGTGCCACGGTTCTTCGCCTCATAAGCATAGCCCGCCACGTGAGCCGTGCAGCCTTCGAGGTAAGGAATCAGATCAGGCACTAAGATATCTGGCTCGTTCTCAAAGACGTCAAACCACGCGTGGATAAAGCCAGGCTTCTCTGCTAACAGCTCATACAGCGCTTGGTTATCAATCACCTCACCACGAGCAGTGTTGATGAGAATCTGCCCCTCGTGCATTTTGGACAGAGCCTCAGCACCAATCAAGTGGTAGGTTGGATAGTAATTGTCAGGGCCGGCCTTTGTTAAAGGCACATGTAAGCTCACGATATCGCAAGCTAAGATCTCATCAAGGGTGTGCTCATACAGGGAAGGATCAGCAAGATCCAGATTGCACAGGAAGTCATCACCCTCACTTAAGATACGCAGGGCAGCAACCTTTTCGTCATTGCCTTGGAAGCGTGGGTCACCCTTGCCTTGCATGCTCTCTAAGAGCGAGCGGAACTCAGTAGCACGCAGCGGGTCACAGCAGACGACCTTCATACCCAGAGCTTGAGCGCGGCGGTAAACACGGGTACCGACGTGACCTAAACCCACGATGCCAATCGACATCTTGCTAAAGTCTAAGTTATAGCGCTGTGCCAGCACCATCCACACCGAGAGCATGTAGTCCGCAACCGAGCGGGCGTTACAGCCATGGGCAGCAGCAAAGGAAATATCGCGCTCATCTAAAGCTTTGCGGTCGATATGGTCAATACCAGCGGTGGCGGTGCCGACAAATTTAAGATCGCTGGCTTTGGCAAGCAATTCATCATTAACGTTGGTGACAGAGCGCACCACCATGGCATTGACGCCGACGAGATCATCAGGAGTAATCTCACGACCGTACTTGAGCACAACATCACCAAAAGCAGAAAAGATCTGCTTGGCATTAGGGATCGCCTGATCAGCCAGAATCTTCATAAGCAACAAACACGCGCCCTATTGCCCGCCGTCACAAGATTGCGTCGGTGGAAAAGAGGCTCCGCGTTCTCCCCGTAAAGTGAGACCAAAAGTTCTGAGCGTCACGAGGAACGATCGTGACCTCTGTGAAGCGGATTGTTACCGCTGCTGCTACGCAAGGCCAAAACACAGCACTGCTTTTTTTGCCATTGCAACACTTGTGCAAGGGCCTTTACATATAGTGCCCCAAAGTCTGCCAGATATCTTGAGGACTAAGCCTCTCTAAGCTAACCTGCCTTGGCATCTTGTCTTGTGCATTATACCTACTCAGGTTAGCCTCGGCTATTTGGTAAGGCCCAAGTGCCCTTGTAGGCTCTACGCCGCCGCTTGGCTCCTGCTGTTATCGTTACTCATTATACTAGATACTTCCAAGGCAAGATACGGTTAGCTGCAAGCATGATGCTCTGCACCAAGCGGCAGTATATGTCACCATTCTCTCTCCCTCCTCCCCTACCACTGCTAAGCTTAGTGGTCTGCCGCAGAGATGCTCGCCGGAGCCGCTTTTTTGCGCCGCGCTTACGGTCTCCTGTGCCTGTGCCTTTGCTACCTGCTGTGCCTACCAGCTTTGCGTAGCGTCAAGAAAACACGACGCCACTGTTGTGCTGCTAAAGCCGCTCAAGATAAGCCCACGCCACGCGGCCTGTGGTGCTGCCACCTAAAGTCTTACCACCTCTAAAGTAAAGCGGCTGGCTCTCTCCCTGCGTGCACCACCTACACCCTCAAGCTCCTGTGGTTGTTTTGCCAGTTTAAGCACAGACGTACCGAAGCTGACGCCCCATAAACAACCAAGTCAGAGTCTCGGCGCTTATTGAGGTAACTCTTTTTGTCATTTCCCCCTAGCTTTGCTAGATTGTGATGCATGCACAAACGGCTTGTTTATGGGCTTAATGACCATATCTCCACTGCGGAAAATAAAAGCCCGTGATCTCCCCTGTCCCCTGCGATCAGCTATAATGACCCCAACTTTTATCGGCTCCACTGATGGGAAAAACGCATGTCATTTATCCTCACAAACTCTCCACAGCACCGCACTACTGCTTTACTGCTCGGCTCTGGTGAGTTAGGAAAAGAAGTCGCTATCGAATTAGTGCGTCTGGGTGTGCACGTCGTCGCTTGCGATCGCTACGACTTTGCCCCTGCCATGCAAGTGGCCCAAGAAAAGGCTGTCATCAACATGAAAGATGGCGCTCAGCTTCGCGCCCTGATCGAGCGCGTTAAGCCTGATGTTGTCATCCCTGAAATCGAGGCCATTGCCACTGAAACCTTAGTGCAGATGGAAGAGGAAGAGGGCTTACACGTGGTGCCTACGGCTAAGGCCGCCTTTACCACCATGAATCGTAAGCAAATCCGCACCTTAGCAGCGGAGACCTTAAACCTGCCAACCTCGCCTTACTTCTTTGCCTCTTCGCTTGAGGAAGTAGTCGCGCAGATCGATAAGGTCGGCTACCCTTGCATCATGAAGCCTGTGATGAGCAGCTCGGGTAAGGGACAAAGCACCATTAAGACCCCTGAGGATATCCAAAAGGCATGGGACAAGGCCTGCCACGAGGGCCGTGGCGGTATGGCCGAGGTCATCGTCGAGGGTATGGTGCGCTTTGAGCAAGAAATCACCCTGCTGACCATCCGTGCCAGTGACGGTATCCATTTCTGTCGCCCTATCTTCCACCACCAGGTCAATGGTGACTATCATGAGTCTTGGCAAGGCGACCTCCTGCCAGAGGACATGCAGCAAGAGTGTGAGCGCATTGCCCACACTGTGGTTGAGGCCTTAGGTGGTTATGGCATCTTTGGTGTCGAGCTCTTCTTATGCCCACAAGCTGAGACTAAGGTAATCTTCTCAGAGCTCTCGCCACGTCCGCATGACACCGGCATGGTGACCATGATCTCGCAGGATCAGTCTGAGTTTGCCTTACACGTGCGCGCGCTGTTAGGCCTGCCTATTGGTGAGATCACCTTTATGGGCCCATCGGCATCGGCGGCGTTACTGGTTGAGGGTGAGGGCAACAACATCGCCTATCACAACTTAGCTGCGGCCTTAAAGATTGGTGGCAGCCACAGCAATGCCCGTATCTTTGGCAAGCCAGAGGTGCATGGTGAGCGCCGTATGGGCGTGATGCTCTGCCGTGCAGGCTCCACTGCCGAGGCCTTAGAGAAGGTCAAGGCCATGCGTGCAGCGGTAGAAGTCAAGGTCAGCGCGTCTTAATCAATTATTTGTTGGGGCTTGCCATATCCTATGGCTCGACGCCACAGTGGTGCCATAGAGACGACAATGTGTCAGCATCAGGAGAGCAAGCCCACAATTCTGCTCATTGAGGGGGTTTTATGGCAAACATCTTTGCTCGTTACGAGAATATGGATCCCTACATTCTGCTCTCTGCAGTCAACCTGAAACTGCGTAATGAGGACTTGGACTTAGCGGAGCTGTGCAGCACATACGAAATGGATGAGCACAAGCTGACCAAGCGCTTAAAGAGCGTCGGTTATAGCTACGACAAAGAGCAGAAGCAATTTCGCTAAGCGGCAGCTTTGGCTAAGCGATCCGCTCACAAGTACCACTCCCACTTGGTAGTGCTCACTGCGCTTAAGCTTTGTCACATCAGTCCCGCCCCTGCTGCCTACACAAGGGACGGCTGGTATCTGCTGCTAAATGCTGATACATACTGACACGCTCCCGCTGTTCTTTTCCCGCAATGCGTCCACTGGTATAACTCTGGACGCTTGATCCCACTGCACTTAATGCGTGTCTCTTAGCCATGCGCTAAGGAACGACTGACGCAATACTTAAGGTGACGGCCTTTAGGGTAATCATGGTGCACCGTCCGCAGATAGGTTGAGACTCATCTGCCCCTTCACCTCAAGGTTAGTAACCTTGCCAGCACGGCCATCACGCCATGTAATGCGGCCCCATAAGCCCCCTGTGATTTTGCCTCCGCGCCCCTGTCCCCAATCCAGCCCATGCGAGAGCTTAGCCTCAAGAAAGGCCCCAAGGACAGCTTGCGCGCCCAATACCTATCCCGCTCCCCTTATGACGCTGCGTCATCGATGATTTTGCTGGCCATAGCCAGTACTGGGGTATCACCTCACTTGTAAGCAGGCCTCTACAAGCTCAGACCACAACTGCTGCCCAAATTAGGGTAGTTGAGGGCTGCTCACAACACAAACGAGATTTTCATGGATCTGCAGAAAGTTACCGAAAAAGTTGCCAAGTTAATGGCACTGAGCAATAGCAACAATCCTAATGAGGCTGCTGTTGCTTTAGCACGCGCCCAAAAGCTGATGCAAGAGTACCAAATCAGCATGGACGACGTGACCTTAAGCAGTATTAACGAGCAAGAGCAGACCTTACCTACGATCCTGCGTGACCGCATGCTGTACACCAGCTTAGGCCAAATCATCGCCTCATCCTTTGGTCTTGAGCACTTCTACCGCTCTTTTGGTCGCATCGTAAAGTCCGTCGTTTTCATTGGCCCTGAGGAGCGTGTGGCTTCTGCCAGCTATGCCTTTAACATTCTGGTGCGTCAAGCTGCCATTGTGAAAAAGGATTTTTTGCAAGTAAAGCGCGATGAGGTCAGCAGAGCTTACAGTCAAGCTGTCTTCAACAAAGAGATTCCTTTCAAGGAACTCAAGAAGATCATCATGACGTCCGATCCCATCTACGGCGAGTACATTTACCAGAATTTCAAGAAGCGCATTGACAGCGAAGTGCGGCGCCTCACCAAGGCCTACCTCATCGGCTGGCTCCGTGCCATTCGGGAAAAGGTCGTCGAGTTTGCCAAAACTGATGAAGAGGTGCGCCTCATCGAGCAGTACCTGACCACCAACTACCCATCTCTGGGTACCATGAGCGCGTCGCGCCAGCGTCGCTTCACCGCCGATCAGATGGATGCCTATCGCAATGGCGTCTCCGATGGTAAAAACGGCATCGAGCTCTTCCATGGCGTAAACAACCACGCCGAGCAGCGCTACGCTCTCACCCACAACGGCTAACCAAGCGCTGCTACGCTCAGCAGTGCTGAGCTCGGCTTTGCTGCGCTCTGCTGAGCCCCTGCCCCGCGCTCCGGCTAACGGGCACAGAGATGCTCATTCACTCCCGCTATCCTGTTAAGAGCAGTCCGCGCCACTGGCGGTGCCTGCCTTGCTCTGCAGCGCTGTACGCTGTGGAGCTACTCCGCGCCTAAGCTCTGCCACAGAGCTTGCACTAAGCGCGCACCGCGCTTATCGTCCTCTTTAATCAGCCCCGCCATAACCTTAAGCTCATGCAACAGCTGCGGCCGCCGCTGCGCCAGCACTCTCTGTACATAGCGCTCGTAGCGGGAGCGTGTCTGCTCAAACAGCGCTGCATAGTAATTCTCCCCTAAAAAGCACAGTACCTGCCGTCCAAAGGCACTATCCTCTTGCGCCAGCTCCTCTGCTGGTACTCTGTGTGCAGCCACAGCCGCCGCAATCTGAACAAAGCTCTGCCGCTTATCTGCGCCTAAGGACGCCATATACTGGAGATAGCACGGTAAGTCGCTGCTCTGCAGCGCCAGCATGGTAAAGCTGTCACCTTGTAGCGCTGCCCCCAGCACCGGTGACAAGCTCTGCGTCGCGGTGAGATGGCACGCTGCGAGTAAGGCGTAATCAGGCTTATTCTCACTGATACCCGCAACCGTAAGCTGTGTCAGCAGCAAGTCTTGGGTAAGAGGATCGCGCACTTGTAACAGCGTGGCACTGTCAGCATCCAAAGTGATATCCAGTGAGGCCGCAGGCTCTACCGCTGCATTGACTATCAGGGTGCTCTTTTCTTTGCTGCTAAGCGAACTGGCCTTACGAGAACGTGGCAGCTTACTACTAGCGGCAGCCTCACTACTATCCTTTGCGGTGGCGGTGGCCTTAGTACTTTTGCTCTGAGAGGTGGTTTTGCTGCTCGCTGCTTTTTTCTGCGTGACAGCTGCAGGCGCACTAGCCAACTCTGTAGCAGCATCTGTTGCTGCTGTTGCTGGGGACATGTCCGGCTCTTGTTCTGCGGCAGCAGCTGGCGCCTTGGTCGACCATGGCTTTTTGGCGGTGGTCTTACTACTAAGAGGTGCAGCGACATCCAGCTCTAACGCAGGCGCGGCAGTAGAGCCCGTCTCGGCCTCGCCTGTCTGTGATGCGCTATCTGCACTAGCAGAAGCTTGCTCTGCGGCGGTTTTACTCCCAGCAATTTGCGCGGCGGCCGCTGCTTGTAACTGTGCAATAGCCTGCTCTAAAGAAAAGCTCAGCATCTTCTGACGGGCGGGGGTCAGAATCGACGTCGGCGCCAGCAGCGGCGCCACATCCAGACTCAGCGTTACTGGTTTAACCTGAGAGCCGTCATACCCTAAGCCCCGCACGAGACGTAAGGACGGCACCACCTCCTGCAAGAGCAGCAGGCACAGTAAGCCCTGCTCATCGATATGCGCCACATACGGTGCTTGTGACTGCACGGCTTTTACAACCAGAGCTAAGCGCAGCTGCCATGAGGCGCAGAGAAAAGCCATGATTTTTGGCTCTTGCTGCCACAGGAAGTTGTAAATATAGGTCGCGGCCTCGACGCGGTTTAACTGCTCACTGAGCCCCAAACCATCGCCACTTTTCTGAAAGCCTAAGGCTTGAGCCGCAGTCCAGAGATTGCGCCATGTGTCCAGCTCGTAAAACTGCCACTTATCGTGGTTTTGCCCAAAGTAGACGCAGGTGTAAAGCGCACTTTTCAGGTCGAGCACGTAATTAAAGCGCGTCAGCGGGTTCACGGACACAAAGTTTTGCGCGGCCATGGCCACAAATGAGGTGAGGTGGCGCAACGCAAAGGAGATGAGGATATCCTGCTCACTCTGTGGTGTCAGATAGCGGGAGCAGGTGTGGATAAAGTTAAGGGCGCTGTCACCCTCGCTCAGTTGCGTCAGCTCTAAGCCCTGCTTCCAGCAAAAGAGCGGTGAAAAAGGGGCGGCTGCAGTGAGGGCACAGGTAAAGAGGCGCTTTTCCCATGGGCGTACTGTGTTCTCAGCAGATGCAGCGTCTGCTGCGGATGCAGCTGATACAGCGGTGGCTGCGTCTTTGCTGCTTGCTACCTCGTTAGCGCGTACAGGCTTTGGGGCACCAATGGCCATAGCGGCTAAGCGTGTCTGCACAGAAGGATTGCTCAGTGGTACGGGTAAGGCCACAAAAAGCTGGCGCTGCGCTGGCGCCTGCTGCACTGGCACCTGCGCTTGCGGCTGCGACTGCTGTGCACTCATGAATACGCTCTCCGCTATCTGTCATCACATGGCAGCAAGCCACGTGTCTCTTAAGCTACTTGCTGGCTAATGCTACTTACGACAAACGCAGGCTCCCTAATGACGGCTGCGTGGGCTAAAGCCACCAAAGATAAAGCCAAAGCCTAAGCAGAAGGCGATGATTCCCATGGACTCAAACTCTGGGTGCTGCTTGAGAAGATAGCCTGCAAGCATAAGCACACCGCCGATGATAAAGAAGACCATGCGCAATCTATCCATGCTGGTAGCTCCAAAGCAAAGTGCGTGGTGAGAAAACGTCCTGCGGACAACCTGCGTATTGTAACCGCCGCACAGAACAATTGATAGGGCGGCTTCAACCCAAAAACAACGTGGCTAATACCACCGCCAAGGCACAGCAGCTTACCAACCAAAGGCATGCTCTGCAAGTAAGCAGCAGCCCTCCACCAAGAGAGACCACCTGAAAGCTTTTCCCCATGTGTGAGCACAGAAGCAAATCTCAAAGGAGGTAACTGCCTACAATCAGGTGTTTTACCCTTAGAGTAGGTGTTTGCTCAGGCTCTACTCTCGAGATAAGGCGCCGTCAGGCTTTTAGGCTATCTACCTTAGAGGTAGATCGCGGTAGCGTCGCTTACTGCTCCATATCAGGTTTATGCATCAAAGGGCTTAAGCCCGCCTCGAAGGTAAGTGGCCTTAGCGCAGTCTTCCCTCAAGATAGCGCTCTGACGCGGCGGCGGTGGTGGTGGTGGTGGCTGGTACTACCCCACACCACAGGACAGAGCATTACCGCCACCACCGGCGCGCAAAAGCAAAAACCTCGTAGCAGCATCCACAGGCACTCATGCGCCCTCAGAGCCACTACGAGGTTGCTGCCGCCTTAGACGGCATCAGGAGCATGGCGCTCTAAGCGCCTCAGGCTACTTCTTTTTGGTCTTAGCTCGTGCCGCTGCGGCCTTTTCCGCCGTGGACTTGCTGGTGCTGCGGCGCCGCGTGGTGGTCGCAGTGCGCTTGCCCACCTCCCACTGCTGCGTCTCAGGATTAAAGTAAGCCGCCCATGTCGTTGGCTTACCCTCAGGCGTCACCGAGGTCACGTACTGCGTCTTGGTCTTACGCGAGTAACGCACCTCCGTGAGGTTGCCCTCGTCATCCCGCGCAGGCGCCTGCGTGAGGTAGATAAACTTTGGTGGCAGACGCGAGGCAAAGCGCTGTAACTCTTCCACCTTTACAGGGCGCGTCTCTCGCACCGCTGGGAAGTTATGCGCCGCTAAGAACAGGCCGCTAGCACCGTCACGTAGCACGTAATGCGAGTCCTTATGCTCCTCACACACCAGCTCTGGCAGGTCGACGGGATCCTCACGTGGCGGAGCCACCTCACCATTTTTGAGGATCTTACGGGTGTTACCGCACTCCTCATTGGTGCACTTCATGTACTTGCCAAAACGGCCCTCGCGCAGCGTCATCTCATGACCGCACTTCTCGCAAATCACGGTCGGGCCCTGCACTTCCTCATACTGCGCAGAGAAGTCACCCTCCTCGTAGAGGTAGCCGTCGCACATTGGCGCATTCGAGCACACATAAAGCTTGCGGTTACGGTCAATGAGGAAGGCGTCCATGGTCGAACCGCACTTTGGACAACGCTTGCTCTCAAGGAGTAAGGCCGTTTCCGCTGCCTCATTGAGCTCACCCTCAGGCAACTTCTGCTCATTGATTGGGGTGAGGTTTAAGGTAAAGCGGCAGCGATCCTTAGCCTTGAGGTTCTGGTCGTGGTAGCTTAAGCAGCTTAAGAAGGTGCCGGTGCGGCCCATCTGGATGCCTAAGTGGTACTGACCGCAGCTTGGGCACGTGAGGTTCGTCGGGATAACGCGATTGTTCGGCATGCCACCTTGCTCGTAAGGCAGCTGTGCACGGGTCAGATGCGCCGAGAAGTCCGCATAGAACTCATCTAAGCTCTGCAGCCAGTTGCGTTTGCCCGCCGCGATCTCATCTAAGGACTCCTCCATCGAAGCAGTGAAGTGGAAGTCCATGAGGTTGGCAAAGCTATAGCGCAGGCGATCGGTAACGATCTCACCCATCTTGGTGGCAAAGAAGCGGTTGCGCTCGACCTTGACGTAACCACGATCCTGAATCGTGGCAATAATCGCAGCGTAGGTCGAAGGGCGGCCGATACCGTCCTTTTCCAGCTCCTTAACCAAGGTCGCTTCGGTAAAGCGTGCTGGTGGCTGCGTAAAGTGACGGGTTGGAGTGAGGCCCGCTAAGCCTAACTGTTCACCCTGCTGCACTTGAGGCAGTAAGGTGTCCTCAGTGTTGTTGCCCAGCACTGCTCTAAAGCCAGGGAAGAGCTCTCTACGGCCATTGGCACGTAAGGTAAAGTCACCGGCCTTAACCGTAATGGTCAGAGTCTCGTAGACTTGCTCGCTCATCTGGCAGGCAAGGTAGCGCTCATAAATGAGCTGATAGAGGCGCTGCTCGTCACGGTCACGCGAGGCAGGCAGCTGCGTCATATTAGGGTGCGATGGGCGAATTGCCTCGTGCGCCTCTTGGGCCGATTCCTTGGACTGATAGTAATTTGGCTTCTCTGGCACAAAGGCGGGGCCAAATTGCGCCGCAATGGTGTTGCGCGCCGCGTCAATAGCCTCTTGTGAGAGGTTGACGCTATCAGTACGCATGTAGGTGATAAAGCCACTCTCGTACAAGTGCTGCGCAATGGTCATGGTGCGCTTGACGGAGAAACCTAAGCGCTGGTTAGCGCTCTGTTGCAGCGTCGAGGTGGTAAATGGGGCAGGAGCGTGGGCCTTACCACGCTTGGCCTCCACTTTTTCCACAATGTAGTCCGCCACCTTGAGCGCTTCCATGATCTGCGCCGCCTCAGTGGCGTTGTTGATCTGTACCTTGTTCTTGCCTTGCAGAGCTAAGTTGAGATCAAGGGCCTCACCATTAGCGGTAACGGTGTGGGCCACGATCGTCCAATACTCTTGCGGCACAAAGGCCTTAATGGCACGCTCGCGATCGACAATGAGCTCCACTGCGACTGATTGCACACGACCGGCAGAGAGGCCACGGCCGACCTTTTCCCACAGAAGTGGGGAGACCATAAAGCCCACCACGCGATCTAAGAAGCGGCGGGTTTGCTGCGCGTTGACCAAATCCATATTGATTTGGCCTGGGTTAGCAAAGGCCTTATGAATAGCGGCCTTGGTTATTTCTGGGTACTTCACGCGCCAGAAAGGCATATTTGCGTTTTTGCTGCTTTGCAGCACTTCCCGCAGATGCCACGCGATGGCTTCACCCTCGCGGTCTAAGTCGGTTGCGAGGTAGATAGCATCACAATCTTTGGCGATTTTCTTGAGCTCTTTGACCACATGCTCTTTGTCAGGCATGATCTCATAGTGAGCTTGCCAGTGATTGGTTGGGTCGACGCCCATGCGCGTAAACAGAGCGGAGCGCTTTTCTTCCTCGGTCTTTTTAGTACGAGGTGTCGCTGCTTTGCTGCTGGAGGTAGTAGAAGAGGCACTGTTAGGCAGATCACGGATATGACCGACACTGGCTTTAACGATGTAGTCGTCACCCAGATAGCCATTAATGATTTTGGCTTTGGATGGAGACTCCACAATAACTAACGCTTTCCCCATAGAAAATCCTTCACCACCTCAGTACGAGCCACGTGATCCGAGCGATATTGGGAATGATGGCCCCTAGGTGAGCCCGAAACAGTTCAGAGAACAGCACCGCTATAGCGCGGGCAGAGAGTTTCATCTCCGCGCTGGACACAATCAAGGATGGAGCAAAGCTCTAAGCGCCACGCATGCCAGCTCATACTGACAGGCTGTAGTTATAGCGCCGCAAGACGGATGCTCTTAAAGGTGCGGCCTCTCTCTAAAAATAAACTAGCAACGCTTTAGGCTGGGCGTCAATAGGATTAACGCAAATTTGCGTGAAGCGGACATGGTGGCAAGTGATTACAAGCGCTTGCATATGCGCTCAAAGCGCTGTTCATGCGATTGTAAAAATTTGTGAGCAACCTCGCGCTGCATGAGCACCAAAAAAGACTCCACCTGCCCCAAAGGCAGACACGCAAAGCCGAGCAAGGGTACAGTAAGTGGGTAATGGAAAAGATGCATTTTAGTGTAGCACCAGCAGCGGCTGCTACTCTACTAACAAACATGCACAATGCTGGACACTGTGAGGCTTGGTTGTCCGCTCATGACTGCGCTCGCTCCCATATTCACAGGGGCTTACAGCTCACCTGCCAACACCTCAAGAGACAGCACCGTCACTGCCATGAAGAGCCACCACGCTGTTATGCCCCCTTCTCACGAGCTCAAGATGGTGGTGGTGGTGGTGGCGGTTGTTGTTGTGCGACTAATGCCAGCGCCCGCCCCTACAGCATGCTACGCTACGCCGCCCCTACTCTCTGCTGTTAACTTACAACGCCCTATCCAACGCCAAGACAACGCGGGCGTTTTTCCTTGTGTGAGCAAAGCTATGCGCCATTAACCGGCTCTACTCAGAGGTTTGGTGGTTACCACAACGTAACCTCAAACCTGTAGGCAAGCACATGCGCTGTGGTTATTTAGTTTCATGTTAGCCACTTAAAAGTAGCGTGGGGGCTCTATCCACCAACCTTTGAGGAGATCCCCTTCACCTACCGCAAAGATACGACGTGGTAGTGACGCTTGATGCTCTATCAGGTTTCTGCATCATGGGGATTATCCCCAACCCAATACTCTGGAGGCGCAAGGGATAAAACGCTCTTGCCAAGACAACACCATGCACCGGCCGCCCTTACGGCTCCCCCGAGAGCAGCAAGCACGCAAGCACAACAATGCGCGGAGAAACGATGGGGTATGGGCTGGCTCATACCTGCGCCCCAGAACAGCAATACTGAGTAGCATCAGCACAGGACTGGAGGATATCTTGAGCAGGATCGTGCCCAGAGCCCCGCAGCACACCAAGAAAGGCGTCCGCTACTCCTCAAGAGTGACGTCAAGAGACGTCACCAATAGCGCCTCAAAGAGCGCTCAGCAGTGATTCATGGGAGTGAAGAGAGTGGCTTTTGGGAGTGTGTGCGGGAGTGCTGCCTTAGAGAGACCGCGCCCTTAGCGCAGCTGCATAAAGGAGCTCTGGTCTAAGGCATTGAGCTGACGCTGCGCCTCTTGCAGCATATCGCCCTCAGAGGCCGCCTCATCAGCGCCATTGCTCTCTGCCGCGCCCATGGCCGACGCCGCTAAAGCAGCACCACCCACAGCCCCTGCTGTCGCACCTAAAGCGCCCTTGTGCGCGCCTGCAAAGCGCATCTGAGACAGCAAGAGCTTTAAGAAGTTCTTTTTCTTCTCGCTCTTCTTCCATGCCACCTTTAAGGCACTGTTCTCTGTGACCTTAATGCGCTCATGGATGTACTCATCAGAGGTGGCGATCTCGTCGACTAAGCCCAGCTTCAGGGCGTCTGCTGCCAGCCAGTGCTCACCGGTAGCCACTTCCTCAATGTTAAGCTGTGGACGATAGCGGCTAACCTGCTCCTTAAAGCGCTGATGCACCGCTTCCAGCTCTTGCTTAAACTTAGCGCGGCCCTCTTCAGTGTTCTCACCTAAGACCGAGAGCGTGCGCTTAAACTTACCGGCAGTGACCTGCTCGTAGTCCACATCAAACTTATTGAGCACACGTCTAAAGTTAGGGATGCCAGCAATGACACCAATGGAGCCCACATAGGCAAAAGGCGCGGCCACAATCTTATTGGCAACGCAGGCCATGAGATAGCCACCCGAGGCTGCCACCTCATCAACCGTCACTGTCACAAAGATCTGGTGATCACGTAAACGCTGTAATTGCGAGGCGCACAGGCCGTAGGTGTTGACTAAACCACCAGGGGAATTGAGGTTAATGATGACCTCATCCTCATCTGTGGCCACGGCAAGAATGGCATCCACCTTTTGGCGTAGTTGCTGGAACTCACTGCCCTTGGTCGAGCCCTTAAAGTCCACCACAAAGAGATTGCGGGGGCAGAACTCACCGGCGGCGCGCTTCTCTTGCAACTCGTGGACAAAGGCTTCACGCTTTTCTATCTTTTGCAGCAGGCGCTCGCGACGGGCTTGCTTGGAGTTCTTTTTCTTCTTTTTCTTGTCCTGCTCAGCGCTGTCCTTGCTGTCAGCACTGGTCTTGCTGTCAGCATTGGCCTTGCTTTCAGCACTGGCTTTGTCCGCAGTAGCAGCCTTGCTGTCAGTGGTGGTGGTGGTGGCCTTACTGTCAGCACTGGCCTTGTTTTCTACCGCCGGAGACGCCGTGGCCTCCGCCGTGACAGGAGTAGCTGCATTAGCAGCATTAGACTGCTCTGGCGCAGCGGCTTTTTCTGCTTCTGCTGCCGCGAGCTCCTTTGCCTTTTCCTTGTCTTTAGCCGTAAGACCCAGCTCTTTTTCCTGACGGCGCAGCTTTTTGTCAGGATTGCTCTTTTTGAGCTGCTTTGCCATCAATTGCTGGCACTTGCGCTCTTGCTGTTTGAGGTCAGCAAAGACCAAATTAGCCTTAGCACCTAAGCCCTTCGGGGCAGACTCGTCCTTTTTGCTCTTGACCAGAGAAACGATAAACAGAAAAATCGGCCCCAGCACTAAGAGCAGCACCAATACGAGCTTGAGGCCAAAGCCCAGCACATCTAACACAAAATCCAACATGACCACTTAATCCTTTCTTGAGCCTGCTACGCGCTAAGCTCCCTACAGCGCACGACTGGGGTGCTACCACCTTGGAGTACCGCAGCAGCTAATGCAGCTACAGCAGCCATCTTTAGTGAGCGCAGAGGGACGGACGGGCGCAGCTTGCCTGCTTCTTACCGTAAGCTCAACGTCGCGGCGGTGAGATTCTCTACTCTTCAGCCGCGTTTGCCGCCTCAAAAGAAGCAGCCGCCTGCTTGCCTAAAGAGTTACCAGAGGCAACGGCTTTAGCCTCAGTTGCGCCTGCACCTGACGTAAGCGGCGCGCCTTGCTCCAGCATGTACTCACGGCCATGCTCCGTAAGGTCGATGCCCTGCTCGCCAATGGTAATGAGACGCTCCTTATAGAGCGAGCCAATGGCCTTTTTAAAGCGGCTCTTGGACATGTGCAGCGTGGACTCGATTTCCTCAGGACTGGTCTTATCATTAAAGTCCAGATGACCAGCGTTAAGGTGCAGCGCCTGTAAGATCTCAAAGGCTGCTTGCGAGATGCCCTCACGGCCACTGCTCTGTAAGGACACATCAAGATGGCCATCAGGACGCACCCGCTGAATGTAGCCGTCGTAGCGCTTGCCTAAGCGCAGCTGCTGCTGCTGCGAAAGCTCAGAGTTGTAGATTAAGCCATAGACCTTATCGTCCACAATGACGCGTAAGCCTAAAGGCGTGGTCGCCACCGCCACCAGCTTTACCTTTTGGTTAAAGGTAAACTCGTCCTTGTAGGCCCTATCGCGGATGTAGCGATTAAAGCACTGCGTGGCAAACATACGGCCCTGCTCGTCTAAAGCAATCAGCACTAAGGCCCAGTCACCGACCTTAAGCTTACGGCGTTGCTCGGAGATAGGCAGCACCAGCTCCTTAGGCAGGCCCAAATCCAGATACACGGTCTGGTGATTAATGGCCGTAACCTTTAATAGGCCCGTTTGTCCCAGCTCAAAGTAAGGGTGCTTTGCGGTAGCAACGGAGCGGCTGCTTTGCTGGTAGATAAAGACCCGCAGCATGTCACCCTCTTGCAGGCCCTCAGGTAACTGCGAGTTTGGCACAAAGAGCTCACCATGCTCCTGCGCATCCACAAAGGCGCCCTTATCCGTAATGCTCACCACTGGCAGCGGGATCATGCGGGCAAAAGGCACCGCGCCCTGATAAATGGTGCGCACATCAGTCACGTGACGTGAGCCATGGTGCTCGGACTGCGGTGCAGCTTGCTGCTCCACAGCAGCGCTCTTAGCCCCACCACGCTTTGGTGAGTACTTCTTATCCTGTGGATACTTCTTATCCTGCGAAGATTTCTGCCCCTGCCATGGTTGCTCTTTACCCTGCCATGGCTGCTGGCGCTCGCGCTTAATAGCAGCTTCGTAGCCCTCACCTAAACCGGCACTATAGTCGGCAAAAGCCTCATCGGCACTATCGAGGTCAGTGCTCCGGCTCTTGCCAGCCATGTTAAGTCCCAGCGAGTGGCCATTACCACCGGTAGCAGCCGCCACAGCAGCGCTGATGCGGGCACGACGAGCGGCCAGCTGCCTCTCTTTTTCCTCGGGAGAGAGGCTTGAGGAGGTTGTGGCTGATGAAGAGGACGGGACAGAGCGCAAAGATAAGGTGTTTTTACGCGCGAATAGATGCTCAGATTGAGGCATGAGGTCTTACCTAAGAGGTCAGCGTGTAAGCAAGCACCAGTGCTCTTTTAGCAAGAAGCAGCTGTGGCTATACCTACACCTAAGTGAGCCTATAGCTTCATAGGCTAAAGGAAGGATGGGAGGAGGTTGGGGAGCAAAGTAATACCGAGGCGCACTACACACCAGACACCAGACACCATGGGCCAGACGCCCCATACACTATCTTGAGGGTAACGTGAGGAGCACACTCTACGCAGGCCTCTACCCTCATGGCACAGGGGCTCAACACGTGGCAGAGACAGTACTGCACAGCAAGCAGCATAAGGCCGTGTGCTTTTGATAGTGAGCAGGCGTGTAAGCGGCGCTGGTGTGGAGTGGCGTGGAAGCGACGTGGGAGGTTACAAGCCACGCCCGCCCCGTAAAGACGGTTTTTACGCGCCCATATACAACAAAAGCAGGCTTTTGAGGGCCTGCTTTAGTCTAGACTTACAGTCTTGATACCACTGCTAGTGGTAGCTGACGGCGCTATTAGACGCGCATGAAGTCAACGTGAATCACACGCGAAGACACTGGGTGACGTTGCATCGCAACTGGCTTCACCACAACCTGCTCGCCGTTTAAGTTTAAGGTCACGTTCTCAGAGAAGAAATCTGGCTTGGTGCAAGCCTGAATTAACTTCTTCTCGTCTAAGATGACAGACACAGTCTCTTGACCCTTAGCAATGATGATTGCTGGGATCTTAGCCTCGCGACGCAGGCGGCGGCTCGCACCTCTCCCCAAGTCAGAACGAAGCTCAACGTCTAAAGTGATAGCCATTTTTTACATCCAATTGGTATGGTTATGTCACTGCTTCTGCGACCGGATAACAGTGACCAGACATCGGTGCCTAAAAACCTGACCACACTGACTCATCACTCCTAAAAGCAAACGGCACTGCTGTGTTAACACACGTGCATCAGTCTTACTTTCATGAGGTCATCTGAGTTAGATGGAAATCTTGCGCAATAGGAGCAAGTAAAGGTCTTAGCGGCCTAAAAACAACAAAAGCGCCCGAGGCGCTTTGTTCTGGTCGGTGATGTAGGATTCGAACCTACGACCCACTGGTCCCAAACCAGTTGCGCTACCGGACTGCGCTAATCACCGACGGCTGCTAATTTTAGAGATGCCATTAGGGCTTGTCAACACTTTTTTATAAAAATTTTAAAAAAGTTGCGTAAAGCTGATAAATAAGGGCTTTATGCGCCCTTGCAGGGGCAGGGGCTGTAGAGCTGTGCTGACGGGAAAGGAGCGGTGCGGTCGCATGCCACCGTGGAAACAACAACCCCCAGCAGCAGCGACCTCAGGGCATACCCGCGAACTTAAGCCCCTTATGGAGTCAAGGAGCTCAGGGAGTTTCTTGCTACAAGTGGCAACTACCCAGTTAACCATCTGGAGATGAATCTTAAGACCACCCTTAGATGGTTGTATAGGGCGCTGAGCTGGAGCGACCCTCTTTAGGTTAGTGGGTATGCCCTCAGGGCAATGCTCTTACGCTCAAGTTCTGCTCTCTGTGGTACTTTCACCTGAGCAAAAACCAAAAGCGTAACCACGGCAGAAGCCAAAAGCAGCATCAAGGCAGAAATGATGGCCCCCCTTGAGTGCGCACCTCCTTAAGGCGGTAACTCCAGCTTTTTTCTCACTGTGGCTTGTGGCTCCCTCGTTAGCGGCTAAAATAGCCCCTGTTTTCTCTCTCTGCTTTCTATTGTGGGGTATGTTGATGAGCACTCAGATCCAGTATGTGCGCCCATCCAAAGATGAATCCTTTATGGAGATTGCCGAATCTGTCTCGATGCGCTCGACCTGTCTGCGCCGCCGCTATGGCGCGGTCATCGTCTCTAAAGACGGTCGCATCGTCTCTACCGGCTATAACGGCGCCCCACGCCACCGCGCCAATTGCAGCGACTTAAACTCCTGCTTACGTGACGAACTTAAGGTCAAGCCAGGCACGCACTACGAGCTCTGCCGTGCGGTGCACGCCGAGGCTAACGCCATTATCAATGGCAACCCTCTCGATATCATTGGTGGCACCCTCTACTTATGTGGCACCGACGCTGCCGGCAATAAGCCTACGAAAAACATTGCCCCTTGCGCCATGTGCCAGCGCTTAATCCTCAATGCGCAGATTGCCCGTGTCGTCATGCGCGACGAAAACCGCAAGTTAGTCGAAGTCAATCCTTTAGAGTGGGATGACGACAGCGCCATGTTAGAAGAGCACCGTCGTAACATGCAGGCAAAAGCTGACGGCACGGAGCAGGACGCGGAAAAGGCGATTGAGGCCCTGACCAGCACCGAGGGTAAGAAGCACCACTGCTCTTGCGGCGGCTGCTGCGGTTAAGCACCTCCTGTGGCAGCGCTCACCTGCACCACTCTCCAAACACTCCCGCAACCACGCACCAACCACACTCTCTGATCAGCACGGAACGACTGACCTTAATAGCTGACGGCCTTCAGGGTAATCATGGTGCACCGTCCTCAGGTGATGCATAGACTCACCTGCACCATGCATCTTACAGTTGCCGTCATTGCTGAGATCACTCCTTCCCCACTTAGCGATAAGACCATGGCCTTGACCTTACGCGAACAAATCGACTGCTATCCTTACGTCATCTTCGATATGGATGGCACCCTCTTAAACTCTGAAATCTGGCACCACGCCGCATGGAATGCCATGGTGCACGAGTTTGGTTTTCCCAAGCTGCCTTACGAGCTGCTCTTAAGCTACGGTGGCTTACCAACCGCCGTGATCACGCAAAACCTCTGCAACCTTTACCACATCCAAGCTGACTGCGAAGCTATGGGTAAGCGCAAGACCGAGCTTTACAAGACCCAGTTTATGCGCAATGCCGAGGCCTTTCCTAAGGCCGCTGCGCTCTTAAAGGAGCTGTATGCTGAGGGCAAGCGTATTGCCGTGGCTACCTCCTCGCATCATGAGGAGAGCGAGTTTCTGCTCAAGAAAAACGGCCTCTACCCTTACATCCATGCGCTTGTTACCGGCGATCAGGTGGTGCGTGGTAAGCCTAACCCAGATATCTACCTGCTGGCTGCCTCTAAACTGAATGCTCCTGCTGACCAGTGCTTAGTCTTTGAGGACACGGTCGTGGGCATGCAAGGCATCAAGAACGCAAAGATGGCTGCCGTTAAAGTCTTTGATGGTGAGTACGACTGCGACCACGTGATTCTGCCAGATGAGGAATGGAAACCAACTGAGCACCATGCGCCGCTGCATCCACAGCCACAGGCGCTGGCGCAGTAGCAAACGTGTCCTTTCCCTCGCAAAGACCACCTTCCCCCCAGTGCTCTGTCCTTAACCGCAGAGCACTGTGCATATCATCTCAGCACTGCGTCCTACCGGCCAATCTACCTACCACGCTGCTTACTGCCAATAAGTGGCAACCCTCCCCCTCTTCAGACTCTGCCCGCTTTGCTCCTTGCAGTGTGGTTGGGACTACTCTTGGTGCTGACAGCAACTACCACCGAAGCCAGTACCACTTGCGCTTGCGCACCACTCTCTTGGCGAGTGTTTTTCCCTTGATCCTAAGAGTATTTGCCCCTATGTTGTTGGCTTACAATCGGCCTTTGAGGTGGTGTTAAGCCCCTTGATGCAGAAACCTCTAGGGAGCAGCAAGCGTCGTTACCGCGACGTATCTCTGCGGTAGGTTAAGGGCAAATAGCTGTGCACACACATGAGGGAAACGCTCTCTTATCTTTACCCGCGCGTATGGTGTTTTTTCACTGCATTTCACACGCTACAGAGACAAAACTCCCTAATTATGGCTACAATAGTGGCCATGTAGGGCTAGCCACTACCGGCGCGCACCCCCTGCTCAAGAGATAGCTCTCCATTAAGCGCTTGTTGGCGCACAGCTGCAACTCCCCACTATCTCTTACCTCCTCGGCATCAGAGGAGTCTTCTGTATTTTGAGTAGCAAGATGGCCAAGAATCGCAAAAAGCAAGAGCAAGTACCCGATCCTGAGCTAGAGCAAGAACTGCAAGCTTCGGCTATGGTTTTCGAGACAGAACTAGCTACGACAGCAGAAAAAGACTCCCCAAAAGCCACCAAGGGTTCACGTGGTCGTGGCGCGTCTAAGAAAAAAGCAGCTGCTGTCGCTGAAGATGATGCTCAAGTAAAGCACCGCCGCACGCGTCGTATTCCGCTGGTGCTGCCACAAATTCCACCCGAGGTAGTCAAGGCGAGAAAAGAACAAGAGCGTGCCGAGGCATGGGAGCGCTTTAATGCTTCCTATAAACCAGTACGTCGCCGTGAAGAGCCAGAGCGTAAGGCTATCCTGCCTCAGCTTACGGGTAAGGAGCTCGCTGATGCTGCCGCCAATGCCCTCTTTTCTGGTGTCTTACCTGAGCCTGTGGGCTATAAGGAGACCAAGAAAGAGCCTGAGGTACAGCAGGAAGTCAAGAAGCCTAACTCCCCTACCAAGTCGCTCTTTGCGCCATCGAGATTTAGCCGTCTTAATGATGTGCTCAAAAAGCACGAGCAAGCCCAAGCTGCGGCTAAGGCTGCCGCTGCTGCCAGCGAGGAAGACGAGTTCTATGCTGACTATGACAGCGTAGAGGAAATCGATTTTGGTCATTATAGCGATCCTGATATCGACAAGGGCGCGCCGCGCATGGATGACGCCTTTGACGCTGAGGACGCTGTAGCTGACGAAGAAAACGCGCCAAAGTCTAAGGCGCGAGGCGCAAAAGCCAAGGCGCAAGCAAAGCGTGCCGCTAAGGGCAAAAAGGCGGCAAAGAGCACACATAGTGCGCAGAGCGCTAAGAGCGTGCCGCAGTCTCAGGACACCACCATTAAAGCTGCCCAGCATGCTCCTGAGGAGCGTGCTACTGCAGCTGCAGCTGCTCCAGCTGCTAAGGGCAGCACGGCAGCTCCTCAGTCAGCGGCGTCACATGAGGCGGCAAACGCTGAAGAGGCGTCGAAGCAAGCGGCCCGTCATGCGCGCCCACGCATTGATAATGCTATGGGGACAGCAGCGGGCAATGCTAGCAGCAATGACGGCTCCTACACCGATGAGCAGGGCAACATCCACACTGCCGACGGTACGATCTACGCCCCTGATGGCACCATTTACAGTCCCGACGGCACTACCTTTACGCCAGATGGCACCATCTTTAAGGCTGACGGCACCATCTTTACCCCAGATGGCCGTGTGTACATGCCAGACGGCACCGTCTTTATGCCAGATGGCACGGTCTACCAGCCAGATGCAGCGTCAGCCACGACCGAGGCTGCGGCTGGGGCACATAGCATGGCCTATAACGCAGGCATCACGGATGACAGTGATGCTGACGAGGGCACTGCAGACGATGACGATGAGGGGGCAGTCACCCGTGCGACGCTGAAGCGGCACCTGCAAGAGCGTGCGACGCGCACCACGGAGCAGCCTAATTTTGGCAAGCGTGTAGCGCACAACGCGCGTCAGTCTAAGGGCGATGCTGCCAATAAAGACACGGCGGCGCTGTTTAGAAACTACGTCAAGGACAAGATCTAAGCGCCTGCCTGCGGCGCTCTCACTCCCTGCACCTCACTCCCAGCACTTCCCCGTTCTCTGCGCTCCCTGCGCCCCTGCTTTTCCTGCCTTTTAGCTGCCTCTGCGCCAGCTTCTCTTCTACCCTATCTCTACGCCTGTGCTCTCTTGCTTGTGGAGGCTGCTGTCTCTTTCCCTGCCAGATGGTACTGTGTCTACCAGCTTTTGCGACACGTGAGTAATCTCACAGGAGGTAACTGCCTACAAGCAGGTGTTTTACCCTGAGAGTAGGTGTTTGCTCAGACTCTACTCTCGAGATAAGGCGCCGTCAGGCGCTTTTAGGTTACCTGCTTCACTCCCACTGCAAACAAACATAAAAGCCCCGTTGGCCCGTGGTCTCAGACCAAAGGCCGAACGAGGCTTATCTTACTATCTTGCTTGCAGGAAATTAAGGTTAGGAATGGATCCTAGGAGGCAGCAGCGGCAGCCACTAACGAATGCACGCGCTCTAACAGCTCGGAGCTCAGCACTGGCATGGCACCATTTTGCGTGCACACGTAAGCCGCCACATCAGCAGCAGTCTTGTGCGCTACCTTGAAATCAACACCCTGTACTGTTAAGCCAACAAAGGTAGCGGTAAAGGAATCACCAGCACCAACCGTATCGACCACGTCTACCTTTGGGGTTGGCACAAAGGAGTGCTCGCCATAGTAGAAGATATCCGAGCCATGCTCACCGGCGGTGTAGATAAATTGCTCGATGCCAAAGATGCTATGCAGCACCTTCTCATAGAACTCTACTGGCGTCATCTCTGGCGTATCTAAGAGCTTGCACACCACTGGCAGCTCGTCATCATTGCACTTAAAGGCGGTGCAACGGTTAAGGCCAGCCGTGATGACATCACGGTTGAAGAAGTTCTCACGCAGGTTGATATCAAACACCTTTAAGGACTTCTCTGGCATCGCCTCTAAGAAAGCCAGAATGGTCTTGTGGCTCTCACCGTTGGCTTGACGCTGCGCCAGCGTGCCAAAGCAGCACACTTGGGTCTTCTTGGCCACAGCAATGATCTCATCATTTAATGGGATGTGATCATAGGCGGTGTCTAAAGCGAATTCGTAGGTTGGCACACCACGATCGTTTAAAGAGGCCTGCACATAACCCGTGTTCTTATCGGAACGGAAAACCAGAGTTTTCACCTGCTGCTCTTGCAGGATCTTCAGAGCCTTTTCACCCCACTCATCATTGCCCACGCAGCTGACAGCCATCGAATCGAGGCCCATCTGCTTAGCATGGAAAGTAAAGTTTGCAGGGGCGCCACCTAAACGTGGGCCTGCTGGCAACAGATCCCATAAGATCTCACCTAAGCCGACACAGGTAATTGGCTTATTGGTGAACACGAGCTTCTCACTGGCCACAGTAACTACTCCTCATCAACAATCTTGGGGAAGGTTGATTCTGGCCGCTGGTCAATGCGATCAGAATCAAATGCACGACGGAAATTGGTATTGATGCTGGCAATGGTGTCCATATCATCTTGGCTTAACTCAAAGCCAAAGAGCTGTGAGTTCTCCAAGATACGCTGCGCGTGTACCGACTTAGGAATCACCACTACGCCACGCTGGATATTCCAACGTAGCAGCACTTGCGCTGGGGTTACCTTTAAGTAATCCGCCAGCGATTGAATGCGTGGATCGCCGATCAGGCTTTGGCCCTCACCGCCTAAAGGCGAGTACGCCTCTAAGACGATGCCGTGTTGGCGGCAGTAGTGCAAGAGCGCGTCTTCGGAGTTTTGTGGGTGGCATTCCACCTGATTTACCTGTGGTACCACCGTCGCTCCGGCTGCCTTGAGCTCTTCTAAATGGTGAATCTTAAAATTCGAGACACCAATAGCACGGCACAAGCCCTCTTGTTGCAGCTTTTCCAGCTCCAGATAAGCCTGCGCAAAGCCCTTAAAAGGCCAGTGCAGCAAGTAGAGGTCGACGTAATCAAGCTGTAAGCGCTCAAGGGATTGCTCAAGGCCCTGACGCGGATTAGACCAATCACTCTTCCACAGCTTCGTAGTCACGAAGTACTGCTCACGAGGCAGGGCGGAATCTTGAAGACCACGGCCGACTGAGCGCTCATTACAGTAGATACGAGCGGTATCCACCATACGGTAGCCATTCTCTAAAGCCGTGCGCACCGCCGAGCGGGTCACTTCTCCGGCAGGTGAGCGAAACACACCTAAGCCCAGATAAGGCATCTTGACGCCATTGTTGAGCTCGACACAGCTATTGA
Organism: uncultured Succinivibrionaceae bacterium; assembly: GCA_949286015.1. Lineage (GTDB taxonomy): Bacteria > Pseudomonadota > Gammaproteobacteria > Enterobacterales > Succinivibrionaceae > Anaerobiospirillum. The sequence goes on along the minus strand of CASEBB010000008.1, from coordinate 20,900 downwards.
TGTTCAGCACCATGGTTTTACCTCAGAAGGCAGCAAGTGAAAAGCTAAAAGCACAGCACAGCAAAGCAAAGCGCAGCTTAGCGTGAGCGCAGCTTCAAGCTGACAGCTAAGCGCGGCACAGCTAAACTAAGCTAAGTGACGTTTTGACGCCTCAGGGTTAGCCCTTTGACGTCAGGCCCGCACTAAAGAGCACATGCTTTATTTTAGCCCGATAACTCCTAGCTATAACACTGTGTCAGCTTACTTGGCGCCTCCTAAGATTGCTGCGCTTTAGAGCACTGCCATGCAATGCACTGCAATGCACTGCTCTTGAGAAGTGTGAACACCCCACTTAAGGGAATTAAGGGTTAGCCGCGCCAAGCATGGCTTGATACGCCTCTTGTAACACCTGAGCAGAAGCTCCCTTTTTCGTCATGTGCTCACTTAAGTAGCGCCGGTATAAGCGTGCTCCACTGCGGCCCATAAAGAGGCCTAACACATGGCGATAAAGGAAATGTACTGCTTTACCCTCCGCTTGCAGCTGTGCGCCTAAGTCACACAAAGGAGCAATGAGGTCATCAGCAGTGAGCTCAGGAGCATCCTGATCACCAAAGATCTCGCGATCTACTTTGGTCAAAATAAAAGGGTTATCCACCACCGCACGGCCGAGCATTACGCCGTCGACCTTTTTAAGCTGCTCTGTGCAAGCGTCAATGGTAGTGATACCACCATTGATCGTGACAAACAGGTCAGGGTAAGCGGCCTTAATGGCATACACGCGCTCATAATCAAGCGGTGGCACCGTGCGATTTTCTTTAGGCGAGAGGCCGTGCAACCACGCTTTACGGGCATGGATGATCACGTGGCGGCATCCCGCTTGGTAAATGGTATCAATGAGCTTAAAGGTAAACTCTTCAGAGTCGAGGTCATCCACACCAATGCGCGTCTTAACGCTCACCGGTACGGCGGGAGCATCAGGGACATTACCTAAAGCGGCCGCTACTCCCTCTTGCATGGCTTGGTAGCACTGTGCGATCAGTGGTGGCGTCTTCATTAAGATGGCGCCAAAGTTTCCACTCTGCACTTTATCTGAGGGGCAACCGGCATTTAAGTTGAGCGCGGTATAACCACGGCTGGCACCAATACGTGCGGCCTCATAGAGCTTACGGGGCTCACTGCCACCTAATTGCAAGCAGACAGGCGCCTCTTGTGGGGTAAAGTCCAAGAGGTTAGTACGCCCGTGCAATACCGCCTCGGTGGCAATCATTTCCGTATAGAGCATGGCTCTGCGGGAAAAGAGACGCGCCATACGGCGAAACACACTGTCGGTGACATCGACCATAGGCGCTACCGCAAAGCGCTCTGCCGGTAAAAAAGCGGTGGTGGCTGCAGGTGTGCTGGCGCTATCACTTTGCTGACCACTGGTAGCAGTGGCAGTGGTGGTGGTGGCAGCAACACTGGCAGCCTGCACGGTCTCAGAGGCGCCGCCAGCCTGTGGCGTGCTAGCAGCGGCCGCTAAAACCGTGAAGGCATGGGGTAAATGCGAGTTTAAGTTGCAATTCATAGGAATCTTTACGAGTCAGGGGCGATGAGAACGCATCACCGGCATAAAGCGGTGGATCTCAAGAGGCTATGCCTCAAAAGCGCTTAGTTTACCAGCAAGAACAAGAGCTGGCCTTGCTCTGACCTCTGTGTAGCTTGCAACCTCCCCTCACAAGAATCTGGTGCTCCGCTCCTTAGTCTGCGCTCAAGCCGAGCGGGCGTTGCTTGAGGCTTTGCTGCAAACGTTTGCAAACAATGCAAACTAAGCAGCGTATTCTGCAAACTTTTGCAATGAACTTAACTTGGGTTTAATTGTGCCATAACACCGAAAAAGAGGGCAGAACTTTATGTCAAAAATGAGAGGTAGCATCAATTTTTGAAAAAAGTTTTGCAGCAATAACGCAAAGCACTAGACAATCTCTGCAAAGTGTTATGCAAATTTTGCAGTGACCATCGCCCACTGAAACGCAGGAAAAAGCTGTATTTTAGCGGGATTTTGGGCTTAAAATCGTTGCATTTATCAACATTATTTTGCATAACTTTGCATTTTTCTTACATTTTTGCAGCAAAATCATGCAAACAAGAGCGAAGATGCGGTATGCCGGAAAAGGTAGTGGCTGGGGTGTGCTGACAGGAGAGGAAGCGCAGCTGCTGCTGCTGACGAAGAAGAAGAAGAAGAAGAAGAAGCGAGTCCGCTGAATAAGAGGCGCGCAAGGAGCGCAGAGCGTGGAGCACAGTGCAGTACAGCAAAGTGGCAGCAACTACAGCAGCGGGACATGTAAGCTGGCTATAAGGCGTGTCCAAGGAATGAGTGATCTCATAAGTGACGCAGGAAAGTTTAAGAGGTGGTAGCGTCCTTACCTCGAAATAAAAGGTGCAGGCGAGCTTTAGCCAAGCTTAAGATTGGGCACGCCTGCTTACCTTTAAGGCCGTCATCTATTAAGTCAGTTGTTCCCAAGAGGCAAGCTGACGCGGGATTGCCTTCCCCACGAACTTAACACCAACATGGCTCTATGGTGAGCTCTTCTCTTGGTGTGCATCCATGCCCTGTGGGGATTAGTGCTACAAATGGCAGCTATAGCGCTGACAAGCTGCTTTGGCGCATCTTAACCACCCTGAGGGATAAGTGTCTGCCGCTCGGAGTGGCACTGTTACCTCTTAGATTCGCAGGTATGGTGATTGGCTGGGGCGGGCGCTGCTAACCACAGCACAGGGGAGCGCTGAGCACCAGCGGCAATTGCCCGTGCTCCACAAAGACGAAAAAGGCCGAAACCCCACTCCGAGATTTCAGCCCTTTGGTGAGACCTTAAGCACTGGCAGGCTCGGGATTAATACTCCCTACCCTACCCGTGGCAGCGCTTACGCTAACTTGCTAAGAGTGCTCATGGCCATGGTCATGATGCAGTACCTGTCCTGCCTTGTGCACAATACGCGATAAACGCGAGCGATCAGCAAGGTTAGTACTGTCAGACTGACCACTAAAGTAGTTGCTCTGCTCTAAGTTCTGCTTAACCACATCGCACAGCCACTTGCCATTAAACAGTGGTAAAACCACCGTCATGTCACGTACCAGCTGCTGCAGTGCATGCTCGTTCTCTGTGCTTGGGTTTGCCAAGTACTTACCGATAAACAGACCTAACTTATGCAGCTGATCAGCACGCATGCCACGCGTGGTCACCGGCAGCGTCGAGAAGCGTACCGCATCAAACTTAATTTCAGGGTTACCCGTCAGCACTTGGCAGTTACGCACCGAAATGCCGCAATCAGCAAGGCTCTCTAAGGCACCACGAGCCGACAGTGCACAGCTCTTGGCGTCAATCACGACAAAGTGTGACTCCGTACCGCCGCCAATTAAGGACATGCCGCCCTCTTTTAAGCCCGCTGCTAAGGCCGTAGCGTTTTCAATTACCGCTTGGCAATATTGCTGGTACTCATCCGTTTGCATCTCACGGATACGCACGCATAAGGTCGCCAGCTCCGACGAGCCTAAGGTGCTGTGACCATAGCTTAACGAAGCACGCTCAATAGCAATCGAGTACTTGTTCTTGCATATGATCACCGAGCAGCGTGGGCCCTGTAACGCACCCTGCATCGTAAAGGTCACGATGTCAGCATGTGGCAATGGCGACTGAATCACACCGGCAGTGACTAAGCCTGCCACCTGCGAGATATCGCACCACAGCACCGCCCCTACTTCATGGGCAATATCTGCTAAGCGCTCGTAATCAATAGTCTGTGGATAGTTGATTGGTGAGACGATCAGCAAGCGTGGCTGCATCTCTCGCGCTTGTTTCGCAATCGCATCTAAGTCTAAGTGCTGGGTCTGCGGATCGATACCGAAATTGACAAAGCGATAAGCCAGCGACTCGCTGTTGCAGTGCTCTTTTTTACGCAGGTCAAGCGACATCACCACATCACCACGCTCGACCAAGGCTTGGAACACCACGCGCGAGGCCGCCTCAATGGTAATGGACTTGACGTTAGCGTACTCACCATCAAACAGATTACAGATACGCTCTGCTGCTAATTGCTCCAGTGTCTTCTGCTGCGCAAAAGCACTGTTTTTCTGGGCATTAATGAGCACATTGCCCATGGTCGCCGAGCATAATGGAGAGATACTGTTCTCGTCAGGGATAAAGGAGAGAGAGTAGAACTGACGCTCTAACTCCTTTTCAAAGTAATCGTAGAGCTCACCATCGAAGCCGCGAATAATGTTTAGCAGGTTCATATTTACAAAGCATGCGACAAAACCGCCTCGGCCTCCCGCCAAGTAGTCAGAGCACCGTAGCTTATGGCCACAGTCGCTACCACCCTACCGCAGAAGTAAGCCGCATCGGCTTGTGGTCACACGACCCCTCCAAGAACAAGATCTCCACCTACTACTAAGAGTAGTCTCCAAAGAATCCCACCCTTAGTCGTATCTTTTGGGCTTTGGCGTGGCGCCTCAAGTAAAGAACCGAGTAAGGAGCACATTAAGTGCAAAAAGCTTAGCTCTTACCTTGCGCCCAGCGCTATAAGCTCACTGTAAGCATCTCCTCACTAACCACCACTGTAATCACGCCTTAAGGTTCCTTCAGGCTATCTCACGCTAGTGGCTAATACTAGAGTTTGTCCCCTCCCGCACAAGCTGCGTTTGCTTGCAAAGCGGCTTACTTACAACTTGTGGTGACGGTGACCTGACTTACACTTGTGCTTACTTCCATCTACCCTATGCTGTCTGAGCCCGCAAGCAGGAAATACACCATTACGAGGCACAGTCGGGAGCAAGCACACGGGAAAAAACGCTACATACGCACGAAAGCGCTGAGGCCTGTGCCTCAAGCTCTTTCTATAGTAGCAGACAGCCTCTTGCGCGATAAGCGCGTTATACAAAGCTGTGCACAAGATGTGACGGCAACGAAACTTTATGACGGCTAAGCAGCATCTGCTGCAGCTGCCACGCCCCTCTTTCCCCTGTGAGGCTACGCCAACAGCTGAGCTCAAGTCTAGAGCCAGCCTCAGCTTGTGCTTTGCCGAGGCGTTGCTCCTAAGAAGTTATACGCTCAGGTTGCGTTAGCTCTCTGGGAAGAAAGGCCATGCCATTGGAATGACCACCATGCAGATGAGCAGCGACAGCACCACCAGTGGCACACCGACCTTGATGTAGTCGACAAACTTAAATTTGCCAGGGCCCATCACTAAGGTGTTAGGTGGCGTCGCCACAGGGGTGGTAAAGGCGCACGAGGCGGCAATGGCAATAGCCATAATCACTGGGTATGGCGAGCAGCCCATCTTCTGCGCAATGGAAATACCGATTGGGCAGAGCAGCGCCGCCGCAGCGGTGTTGGACATGAACTGTGTCAGACCGCACGAGAGGCAGAAGAGCACAAACATGAAGAGGTATGGGCTTGGCTTATCACCCATTAAACCCACCACCTGATCGGCGATCATGGCACCAGCACCGGTCTTTTCCAGCGCATCAGCTAAAGGCAGCATACCGGCAAAGAGGAAGATGGTCACCCAGTCGATACCTTGATAGGCGCTCTTTTCAGAAATACAGCCGCACAGCACGCAAGCTAAAGCACCAATCACCGCCACCATCTCTTGCGAGAGACCAGGGATACCCACGCATAAGCCCAGCAGCACAAAGATGAGGATGAGCAGGCATAAGAAACGCGCGCGTGGCGTGCCACCACTAGAGGCTACATTAGAGACTGCGCCCACATCAGCGTAGTTATGTGGTACCAAACGACGGCCAATGAAGATCATGTACGCCACGGACATGAGCGACAGCGGGATACCGATAATGGCAAACTCAAAGAAGCCAAATGGCTCGATCTTGGCCGATTGCAGCGCACCCACAGCAATGATGTTTGGTGGGGTACCAACCATGGTAATGGTGCCACCGGTGTTAGCGGCAATGGCAAGGCCCATCAAAATAGGCGAGCATGGAATCTTTGCAGCCACGCAGATACCAATCATCACTGGCATTAAGCAGGCAACGGTACCGGTGTTTGAAGCAAAGGACGACATGGTAATCGTCAGCATCATCACCGCAAACATCAATGGGACTTCTTTGGTACCAACACGCTTTACTACCGAGTTGCCTATGGTCTGCGCTAGTCCTGACTCGAGCATGGCCGCGCCGACGACAAACATACCGGCAAACAGCACCACGGTTGAATTGGAAAGGCCGGAAAAGACCTCTTGCGGTGTCAGAATACCTAAAGCGCCCAGCGCCACACTGGCACCGATAGCAGTAACTGCTAGCGGAATGAGCTCCGTAACAAATAAAAATGCCACCACGCCTAAGACAATTAGGGTCATGATGGCTTGTGAGTGATCCATTAACTCCTCCTCACGACATCTCCCAAACACAGAGTACCGCCGTTTTCTGCCTACACAGAAAACGCCTTAGGAGCTGCGACTGAAAAGAGAGATTGGTGCCGCGAGCCCGTTTTCTAGTGGGTACGGGGTCTTATGATAGTTGGCTTTACTGTAAAAGCGGGAAAATTCTGCTCAGTTCTCTACTTAAATCAAATTTTTTGCAGCAAAAGGCCCGCAAGGTGATAGCTTTGTGCAAGAGACTTGTGCACGTAATGGCGATAATGGTAGAGATAGGAGTGATGTGCGTACCCCTCATGCGTAGGTGGCATGATTGCGCTGGGCTTACCCTGAAGCTCCTTTTCCCCTTGAGCACGCCACCATATCCACCACACTAAAACTCACTACCCATGCTCACTAAGATCATCCTCTGCTTTATCTGCGCTTTTCTTACTACCCTCGTGGTGCGTTTTGCTTTGCGCAGTAAGCGCGACCTGTGGTTTGCCCGCACCGCCAGCTCGATCATCAATCAGCGAGGCGCCTTAGGCCAATACCTCTCCTTAGGCTACCCCACCTGCTGGCAGGGGCTTGTCACCACCATGATTCTCATCGCCGTTATCGCGGGAGAGATCGCCCTGATCTTTACGCTGCTGTAACGCAGGGCGGTAACAAGGAACGAGGGCGGTAACAAAGGCGGTAGCGGACAACGCTGGCTGGACTCTGTGTGCTGGATGCTCTCGGGGTGCACCTTTACCACAAAGAAGCACTCTTACGAGTCTCCACGCCCCTGAGCCCCAGAGAAAACACCGGCGGTACCCCACACCATAACAGCGAAACACAAAGGTGAACAGCGCCACTGTGCACTTCATAACCTAAGCTATCATTGTGCGCTTATGGGGCCTCAACCTTGTCCGCGAACCTAAGATCTGGCGGCACAACATAGGACAACATCACCGCGATCACCCTCAGGAGGAGTGATCTCATAAGTGACGGTGGCAAGGTTAAGTGAGAGTAAGTTTCCCCACCTCGAGATAAAAGGTGCAGGCTAGCCTGCGCCTATCTGCAGAGTGGCACGCATAATTGCCTTAAATGCCGTCATCTCTAAAGTCAGTTGTTCCTTACCTTGTGAGCGTTGCCATGCCGCACGCCCTAATCCCCCAAACAGGGCAAAACTACTCACTTCCCACACTCTACTTTGTAGCTAAGTTACACGCAGCCCCGCAGCTTTGGGCTTTCTGCCCTCACCTACTACCATACCACCCTAAGTTTTTACGCCTATCCCTCTTACGGCAAATAAGCTACACTCTTGTCTTTGGGCCGCAGCCGTATCCTTGCTAGGCCTAGCCTAAGTTTCCCTTGCTAAAACGTAGGCACCAATCCACTCTTAGCTCTTAGCTCTTTTTACTTACCCGCGTCATGATCAAAATCAAAGTCACCAGCCGGATGTCTCACGAGGACTATGTAGCACTCTACACCGCCTCGCCTTATATCCTGCCTAAAAAGCACATTTTCGGTGTCGCTATCACCGTAATTCTGTGTGCCGTGCTGGTACTGCCAATGCCAAAGACATGGGAGTATTTAACCTCACGACCAAAGCAAACCTTAACTGCAAGTGAGCAAGAGTATTTGCAAACTGATCAGCGCCTGCAAGAGCTCTCCGCTGCTGCCAGCCACAATGAGCAGACGCCTTTTGCCGAGAACTACGAAGACTACGACATCCCTAGCCAGTACTTCTCTGCGCACGATCCTATTCTGCAAAACAACACCACCACAGCCGAACAAGCAGAAATCCGCGCCCTCTCCTCAGATGAGGACATCTTTGTGGGTGGTGATGGCAGTACTACCCAGCGGCAAACTGCCTCTGACATTATTGGCGACCGTCCAGTAATCGCAGGCACATGGGCCGACCGCACCAAGACTTCCACAGGCGCCGGTGCCTCCTTAAGTGCTAACAACACTGAGAGCAGCTCCTTAGCTGCTACTGCTGGAAGCAGCGAAGCCACCACGGCAGACTCTCAAGACCAGCGACCTCAGGGCACGTGGTACCGCTATACGGTCAAGTCGGGTGATAACTTCTCGGCTATCTTCAACTACCTTGATCTGCCTTACGCCACCTTAAACCGCATCACTAAGGTCGCATCAGGCTCTGACCTCAACTTAAGCATTGGCGACAATATCTACTTCTTGGTAGACGAGGAAAACGTCGTCAAAGAGGTGGTCAAAAACTTAAGCAACGCTCAGCAAGTGCGTTTTACCCGCAACTCCGGCAGTGATGATTTTAAGGTCGTACATGAGAGCCTTAACAGCCACATTTCTGCAACTGCTTTAGCGCAGGTAGCCGAGGCCAGCACCATGCCGCATGCAGCAGAGGTGATCAAAGAGCGTGCGGAAAAGGATGCGCGCTTAGCAGCGGCACAAAAGGCCAAAGCAGAGCGTGATCGCGCCAATAACGTTAACCCACATCGACCACGGCTGGTGATCAACTCGCTTGCCAGTGGTGAGAGCTTTGCGCAGGCGGGCCACCGTGCTGGTTTAACCCCATCTGAGGTTAAGACCATTACGCAGCTGTTTGCCAATAAGGTGGACTTTAAAAAGATGCACCGTGGCGATAGCTTCCGCGTGCTCTTTACGGGTATTGGCACCTCGGCCTTGATTTCAGCGGTACATCTTGAGACCACCCAAGGTACTTTTGAGACCTTTATGAATCCAGAGGATCAAAACTACTACGGTGAAAACGAGTACACCCCAACCGCAGGTGTCTTTAGACGCTTCCCTATGGCCGGTGACATCAAGATCAACTCGCAGTTTAACCCTAATCGTCGCCACCCTGTGACGAGGCGCATTAGCCCGCACAATGGCGTCGACTTTAAGGCTGCAGTGGGTACGCCTGTGTATGCCCCAGCCGATGGTATAGTGAGCTTTGCCGGTTATCAGCGCGCTGCTGGCTACTACGTCATTGTACGCCACATTAACAACTACTCCACCGTGTACATGCACCTCTCCAAGTATGAGGTCAAACGTGGCCAAAAGGTGACCGCAGGTCAGCTCATTGCCCGTAGTGGTAACACGGGTCGTACTACAGGCCCTCACCTGCACTACGAGGTGCGCATTAACGATCGCCCTGTAGATCCACTCAAGATCAAGCTGCCAACGGCTAACCATCCAAACTTAGCCCGTGAGCAGCGTGAGGCTTTTGCCAATAACGTCAAGATCCTGCGTGCTGACTTGCAAAACGATCGCTTAGCTTTAGCGCAGCCTTAGAGCAGAGCCAGCAGGCCCTAACGCCAAAGCGCTTGTGCTGTGGTGTGATGAGGCGATGGGGCAAAAGCTTTCTTACGACTACAGGCGGTAGCCACTCTTCAGAGCGACTGCCGCCTCTTGTTTTTAGGAGCAGAGGTTTGACTCTACGCTCAGTAGCAAGCGCGGCAGTCACTTCATACGACTGCTGACATTACTCCCAGTATGACAGGTATGAGCTTGAGATGAGGCTTGCTGCCACAGGCACAGAGCACTCATAAGGCCCACACTGCCAGCGCTGCTCTCTGCGACCAATCTTATGGTGTAAACACGGTCTCATGAGGCGCTGTGAGTCACCAGTGTTCAGTGTAACCTCTGTGTTTCCTCTTATTGGTAACGCTCAGGAACGACTGACTACAGAGATGACGGGATGTATGGCAATCATGCTGGTCACACCTGAAAGTAGGCTCAGGCTCACCTGCCCCCTTTATCTCGAGGTGTAGGTTGTTGCCAGCACTCCCCCCTGCATCCGTCAGTTATGAGCGCTCTCATTCCCTAGTGGTGCTGTAAGCTCACTCCGTGCTTTGTCTGATGTCGCGCTTTCAGCACCTCTGTCTAGCCACAATTAGCAATACACGCTAAACTAAAGTACTACCCCCTTGCGGGGCTTTTCCTGTTTCTTGTTTCCGGCTCCTGTTTCCTCTGTAGCAGCATACCTCACATGCGGTATGACCTACAGGCTATAACAGCAGCCTCTTTGCCCTCCTGCCTTGAGGTGACGGTTTTAGCTGCTCCCTTGAGAGGGAGCTCTGATTACAATGCAGTTCAACACCAACCTTGCTCAAGAGGCCATCACTCTTACCAAGTGGTTGATCTCGATTCCGTCAGTCGCTCATGCTAAGGGCCCTGCCTTGATCTCCCAGGCTATCTACGATGGCCTCAAGGAATTCCCTTACTTCAAAAATCACCCAGAGTACCTCTTTTTACAAGAGCACACGACCTCGGAAAAGAGCTCCGTCGTAGCCCTCGTCAAAGGCATCGCCGACGTGCAGGATACGCTGGTGCTGCTCTGCCATAGCGATACCACCAGCCCTTACCACTACGGTATGCTCAAGGGCCTGTCTACCAATTCCGACAACTTAAGACAGCGTCTGTTAGAGCTGTGCGGTGCCCCTTTAGGCGATAGCAATTCCTTAGTGGCCTTAAGCGCCCCACAAGCACACACCAAAAAGGACGAGGCCGACGCTGAAGAAGAGCGCTCCTATAAGCTTAATGTGGGCAGCAATGCCGTCTTAACTGCCGCCTTAAAGCGTGCTTTAGCGCGTGAAGATGCCTTATTGGGTCTCGGTGTCTTAGAAAACAAGTGCGCCACCGGCTCCATGCTTGTGGCCTTAAAAGAGCTCTCCGATAACTCGGTACAGTTAAATCTCAACATCCTCTTTATCTGCACCAGTGAGTCTCTCTTAGCCCACCAAGGCATTAAGAGCACGCTGCAATTTATCCGCGACCTGTGCAGCAAAGAGCACCTCAAGCTGCGTCTTGCCTTAAACGCCCAGCCTAACCTGCCTCAAGAGCATGGCGATAATAAGCTCCACCTCTACACCGGTAACTACGGTAAGGTCGAGCCCTCGTTTTACATCATTGGCAATAGCGCTACCGCCTATCGCCCTTATGAGGGCTTCTCCGCCTCCATCATTGCCGCTGAGCTCATTCGCCAATTAGAGCTCAATCCTAAGCTCTTAGCGCATCTGCAGCACCGCCCATTGGTGCCAACCTTTGATAGCCTGCGCGTCAAAGAATTCGGTAAAAACTTTACCCCTGATGGCATGCAGGTAAGCTTTAACCTGCCAGTGGGTAACGTCAACCTCGCTGACCTCCTTGAAGTCCTCAAAGAGATTGCTGCAACCGCCATTGAAAACGCAGCCGACCTCGTGGAAGTGCGTGAGGCGACCTTTGCCAAGCTGCGTCATGAGGACTACGTACCCAGCGCTAAAGATGCTGAGGTGGTGTCCTTTAGCGACCTCTTAGAGCGCGCCAGCCACAACTTTAAGGGCAACCTGCGTAAAGCTCTGCAGAGCATGGTGCAAAAGTGCCTCAATGAGGGCTTATCGCTGCATCAAGCTAGCATCACCATTATCGAGCGCTTAAATGAGCTGGCGCAATTGCCACGCCCATCGATTGTCGTGTACTACACGGACAATTACGTTCCTACCCAAGGCTTAAGCGCTAATTTAAGTCAGGATCGTGAGCTTTTCATGATCCTCGACGGCCTCTTACAGCACTTACCAAAGGACAGCCCGCTGGTTCCTGTGATGGGGGCCTACTATGGCGCTACTGATGCAAACTTTCTGCGTCCAGAGCACACCACTGAGGCCTTAGAGACTATTGCCCAAGAGTGCCCATTAGGCATCAATAGTAACTTCTATCAGGGCCTTAATGTCCCGACTATCACCCTAGGTGTGTCCGGTGGCGACCTCACACAGCTTACTGAGCACGTGCATGTGCAAATGTGCCAGTACCTGCCTGCTTTTGTCTTAAAGCTGACCGAGGCGCTGTCCAATAATCCGGAAAACAGCTTAGAGCAGAGCCATACTGACGACTTACAGCGCCACTTAGAGGAGCTGGAGAAGCAAGCTGAGAGTATTGCTGCCGCCACGGTTACTGAGATTCAGACCATTGAGCAGCAAAAACAGCAACAGGCGGGCTTCTATGCTGAGGTAACTCAGGGTACGCTCACCCCACACTCACTGGATAGCTTCTTAAAGCAGCGCTTTACGCGTCAGCAGCAAGAGACACCTGCTGATGAGCAAGTGACTGAGGACAATGCTGACAGCGAAGACCAAGAGAATAAGGTCACGCTGCAAGGTGCGGCGCCCTTTGCTGAAATCAGTACTGCCCCTGTAAAGCAGAACAGCTCCACAGCACAAGCAGCTAAGAGCAACAAGGGCAAAAACGCCAGTACTGCCGCCAGCGACACAGCCCAAAAAGCTGATTCTGTCGACACAGCTGACGCGGCAAGCACCGCTGACGCAGAGAGCAAGGAAGCTGTAAGTGGCCAAATCTCCGCTACAGATACGGATACCAACACCCCACTGGAAGTGGAAATGGTGTCCAATGACAATGAGGACAGCTTAGAGCCAGCAGAGGAAGATGCTGCCAAGAACAGCACCATTGCCACCAGCAGCATGCCGGTAAGCCACTCAAGCTCCGCTAATGCCGCGCAAGGCTCTGCTGCCACCAAGCAAGATAAGACTGCTCGTGGTAAAGATAGCACCGCCTCTAAGAAGCAAGGCGCGAAAAACAAGAAAGCCAAAGGCAAAGATACGGCTAACCGTGTAGCGCCAGAGAAAAACGCGCAGCAGGCAAGCGCTACTGAGACTACGCAAGAAGAGCTGACCCCAACCACGATTTCTCTGCAAAGCGTCCATGGCACCTCCGCTGATGCTGCTAACCTCGCCTATGGCGGCACGATTCCCGTCCAGCGCGACATGGCCGAGAACATCGACCAGACCAATGCCGTGCTCGACTCTTATGTGATGCACACTAGTGCTGTCCTAAGTGATAGCGACTCAGTGCTGCCAGCGGCAGAGGACAGCGCGGCGCAGTCTGAGGCAAGCACCAATGAAGCAGCAGCATCTGCTGCTGACGAGATCGCTGTCAGCTCCAGCAAAGACAAGATTATTAGCCACAAAGACACCACAGAAAAGCAGATTGCGCAAGACAGCATTCCGTCGCCAGTAGAGGGTAATACCCCTGCAGCTGCGGCCTTGGCGGCGGCTCTCGCGGCACAACAGCAAGCCGAAGCTAAAGCTATGGCCGCTGCCCAGAACAATGAGAATGTGCACGCTCCAGAGGTGGAACGTGATCGCATGATCATTGCGCCAATCTTAAGTGGTGATGGCCGTGGTGAGCCGATCTTAGAGCCAACTAAGGTTGAGGTCTTAACGGTAGATGGGCCAAAGGGCTCTGCTACTTCGACGCTCTTTAAGAGCAAGGCGGTCTCGGCTTTTAGCAAGTTCTTTAAGCGCAAGGATGAAGCTGAAGACAAAGCCGAGAGTAAGGAGGATGCGAGCAAGCTGCAAACTAAGAGCAGCACCACCACCACTACCAGCGCCTTTGTCTCTACTGCCACGATGAGCGCGCAAGAACACACGGCGCAACCTGAGCTCACAACAGCAGTTTCAGCAGAGCAGCCTGTAACAACGCAGGACGCCTCCGCTGTTTCTCCAAACAGCACCGCAACTATTGCTGCCACTACCTCGGAGCATTTAGCAGACAGTGACGCCGCTAATACTGCTGCCACTGTAAGCGCTGCGGCTAATGATGCCAGCATTGCCAGCGCCAGCGCAACCTCGCGCACGAGCGCCGCTACTACCTCACCTGCTTCTGAGAGCGCTGCCCCTACAGCCGCTCAAGATGACAGTGAAGCGGAGATTACAGCGCCAGCCCCTGTCAGCGCTAGCGCTGCTGCCGCTGCAAATGCAGCAAAGGCAGATACCTCCGCTCCTGTTGAGGACAAGAGCGAGAACAAGCTGGAAAGCCTGACGGCGGCGCTGAATCCACAAAACGCCATTAACAAGATTGGCTCGCTCTTTAAGATCGATATCAAGGGCGCCTTTTCTAAGCTTCAAGAGCACACGAAGAGTGCGCCTCATCACTCCTCTCATCACCACAAAAAAGAGCCTGTCTTTAATCCCCACGCTGCGGTCGACAATATTGATGTTACGGATCCTGATGACGATCAGGAGCCAACACTGTCAGCACCAAATCCACAGCTGGTAGGTGACAGTGCGGCAAGTACTACCGCCTCGGTCTCTCCTGCAGGAGACGCTGCCTCTGACGCCAAGCCAGAGATAGCAGCCAAGGATGCAGCTGCGGCAGCGACAAAATCAAGCTTAGACTCCTTAGACTCTGCCCCTACCACAGGCAATGATCAGGACAACGCGGTCAATGAAGAGGCCTTAGTCTCGGAGTTAGACGCGATTGTGGCGGCGGATATGGCAGCCTCATCTGATGAGGCTACCGACCGTGTCATTGCCGCCTTACATAGTGGCACTGACAGTGAGCACCAGCAAACGGTAAGTGCCAACACACCACGTCCAAATGCCCCATGGCAAGATCTCTTAGTAGCAGCAACAGCTGATGGTACTTCTCAGGATAAGAGCGCAGATGCCGAGCAAAACAGCACCGCATCTGCCTCCTCCCGCACCGCTGCCACTAATGATGCAGACGGCCAAAGCCAGAGTAAAGCGCACGCCGCAGCCACAGACACTAAGGCGAAGGCCGAGGCTAGCAACGCCAGCGCCAAGAGCAGCAACGCGCCACAGAGCGCCAATGCTGACAACGCTTCTGAGGCTAAGAGCGTCTTAGCTGATGCTGACCTCACCGCCGCTAAAGTCAATGCTCTGATTACCTCGTCTCTCAAGGAGCGCTTAGAGCAAAACCAACTGGCTACTATTGGTGACCCTCTGCAGTACCAATCTGGCTCTATGGGCTTAGCTCTAGCCGATGGTGTCTACGCCACGGCTATATCTTTTGGCGAGAGCTTTACAGCTGAGTCTGGCAGCAGTGTTGCTGCTACGAGCAAAGATGCGGAACGCAAGGACAGCGCTGCTGCTGCGAGCAAAGCAGCAGACAGTGCTGCC
Organism: uncultured Succinivibrionaceae bacterium; assembly: GCA_949286015.1. GTDB lineage: Bacteria > Pseudomonadota > Gammaproteobacteria > Enterobacterales > Succinivibrionaceae > Anaerobiospirillum. Next base: position 5,694 of record CASEBB010000008.1, on the reverse strand, counting down.
ACTAGCACTAAAGCCTCTGCTGACGCTACCAATGAGGCGCAGGCGCAAGCCACTGCATCCCAAGCTGTCACTCAAGATCAAAGCGCAGCAGACGCCGCTCAGAGTGTGACTGCAACTGCAGCCAACGACGCTACCAGTGCGCCATCTGCGGCCACAGCTGAGGCTTACGCCACGGCCGCTGCTGATGCTGATGCTGATGCTGCAGCGAAAGCTGCTGACTCTAAGAACGAGCCAGCAACGCCAGCAGAGTCTCTTGGTCTTGAGCACAGCAGTGCTGCCCCTACAGACAGTGAAGCTGCAAAGCAAGAGAGTAGCGCTACTGACGCTGCAGCTAATGCCACTACACAAGCAGCACAGACCGTTGCCACGGCACAAGCCACTGCCGCTCAAGATGCAGCCTCTTCCCGCGCGGCACAAGACAGTACCCAGAGTAATGCAGCACAGGGCTTAGCTATTCCTAGCTTAGATGCTGTACAGCGGGCTCTGGAACAAGTGCGCTCAACTAAGCGTGCTGCCACGGTGAGCGTCACCACTAATGCGGAGAACACACTCCCTAGCGCCGCTGCGACTAAGACCGATGCCAGAGCGCCGACAGCAGAAGCCCAAGCGCCACAGGCCGCAGCAGACAGTGACAGCAAGGCCAGACTTACCACCGAGCAAGCCATTATGGACTTAGCGGTGGGCTCTGTTAGTAGTGACAATGATGACACCCTCGAGCGCTTTGATCCGGCCCAAGCTTTTGTCAAGATGCTCTTTGCAGATGACGAAGAAGCAGCGGCTGCAGCCAAAGCCGCCCAAGAAGCAGCACAGGCCGAGCAAGAGGCAAAAGCAGCTGCCGCCCAGCCATCACGACGTGAGGAAGAAGATAGCGCCGCGATTGCCTCGATTATGGCTGACTACTTTGAGGGTGACAGCAACTCTGGCAACACCCGCAACAGTAGTAGCAACAGCAGCAGCAGCAGCAGCGCAGGTGCTAAGCCAAACGCTACTGCACGGCAGAATAGCAGCCGCCGCAGCAACGCTCAGGAAAGCACCGCTGCCACGACGCAAGGGGCAGAGAGCCTCAATGCCTATACCGCGCATATTCGCTCTCGCCTCAATCAGCTGCAAAGTGCTGAAGGAGCTACCAACAATAGCGCTCCAGCTAACAATAGCGCTCCAGCTAAAGCCAGTACTCCTAGCGGTGACCGCGCTCAAAATAAAGCTCAAGCTAGCGTCAGCGCTAAAGCTAATGCCAGTGCCAGCACTAAAGCGAGCGCCAATGCGAAAGCCAACACTACAGCTGGTACTTTAGCTCCTCCAGCAAAGAGCAGTGCTGCTCCAGCGCAAAACGCCACGCGCGGCAGTGGCACCGCCTCATCGATTAGCGACTTAAATGAGCGCCGTGCGGCCTTACGTCGCGCCATGTATGGTGAAGACCACGCTACGGCAAGTGCGCCACGTCGTACCTTCCAGCGGCAAAGTGAGGTGGCTAAGCATGAAAAGCCAAATTACAGCTACGGACGCTATGGTGCTGATGGTGATCTCAACCCTGCCTATGGCAATGCCGTAGTGAAAAAGGGAACTCGCCCTCAAGGCACCTACATTGATCTCAATGAGTACGGCACTGCTACCAGCTATGATCCGTCGCAAGTGAGCGCCGCCTATGGTGCCCCTGCTCAAGCCCCTGACAGTGGCACGACCAACACCACTCATGGTAGTGGCACGTCATCTTTCTACAGTCCAAAGCGTGAGGCGGCAGCCTCAGGTAAGGGCTGGGGCTTAGATCAGCGTGCCAGTGCTGCAGGTAACAAGCGGGGCTCGGGTTATACGCCGTCACGGCAGCCGTTTAACTCGGTGTTTAAGTCCACATCTAAGAGCAATGGCCGCACAGGGCCAAACTTAAGTGCACCACCTGCTGCTTCGTACAAGGTCAATCCGCTGCCAGAGCAGGATGAGGCGGCTGCTTCGCTGGCGGCAATGGCCAATGAGAACTCGAACCGTAACTTACGCCGTCACGCCACCCGTGATAGCTCTGGTAAGTTTGTGTCTACACGTGGCCAGAACAAGGCTAATAATACAGCTGCTACCAACAGCACAGAGATGCCAGAGGGTGGTAGTGCTGAGGCGCTGCAGCCAACGCCACAGCCAGTGCTCAATCCAGAGTCGACACGTGTGGTACAAGAGGGGCACAAGCACCAGACTATTGGTATTGTGCCGCTACAACCTGACAATGCCATTCCGATGGAATCGCTCAGTACCTCTAACTCTGGTGTGCGTATTGTGCGGGCGAAGAATGCTGTCACCCCAAGTATTGCTGGTACCGCTGCTAATCGCCAAGGCGAAAAGGTGGTCTATGCTCAGGGGGGCGCCATGGTCATTAGCAAGCGCATTACGGCTGATCAGGCCAGCTCTCTGTTAAACCAACGCCATGAAGAGGCAGTTGAGAGTGAGCCAACGCAACCAACAGCGATTGCAGGTGACTTGCGCACTAATGCAGAGCTGAGCGAGAGCACCAAGCGCATGCGCGCGGAGCAGGAAAAGCTGCCAACTACCATTGTGGTACGTGGCAAGTAATGCTGCTGAAGCAAAGCCCTGTCTTTAGTCTGCACTTGCTTGTGCGTGACGCTCAGGGCCAGATGGCCTCTAAACCACAGATAAGTGCGAGCGTGACAGGTCGTAAGCGGCCTTTACTGAGAGGGCCGACCCTACCAGTATCACGCTCCGCTCTGCTCACTTAAAGTAGAGTCACAACACAGGGCGAGCGCAGGCGCGGCGCATACTGCCAACGCTACCGCATGGATGCGGCGGCAGAGACCAAAATGCCTGGCGGCCTTTTATCTCAAGGTGAGACCGCAAAGGAATGAGTGATCTCATAAATGACGGAAGATTGTGTGCGTGATGGCAAAGTCACACACCTCGAGATGAATGGTGCAGGTGCGTCTCATCCTCGCTTAAAACGGTGCACCATGATTCCCCTAAAGTACCTCATTCATTAAGTCAGTAGTTCCCAAGCGCTGCTACACCTTGCCACCAAGCAAGGCTTGTGTCCTAACACTCTCTGCCCCCAAGAGCCTTTGAGCCTCTCTAGCAGGAACACCCAACTCAAGGAGCGAGCATGCAAAACTTCGATTACCAACGCCGCACCTTCCTCATGTTCGGCCGTGGTCGCGAAAATGAAGTGGGCTCCCTTGTCAAATTCGAGGGCGGACGTCGCGTCTTACTCCACTATGGCCCCAGCGCTAAGATTCGTCCCGACCTGCTTGACCGCATCAAGCGCTCGCTCGACCGTGCGGGCTTAGAGTTTTTTGAGCTGCCTACAGTTGATACCACCCCAAGCCGCGAGCAAATCTACCGTGGTATCGATTGCTGCCGCCAACTGCAACTGGACTTTATTCTAGCTATTGGTCGTAGTGCCGTTATCGATGCAGCCAAAGCCATTAGCGCTGGTACCTTCTACTCTGGTGACTTCTGGGACTTCTTTAGTGGGCGCCGTGAGCCGGTGCACAGCTTGCCTTTAGGGGCCATTGTTACCACCACCGATATGGGCTCAGAGAGCTCTAGCGTCTGTATCCTTACCGATCAGGTCAATGGCGTGTGCCGCAAGTTCTCTAAGAGCAGCCCCACCTTTTTACCACGCTTTGCCATCTTAAACCCCGAGCTCAGCCTCAACTCTCCCCTTGAAAACACTGCCGCTGGCACCATTAACATCCTAGCCCACGTGCTGAGCTGCTACTTTACCAATACCCCTAATGTGCAACTCACCGACGAGCTGTGCGCGGGTATCATGCGCACCATTGTTAACATTCTCCCGCGTATTATTGAGGATCCAAACGACTACGATGCCCGTGCTAACCTCATGCTCGCAGGCACCTTAGCGCAAAATGGTATGTGTGCCTTAGGCCGTGAGGTTGACCACGCTTTAAACATCCTCGAGATGGAAGTTTCGGCGCGCTATAACACTGCCCCAGAGGCAGCGCTGTCGGTGCTGATGCCAGCGTGGCTGAGCTTTTGTCTCCAGCACAACGTGATGCAAATGGCGAAGTTTGCTCACAGCGTCTTTGGCGTGGATTTCAATTTTTCCCATCCGGAGATCACGGCGCATACGGGTATCCACAAGCTACGGCAGTTTATGGAGCAATGCTCGCTGCCACAAAACTTTGCGGACATGGGCTTAAAGGAAGTGGATATACACGAGCTGGTTACCAACCTCATGTCGCATCTGCCACCACAGCAGACTATTGGATCCTACGTCAAATTGGACGCCAGTGCCTGTGAAACGATTTACACCACGGCGTATACCTACCGCCATCCGCAGCGCAACTACCCCTAACCATAACCCTAACAGCCACGAAACAACCAAAAGGTAACAAGGACTACCTTAGTGGTGTTTGTGATGCATGGCTACTCTGGGTACGGGGGCGGTGCTGAGCGCACTTAAGGAGATAGCCATGTCCCGCTTGTACTTGTAAGCGCTAATGCCACTCCAAAGTATGATAAATCTCTCTCCAAGAGGTAACTGCCATCTCTGCTACTACTGCATAATTTTCCTGCAACACACACAACATGCAGCTGCGGCTTTGCGTCGTTGCACTCGGCAATGATTTCCCTAGCAGCCGCTTGGAGCTTGTGCAAAATGATAGACACCACTTCCCTGAAAACTAGCCTGACAGCAGCATGGCAACGCTGCGGTATCTGCGCAGGCGATACCGTCTTACTGCACTCTGATCTCAGACGCATCCTCTTAAAATATCGTAACGACGGCCTTACGGTTTACGACATCCTCCAAAGCTTCTTCCAGGCCCTAGGCCCGCAAGGCACCCTCCTCCTGCCACTGTGTAACTTCGACTTTTGTCACGGCGGGCACTTTGATATGCGTGCTACGCAATATCATATGGGCGCCCTCACCAACGATGCTATCCAGCAACCTGGAGCCGTGCGCACTGGCCATCCTGTCTACTCTTTTTGTGCCTTAGGCTACGCAGCAGACGCCTTTAAAGGCGTCAATAACTTTAGCGCCTACGGTGCCGACTCTCCTTTTGCCATGCTGCGCGAAATGAATGGCAAAATTGCAGTGCTAGACTTACCTGATCAGCACAGTATGATCTTCTACCACCATGTAGAAGAGAGTTGTGGCGTCTCCTACCGCTACCATAAGGACTTTCGCAGCCTTTACACCGACGAAGATGGTAATACCAACTTTTGCACGTATCGCATTTATGTGCGCGATGTCGAGCATGGTGTGCTCACCTCTGTCGATCCGATGGGAGAGCTACTATGGGAAGCAGGCTGCTACCATGGTGATCGCCCTCATCAAGGCTGTGGCTTACGCACCATTAGCGCCCGCGAGTGCTTTAGCTACGTCAGTCGCATCATCGAAAATCATGAGGAGTATGGCAAGCTCTTCATTATCGATCCTGAGTACGCACAGGATCACCCCAACGAGACTAACCCTGCCTGTAAGTTAGGTCAGCCTAACCCTGCTGAGCTAAGAGCAACCTCACATGTGAGCGCTTAAGCGGCAGCATTTTTAGGTTCTAGTGTGCAATTCATGGGACCACACAAGAAGGCTGGTTTATGGGACAAGAAATGGCTTGTCTATGGCCTGCGTTGCCTGTTTGACCTAGAGTTGTCGGCGCATGCCCCACTCGTAAGAGTGGGGTTAGCCGACAGTTAGTATTGGGGCTTTAGCCAAGCACAGCGTATACACATCCT
>CASEBB010000007.1 GCA_949286015.1 uncultured Succinivibrionaceae bacterium | reverse complement strand
AGCGGATAGGATCCTAAAAGCGCACGCAACGATGCACCTTATTTGTGCTTTTATGTGCTCTTATAGGGCGTGTCCCCTGGTTACAATAAAGAACCATCAGCAGCGGCTGTGATCTGCGCCACCACTGCCTCTTTTTCACTCTCTGCTACCGGTGCTGGCACCACCAGATCGTGGTAATCCGCAGGTAAAGCCACAGGGGTGACATGCTCCGCCTTGAGCGCTTGCTCGAGGGCTAAGCTCGCCACCTCATGAGGCAAAGGCAGCTTCAGCTCGCTTACTCGTAAGGCCAGTGATCGTGCACCGCTTACGGCCGTGACGTAAGAGAGCTCCATGCTCTCTGCTGGCGGCAGTGACGGTGCCGCAAACGCAGGGACGCAGCGCACTCTACTCTGTGCCAAGTTGGTAGCCACCATTGGGGATGCCATAGCAATTGATGGCGTCGTCGGAGTAATGTCCGCTGGCTGCGAGACAGAAGTGCATGCAGCGGTGTTTTCCAGCGCCCGCCCCTGCTCTTTTTGGGCCGCCGCGCTACGCAACTCCAAAAGCGCCATGTTCTTTTGCAACAGCTCTTGATAAGCGGCATCTGGTACCAGAGCGCCACTATCAGCAAACGGCTCTTTTATGGCAAGGGCACTTAAGCCCAGCATGGAGGCAAATACCGGCTGTCCTGACGCTACAGCAGCACTGTCTATAGCGTAAGTCTCACCCGTGACTAAGTCCGTAGCCTGCCCGCTGCATGGCGCCGCAGGAGCTAACACTTGCAGCCGCTCGCGCTCAGCTGCGAGCTCTGTGGCTGTAGCCGCCAGCTCTGTCTCTAAGTTTTCCGGAGAGCAGCCTAAAATATCCGCAATGACATCCTGCATCGCCGCGCTGTTTTGCTCTGCTCGGAACTGAGCAGCTAAGCGCTTAGCCTCTGCTACGGTGGCGTGTAAGGCGTCCTCTGCGGCTTGATAGCGGTCTAAGCTCGCACTGCTCCTAAGCTCCGACTTACTGACGCTACTTTGTACTTGTACCTGTCCTTGTACTGTAGCTGCCTCTAATTGTGAGGACGGGGAGCGGCTGTCTTGTACGCTTTGCGGATGGTCTTGAGGCCCCAGCACTTCACTACCACTAACACTACCAGTAAGCGCAGTGTCAGCTGCAGGGGCAAAGCTTGTAAGCAGCAAAGGATCACGTGTGGGCTCATACTGAGAGCTGCTGCTGCTCACCTCAGGAGGGATGCTCTTATCATCAGTTAGAGCCGTAATCTCCATCCAGCTGGACTCCATGAAAGGCAGCACGGTGTACTTTTGCATTCCCATAACCCACGTATGGGCTCTAAAGCTGTGTAAGTGCACGCCCAGACCAAACTGTGAGTCCACTAAGTCCATATGGAGCGAGAGCCACGGAATAGTAGCAATCACCAATAAGTGCTGCCATGAATCACTGGCGTGTAAGGAGATCAGCTCCTTTGGGGCATACAACTCCACTGCAAGCTCTGGTGGTAGCGCGCTACAAAGCGGCATCAGCTCTGGCAGCAGCTGCTGCGCACCTACACTTAAGGCTGGCATGAAGCTCTGGGCAAAGGAGCTTCTTGGGGGATGCACATGACGGTAGCGTGATCTACTCTGTGCCCACACCGTAAAAGGCTGCGGCAGACGTGGCCACAGACCACGGATGCTCAGCTCTACTGCCGTACTTAAAGGCATTTGCTCGCCATACAGCGGGAAGTTGTAGAGGTAGTCTCTAAGGTCAGTAAATGACTGCGTATAGCGCAGCCCCGTAAAACGACGTAACAGCCGTTTGGCACAAGGCTGCACTGAGCGCTGCCGTCTTTGGGCCTCACGGGCACGGAGATATTGATTAAGAGGCGTCTCTTGAGGCACATGCACCTGCAGAACACTGCGATAAAAGCAGTCCAGTCCCATGGAAACATCTGTGACTTTTTGTTGTGGCTCGTCAGCAAAAGCAGGAAATGACGGCAGACGGGATAACAGCCACGGCTCATGATGTGTCCACATCTCCCCTATACTCTGCTCTGACCCTAAAACCGCTGCTAGCTTGACGCTCAGCGCGGTGGTAGCGGCTTGTGGCCAAATACGGAAAAAGGCAGTAGCAGTCAGTGCGGGCATCGCGACAAAGGCCGCCCGTAAGCTGTCTAAGCTCTCGATGAAGAGCAAGTCTTCTTGGGTAGCAGCAAGATAAGCATCTTCGCTGGCAGTTGTGGCAGCAGAAGATGGCTTGATGGCTTTGGCAGTGGCGGTGGCGGCGCTCTTATCTTGCTCCTCATACCGATCGTGCTGAAGATCGTGAGCAACAGGCGCTGCTGCTAAAGCTGCCTTTGCCGCCAGCGACTGTGGTGAGGGCAAGGCCAGCGGATACTCTGGCGCTACCACCACGCGCGTGGCTTGTAAGGCGCTATTGTCAGCAAAGAGCTGCTCGGGTGCTGGTGCGGACAAAGCTGGGGTAATAAGGGCTAATGGGTACACTCTGCTCGGTGCAACTTGAGCCTTTTGTGCGGCAGCGGCCGGTGCAGCCTGTAGATCCTGCTTACGCTTCTCAGCAGCACGCAACTGAGCACTTAAGCTCTCCCTCTCGCCACAGGCGGCAACCGCAGCCAAGTAGCTCTCCTGAGCCAATTGCAGCTTGCGCTCCTCACTGTAAGAGGCAAACAACGACTGCCATGCTTTGACTGAGGTCACTTGCGGCAGGTTCAGGCGCGCTGCAAGGTGCGCACGCTGCTGTTTCATGATTTCCAGTGCTAACTGCTGCCAGAGCAGCTGTGTACGCAGGGGCACGACGCTGAGCAGTGTTTGCTCATTCAGTGTTGGCTCATTCTTAAGCAGCGCCCGCCCCTGTTGCGGTCTGCTAGGAACATGCGCCGCATGCTGGTAATGCACCGTATCCGTGGTATGAGTGGCATGAAGGGCATTAGTGTCATGAGTGACTTGGGGGAGCAGTTGGTGTGGCACAGCATGGTGAGCCTTGGTGTTTTTGCCCTTGTGGGTGGCATGCATTCTTGGATGCGGCCAACGCTGCATATGAGGCTCACTCTGCTCTTGCAGCTCAGGGGTAAGGCCAGCTTGCAGCAACGGGGTCACTCCCTGTACTTGCACATAAAGCTTTTGTTGTGGCTGCTTGCTACTCACAAAGGTCTCTACTACCACCTGCTGCCATACCTGTCGCTGGGCCGCAGAGAAGTGCGAGAGCTGGGGCAGGGTATAAGTCGTGGCCTGCACTTGCAGTACGTGTGGCTGGGTTACTGCCGCTTTTAAGAGCTTATGCCCATACTGTAGCTGCTGCCAGAGGCTCAGCTGTTGTAAGCGTAAGCCTACAGCACGTGGTACGCGGTGCACTACGATCACTGTGGGTAAGTCGAGATAGGCGGCTTTTACGGCAGCAGGCATATCGAGCACTAACACGTAGAGTGCGTGCGGGGTGGTGATGGTGGTGGTGGTGGTGCCTACAGTAGCGGTAGAGGTGTGCCCCTTTGCGGTAATGGTTGCTGTCTTCGCCTTGGTAGTGACCGTTACAGGTTGAGCCTTGGTGCTGACGGTAGGCATGTACTCCTCACGAGGAGCTGCACAGGCAGCAACAGCAGCATTGTCTGTAATAGTAGTAGTAGTAGTAGCCTGCTCCGCCAGCTCCTGTTGCGTCTCAGCAGGTACTACCCGCCATTGGGTGGCGGCAATACCGCTCTTACTTACAGCAGCACTACCACTATCACCACCAACATCGGCTTCAGCACCACTATCAGCACCGACTCCACTTCCCTGAGAGCAGCCACACGCGCTACGCTCTACTCCCTGCTCTGCTCCCTCCAAAGGTAAGACCATTACCAGCCCCAAAGGATGCCGCCAGCGCCGTAAAGCGCGCCGTCCTAAGAGAGAGTCCGGAGCCACTTGATGCGAGGTCAGACGCTCTTGTACTAAGCTTAAAGCTGTAGCCATTCCCTCTAACCATGAGGGTGGCCAGAGGGAGCTTGCGTTGTCCACCTCTGAAAGCGCATCAGCTTCGCCTTCTCCCTCTTTCCTCTTTCCTAGAGGAGCAGTCTCTACAGGCGGCAAGCTCACGATAAAGTGCAGCTTATGCTGGTAGCACCACTGCACAAAGTCCAGCGATACAGGAGTAAGTAAAGGGCCACTAAAAAGCGCAAGGCTCTCTGGCAGCAAGGAGTGCAGCTCGTCCCGTACAATGCGGAGTAAAGCAGAGCGCTCGGGGCACTGCTCTATACCATGAGAAAAGTGCAGCCGGTAAATCCAGCTATTACTGGTAGTACGCAGCGTCACCTCGTATGGCGCAGCAGCAGTAACAGCCATGCCCCCAGCGGTTGTGTTAGCGGTAGTCGCGATGGTAGTGGTGGTAGTCGCGGTAGTAGTAGTAGTAGTAGTAGTAGTGGCCTTGTGCGTGTTTGCAGTAGCAGCGGACTCGGGAACAGCAACTGGAACCGTAGCAGCAGCTGAAGTGGTAGCATCAACAGCTGGAGCAGCAGTACGCGGCGTTACAGGGGCGGGCGCTGTTAATCCCCAGCGCTGCAACTTGGCCGCCGCACTTAAAGCCAAGTGCCGCCACTTATCGGCAGGCAGCAGACACAAGAGCGCGGCTAAGCCCTCGGCATTAAGCTCAAGCTGCGCATAAGGCACCACCTCCTGATAAAAGGCTGCATGCTCCCGCATCAAGGCAGCCATAGTCTCTACAGCCACTGAGCCAGTAGCTGCCAACTCATGCTGCAATTGCGTCACCGTCAAGAGGATTGACCAGACCGTCCATGGCTGCACTACAGCAAGAGGTAATAGCTGCTGTTGCCAGAGGTCAGCTGTGCTCTCGATGTCTGTGCCCACACTGGCAGTTTGCAGCGGTGCAGCCGCTATCGCCTCGCGCTTCGCTTCTGTCAGAAGTGCCTCTTGAGAGTGGTGTGGCCCCTGTACCTGCAGCAGGGTAAAAGCAGGTACAGGGGAGGAGTCGGTTGGGGCGGGCGCTGATACTGGCCACCACAGGGCAGCTGCAACGGTAGTAGCGCGTCTTGGGGCAAAGAAGCGCTTATGCTTTAGGCGCCAAGCAGCAAGGTCTGAGAGATGGTGGTGATGGTAATGGTGGCGATGAGGCGGGTGCTGATGGTGACTCCGTGCAGAATGAGGCTGATGCAACGAGTGGTAATGAAAGCGAGGGTGACGCGCACGCAATAAACGCGACAGTGGTGCTGTCTTAGCGCCCATGAAGTCGTTACTCCTGATACCCCATGCTGGCGCTATCTCGATGCTTTTCGCTGCTGTCTGTGCGGAAAAGAGCAGGTGCTGACTACTGACGACAGTCTCTCCCCTACCTGCTGCTCTTTACCAAAAGTTTTATCACCCCAAAGTATGGCTGTTGCCTACTTGCGCGCCTCTATCATGAGGCCCGCCCCAGCTGCACTTAAGAACCCAGAGATTACTCTGGCGCATCTTTATCCAATCTCCACACCCTATCTTTTGGTGTTGGTGCACTCCATCCTCTTTCTTTGCCACTACGCTACGTCCCGCCAGCCAGCTGTCTCTGCACTCTGCACCCTGTGCTGCCCTCGATCACGGCCTCTGCCACCAATACAGCTTACAGCCAGCACTTACAGCCAATAACATCTCCTTATGCTAAACAGCGCGCAGACAAAAAGAGCCCCTGCTCCTTTGCTGTAGTATCAGGAGGGCCATGCAAGTCTTTGTGAGGGTAATGTGCGTAGAGTAGCAACAGCAATGCTGTAGGGTGCGTAGCCTTAAAGCAGCCAGCACGATACTGCCAACAGGGCAGCAAACGTACAGGGCCTAAAGGCAATAGCATTAGCAGTAGCAATAGCAGTAATGGAGAATGGTGACAACACCAATGGAAGCAGGCGCCCTCAAACAACATCCCTCAGGTTAACCCTGCTAAGACGCAGCTCCTACTCTAGGGTAAAGCGCATTTACCCCATATGAGAGCCGCTTTGGCAGACACCTACCAAAGTAATGTGTTGAGGTAGAGAGGTGCAGCTTTATGTGCAGGGCAGTCATGTCCTTTACAACTAAGCCCCGCCACATGATGAGGACAGTAGGCAAGAGTTAAGTAGCAGCCGCCTTACTGGGTAGGCTGTAAGCTGATCACCGCCATGGCGTGTGCGGGGTAAAAAGAGGCGCATGGTGCTCTTGGTGGTACTAAGCACAAAGAGCAACAGGCAGAGAGCAGCAACAGCAGTCGACACTACGCGGCGCGCTGCAAAAGCAAGTGCAGAGCACTCCCGCCGCTGTTCACGCCACCACTTTAGATTAACTCTCTTCTTTTCCTCGCCACCAACGCTTTTGCTGTGATCCTTACAGAGCTGAAGTAAGACGCATGCTGCTACGGCAACAGGCGTAATTTGCTTTGTTTGCAGGTTTTCTCGACGCAGAAGCGAACCTAAGCTGAGATAGTGCTAAGCATAGGTACCCATTACGGGCTGGTTGGTGATGGGCACAGGCTTAAGGCCTGTGAGCAGCCACTGTGGTCATGAGGACGCTCCGCAAATGTAAGCGCCGAAGTACCAGCATGGTCTGCAAGCTTACAAGCTCCCTATTTCTGTGTCTCGCCTGAGAAAGCAAACAGCGCCACAAGGCCGAGATAAAGTAAAGAGAGAATGCGCCCTGTTTAGCTGTGCTGTGGATAAGGCGTAGACCGCGAGGCCTTATGCAAAAGGCTCCCCCAAGATACCCTGAAGAAGCGTAACCAAACGAGTTTTTGCAGACGCTGGCGCCAAAAAGAGAGGCGTGGGCGTGGAGAGAGTTTGGGACAATGGTGCGTTGTAAGACTAAAGCAGCACCAAAGCGGGCTTTGGTTAGTTGAGCTCTGCAGACGTCAAGGAGTTGCGGCTGATTTTGCCAAAACCGCTAAGATACAGCTTTTACCTTAGAGTGGCTCTACTTACGACTACCACTCAATGGTAAGGCGATAGCCTTGAAGTTGAGCGTGCCACATCTCAAGCTTTGAGTGTGGTGGCAATCGTTGAGAGGCGCAAATAAGCAAGCACACCGCATCAAGATGAATCGATGGGCTCAGAGTTATTGCTACCGCATGGCACTAACGCCGATAAGCATCAGCAAGAGTCGCTACCGCGACGTATCTCTAAGGTAGGATGGCTACTGGCAAGTAACTTTGCTCACACATAGGGAAACCGCCATAGCCCCTATGTCACCGACCGTGAGGAGGTCTAGGCTAATTTTATAAAGCCTATAAATAAGGCGTTTCTTGGTCACCTACTGAAAGGTAATATGGGCCAAAGCAAGGGGACTTATGCCACAAAACTGAGGTAAAGTGCATTACTTTGTGCTCAAGTGTTACCTCTAGATAGTCTGATGCATGCCCATAAACCATGTGTTTATCAGCTTGACCAAAATTATCCCAGACCTCCTCACGGTCGGATGTCAGCACCAGATGTCAGGCGCTCTGCTGTGAGCTCTCGTTTACCACAGCACAAACAAAAAACCCGTGAGAGCACACGCCGTAACGTATGTCCCTCACGGGTTCTGATTAAAGCCTAAAGAAAAAAGCTCTTAGCTTAGGCCTTTGGACGCTGACGGATGTGGAAGGCAAAGCCGCCAATCTCGTCCTTTAAGTAAGCCGTGACCAGATTGCCCTTAGCATCGTAGAACATATTGTCATCGTCAAAGGCCACGCCCTTGCGCTTTAACATGGCCATAGCACGCTTGATGTCACGGGTATCCACACAAATGTGGCCATTCTGACCCACAAATGGCTTCTTCATGACCTCGACTAACTTGCCCGAGAAGAAGGAGATATCACCCTCACGCTGGTCGGTGTCAAATAAAGCAGCGATCTGACCGGTAACAGTGGCAGCATTCTCTGGGGTGCCAGCATTGATGCCGACGTGACCCACGCTAAAGTCTAAGACCTTAGCCGTGATTTCCTTGCACAGCTTCGTGATGCCGTCCCAGTCCTTGGCCTTTACAAGCTTGCTAGGTGGAATGAAGCTACCACCAACAGCAGCTACGTTTGGCAGGTCTAAGTAGTCAGTTAAGTTGTTGAGGCCCACACCACCAGTTGGCACAAACTTCATGGCGCCGAATGGGCCAGCTAAAGCCTTTAAGGTGTTGATGCCGCCATAGGCCTCAGCAGGGAAGAACTTCACCAGCTTTAAGCCAAAGTTCATCGCCTCTTCGATGTCAGATGGCACCACCGTACCAGGGCAGACTGGCATGTTGTTCTTTACGCACCAGTCAACAACCTTAGCGTTAAAGCCTGGGGTGATAACAAACTTACCACCGTTGTCTAAGGTCTCCTTTGCGTGGTCGATGTCGTGCACCGTACCAGCACCAACGATGATCTCAGGCACCTCTTTGGCCATGCGCTTAATAGCCTCACCGCCTGCGGAAGTGCGGAAGGTCACTTCAGCGATAGGGATGCCACCTGCAACCAGAGCACGAGCTAATGGCACCGCATCATTAGGATCGTCTAAGGTTACGAGAGGGACGATACCGTAATCACTGATTTGCGCAAAAACGTCAGACATAACAAATCCTCTGTGGAGAAAGCTCGAAGCCACCGTACCAACAGCTTACGGCTGTGGCAGCAGCCTCGTTCCTCAGTCCGTGCGGCCAACCTTGTCTCAAAAATATGCGGCCAAGAGGGGAGAGAAGCACCCCACCACCAAAAACACACGGACAATATAGGCTCGGCGCACCTGCAACCAGAGCACGATGCGCTCAAGGCCCTTAGGCCACGCTAAAGTCTTTACTGAGCTGCAGCCCAGCATCCACGCGCGGCCTATCCCATTGCAATACCAGTCTGAATGGCTAGAATCTACCGCAGCTTACCCTGATGACGCAAGAGACAAACGCCCAGATTGCGAGAAAGCCAACACTATAGGCAGCCTTGCCTCACAACAGTGCTCACTCTTTTGCTCAGGGCCGCAGCAAGCTACGGCTTAAACCTAACTACCGCTGGCGCTTACTACAAGCTCACGCGCTTGTGGCTTTGCATAAAGGCCTTTAACTGCTCTGGAGTTGGCAGGCCCTCATTGTCACCACTAAAGGTGCACTGAATAGCGCCAATCGCGCAGCCACGCTCAGCAGCTTGATCGATACTCAGCTCTTCCATTAAGCCCGTGATCACACCACAGGCAAAACCGTCACCAGCACCGACCGTATCGACAACCTTATCGATGATAAAGCCAGGGACGGTAATTTCTCTGTCACCGTCGCGCACAAAGGCGCCCTTAGGGCCTAACTTGGTCACAACCGTCTTGGCACCTAACTTCTGGTAGAAGTCGCTAATGGCCTTTGGCTCGGAGCTACCGCAGAGGATCTTGCCCTCACCTTCACCTGGCAGCACGAGGTCGGCGTAAGTAGCCAGCTTGTTTAAGGTCTCTACCATGACCTCTTGCGATGGCCACAGCTGTGGACGCAGATTAGGATCAAAGGAGATAAAGAGCTTCGCCTCACGTGCCTTTTGAATCAGAGTCATCATGGCCGCACGGGTTGAATCCGTTAAGGCAGGGAAGATACCCGTTAAGTGGATGTGGCTAAACTTGGAGAAATCGATGTGCTCTACATCCTCTGGACTTAAGGTCGAAGCCGCAGAGCCCTTACGGAAGTAGAAAATCTGTGGATCGCCCTTGGAGACCTTACCCTTGAGCATAAAGCCCGTGGTGCGCTCGGTAGTAAAGAGCACATTGGAGTCGTCGATCTTGTTGTTGCGTAAGGTGCGCGTAATCAGCTTGCCAAATGGGTCGTCACCAACCTTGGTGAGGTAAGAGACATAGTGGCCTAAGCGTGCAGCGCCCGTAGCCACATTGAATTCGGCACCAGCCACAGCGAGCGAATAACCGCTGACGCTATCTAATGGCCCCTCCGATTGGGCGATTAATAAGCCCATTGGCTCACCGGCAAGTAATAAGCCCTTTGCCATCGACACAACTCCTCTAAAAATCCCAATCCACTCTCAGTAATGTAATGCAGTCTGCACTTACAGCGCGCCGCAGGAGACTTTGCTTAAGCCCTGCATGGGCATGCATGAGCATGCATAGGGTAGCTGCTATGAGCTACCGCCGCCAGCGCGGCACCCAAACAAGTCTAACTGTTCTGGCCGTCGCAAAGGTTGCGATATAGCAAAAAATGAGAAAAACCTGCGCCCCAAAAAGTAAGCGTCAGCTCCTGCACCGTGCCCGAAAACAGGCACCAAACCTAAGCATAGGCGTATGCTATAGCAGCACTACCATACTTGTAAACTAGTATGGTAGCTAAAGAAAACGTAGCTCACAAAATTAAAGCAAAAGAGCCTAAATAAGGGCAATGCAGCGGGCAAACACAGGGGCAAAGTGACTGTCAAAAGTAGCGCTGCCAGCACCCCAAAAATCTAAAGCCACCTCTGCCTAAAGTGATCAGACGCGAGCACCACTACCAGCCACGCGCTACCAGCCAGCTGCCAGCGGCCAATTGCCAACAGCCAACTACTCCCTGCTCTTTCTGCGCTTCCTGCGGTAAGGCACCGCTGCAAAGCAAACGCGCCTGTCACACCCGCCAATGACACGATCCCCCAAGCCACACGCTTTAGGGCACGCATGCATGCTCATCTCAAGATAGGCTCAGGCTCGCTTGCACCTTTTATCTCGAGGTGAGACGTTGCAACCACGTACCATTACATCCGTCACCTATTAGCTCACTCTTTCCTTTGCCTGTTACTTTGTCATTGCGCCCCTCTTTTGCGATCCAGCCCACCTTTTCAACCAAAACTAAGTCCCAGCTAAGCATTTTGCCCTACACTAATGATGGCTTTTTGTATGTAGCGTTTGCTACCAGCACTGCATGCTAAACTGCTCACAGTGATTCCCCTTATTTTGAGGATTTTCTATGGCTCTGAACAATCCCGCCATGGGAGTGTTAAACCGCGCCGCCGATGGTGCCTATAATTTCGGCGGCTTGGGACAAGTGGCTACCCTCTCTGGCGCTACCACTAAGTCCATTTTATTAGTAGCTCTGACCTTAGTCGTGGGCTACTTGAGCATGGTCTACAGCTTAGGCTATATTTACGCTAACGGCGCCATCCCTAAGCTCTTAATGTATGGTTCACTGATCGCCGCTGTTGTCGTGGCCTTGGTCACCATCTTTAAGCCAAACGCCGCCCCATTCTCGGCACCTGCTTACGCCGTCTTAGAAGGTGGCGCCTTAGGCTGCCTCTCGGCCGTCTTTGAGTTTAAGTACCCAGGCATCGTTTCCACTGCTGTCATGTCCACCTTTGTCGTGGTGCTGAGCATGTTAGCGCTGTGGAAGTTCCGCATCATCGTCCCAACTGCTCGTTTCCGCAGCATCGTGGTTGGTGCTACTGCTGGTGTGGCCGTGTTATACCTGATCAACATGATCGGCTCGCTCTTTGGCTTCCCTCTGCTGCCACGTACCGGTGCGCTTTCCATTATCATTTCGCTGGTAGTGTGCACCATTGCGGCCTTTAATCTGGTCTTAGACTTTGACATGATCGAGCAGTCGGTCAATGAGGGCCTGCCAAAGTACTTTGAGTACTACTGCGCTTTCTCGTTATTAGTCACCATCTGCTGGCTGTACATCGAGATCTTAAACCTCTTAAGCAAGCGCGAATAAGCACTTCAATAGAGCACAAGAGCGTTGCTCCTGCCCGTCGCCTATCACATAAACGCGACATGAGCGGCATGGTAGCCTCTAATGCGTTGTGTTCTGATCTCTGGTTTTCTATCATAAAGGGCGATACTGCGGTATCGCCTTTTTTGTTGGCAAGTTACCAAAAGATCACCACTACTCTGCTGCTGCCCATGCAGGGGTAAGTGGCCTCCGTAAACTACCAGCATTGTCTTCACCCTACTCTGCTCTTCTGCGGGAGATTGTTTATGCGCGATTTACGCGACTGTCGCATTGCCATCGATGACATCGACCAACAAATCATTTCGCTCTTACAGGCACGACAAGACGTAGCGCGCGATGTGGCTATCTACAAGCTGGCTCACGATCAAGGCATCGTCGATAAGCAGCGTGAAGAGCAAAAGCTCTCCACCCTCATGAATAAGGCTGTAGAGGCCGGTATCTCCCCTTCCATGGTGCGCTCTATCTACGAAAAGATCATGGCGCACACTGTCTCTTACGAGCAAAGCTACATCGTCTCACAGGTCAATAACAAAGACTTTGCCCGCTCTACCTCTGTAGCCTACTTAGGCACAAAGGGCACCTACTCGCACCTTGCCACCCACCGCTACTTTGAGCACTACGAAAACCGCATGCGCGAGCAGTCTTGCACCTCCTTTAGTGAGATCGTAGCGCAGGTAGAAAGCGGTAATTGCGAGTATGGCGTGTTGCCTATTGAGAACTCCAATTCCGGCTCCATTAACGAGGCGGTGGACACCATGCAGACCATGTCGGCCTCGATTGTAGGTGAAATCTTCTACCCTATCGATCACTCCATTCTCTCGGTGCAAAGCGCGCCTAATGCCGAGCAAGGCGAAATCGACTACGCGCAAATCACCACCGTCTACTCCCACCCACAGCCGGTGACCCAGTGCTCTAACTTCCTTAAAACCCACCTCGCACACGCACAGGTGATTTACACCCACGCCTCTTCTGAGGCGATGGAAAAGGTGAAGGAGCTAAACGATCCGCACGCTATTGCCTTAGGTTCGATGCATGCGGCACGCTACTACGGTCTGCACCCACTGGTAAGCGACATTGCCAACAACAAGAACAACTACACCCGCTTCATTATCCTGAGCAAGACGCCAATTAGCGTGCCTCTTACTATGAGCGCTAAGACCTCCTTGCTCTTTAGCACCAAGAAGTACACCCCTGGCTCGCTCATTAACGTCCTCAATGAGTTTAGCCGTCATGAGATCAACTTAACTAAGCTCTACTCGCGTCCTCTGGAAATGCAGGCCCGTGAGACGTGGGAGGAGATCTTCTTTGTTGACCTTGAGGCTAACCTCAATACGCCGGTGATGCAGGAGATCATGAGCCGGATTAAGGAGCACACCACCAACTTAAAGATCTTGGGTTGCTACCTCTCGGACGAGCGTCACAAGTAAGCAGAACCAGCACTCGTAAGGAACGACTTACTTAATAGATGACGGACTTTAGGGTAATCATGGTGCACTGTCCTAAAGTAGGCTTAGACGCACCAGCACCCTTCATCTCGAGGTGTGTGACTTTGCCCTCACACCTCCAATCTGCCGTCATTTATGAGATCACTCATTCCTAATGAGTGCGGGGCAGCGTCCCACCACTTTGGGTTGTGGGCAAATGCCAGCGCCCGCCCCTCACCTCCATGGCAGCCACGCGCTACCAATTCACATTGCAACACTCTCATCGAGCGCCACTGCTTTCGCCTCAACTGCTGCCGAGCCTTGCTCAACATAGCCCTGCGCAGCAAAGCAGTGCGCAGCAGAGCCCTGCACAGCAGAGCCGTGCACCGCAGCGCTGCTCTTTTTCTCTCTCCCATATCCCCGCACAGGTGCCACCATGTCACCAGAACCAACCTCGCTTACCCTGCCTGCACAGATTCTCACACTTGCTGAGCTTCACCTCTCAGTTGAGTCCCTCGCGCAGTACTTAAGCACGATACCGCAGCTTAATCCACACGCCCTCACGCTTGAGCACTTGGCGACGCCTTTAGGCCGTAAGCTCTTCCAGTCTATTGCCCTGAGCTCTGATTTCTGTGAGCAGGAAAATCTCTACGGCCTCAAGCTCTACTCCTGCCTAAGTGAAGCTGACAACCCCGAAGTACTTGGTGATCCCTTTACCCGCAGCCTTGCTGAGCTCAAGACGCGCTACTTCTTTATGGTCGATCCTACATTCCCATGGGAAGGAGAGGCCCCTACTCCTGAGCACTACCTGCTTTTACGCGACAAACCAAGTACCTTTTTGGCGTGGATTGTCCGCATGTCTTTCATTAAGCGCTGGGCTTTGATGCACTGCTTTCGTGACGAGAATGTCTCCGAGCATAGCCACCAAACTGCCGTCATTGCCCACATGCTGGGAGTGATTCACAATGAGCTCAAGGTGCAACCACCTGTAAATCCCAGCGACGTGGCGCTGATTGCCCTCTACCATGAGGTAGCGGAGAGCAAGGTACAAGACCTCAACTCCAACACCAAATACCTCAACCCCGAGTTTACGCGACAATTTAAGGCTATTGAGCATCAGGCCGAAGAAGAGTGCCTGCGCACGCTCCCGCCATTCATGCAAAAGGAGTTTGCCGCGCTGCTCATCCAGAGCAATATCGACCACACCCTTAAGGACATCGTTAAGGCTGCTGACCACATCTGCGCTTACATTAAGACCGCCAATGAGCTGCGCTTTCACAACCCTGAGTTTGTGCACGTTAAGGACAACCTCGAAGCCACCTTACAAGAGGCGGCTCAGCGCTTACCTGAGGTCGATTACTTTATGCGCACCTTTGTGCCTTTGTGCTGGGCGACTGTAGACCAGCTCTCTGGAATGGACTACCAAGAGCAGTACCGCTTTGATCTGAAGCAGGCCGCGCAACACGCCACCGCCTCGCAGCCAGAGACAGAGCAAAAGCCAGCGTCAGCTACAACCACGGAGTAGAGAGCCGCGCTCACAGCGTGCCCGCCGCGCGGCGCGCTTTATTCCGCCGCACGGGCCGCTAAGGGTGACACCCCACCACTAACCGCCTTGGCCGCGCCGCCACTTACTGTGGCCTGCTCTGGCAGTGGATTCTTACGTGGACGTCCACGCTTACGCTTTGCTGGCACCGCCTCCACCTGCGACGCCGCAGAAGCAGCTCCGCTCGCAGTCCCGCCCAGCGCCGAGTTAGTAGCTGCACTGCTGGTAGCAGTAGCAGTCGAAGATGCTGCCGCATGAGCTGCCGTGGCATTAGCGCCAATCTTTGGTACCGGCACGCTGCTGATATCCGTGCGAATCACCGGAGGGGCGCTGGTTGCACGCTCCGCACTGCTCATACGCGGAGTGCGCGCTAAATTGCGCAGATAGTCGTGTGCCGTAAGGTAGGTGTAGAGCTTCTTGAGCACCCTACGGGCAAGCTTGGGATCCTCTTGCACAATGGCAAAGATCAGCTTCTGATGCAGCGTCAGGATCACCTGCGAGGAAATGGTAGGCTGCAGCGTCGACAGCGCCAGCTGTAAGCGCCGAATCGCTTCGAGTACCGAGTCCTTTACAAACTCGTTCACGATGCCATTGAAGATGATCTTGTGGAAGTTAAAGCACGACTGCATAAACTTGCTGCGGTCGTGTACCGCCAGCTCCCGTTGCTCGTCCAAAGCCGCGACTAACTGCCGCTCAAGGCCCTTAAAGCACTTATTGAACTTGCTCATCTCAATGTAGATGGCAGTTGGGGCCACGATCTTGAGGAACTCTAAGATCTGCACAATCTCTTTTTTAGCAGCGAGGCTCTTACCCGACTCCTCAAACATGGTCTCATCATGCAGGGGGCCAATCACAAAGGTACCGATGCCCTGACGTGCCTTTAAGACATTGAGTGCCGCCAGCTGCATAATGGCACTACGCAGCGAGGTGCGCGAGACCTTTAAGCGCTTACGTAACTGGTTTTCTGAGGGGATTTTGGAACCCACTGGCCACTGCCCAGAGCTAATCATGTCCCGCATATAGTGGATGATTTCACTGGTCACAGCATCTGGCCGCGCCACATCTGCCATAACAAAATCTCCTCTGAGCCTTACGCCACAATCATCAGATTAGCTGCTATCAAACGACGCTAATTAACCGAAACCCGCCTGACATTGTGGCAGCTCTCATCTCAGCTTTAGATCACGGCGCCTGACGGCCGATCACACTCCTGAGACCGAGCCCATAACCTCCCCTCCACATGTGGCTGTATCGCGCGCAATAGCCTGCCCCTGCTTGGGCTCCAGCACCACCTTCTGGCTGGTCACACGCTAAGCTCTAGAGTAGAGGCTATCTTGCAGTTTCTAAGTATAGAAAACCACCTTGCATCGTAGTGTGACAAAACCTGCAAACTTTGCGACTTGTTTGCAAAGAACGACAAAAGCAGGGGCTATTTCACAGCTGTAGTGCAGAAAATACGCTGCTACATGGCGCACGAAGGACAGTGGTGATGGTGGTAGTGGTGACTGCACTTAGGAAGGAGTGAGCTAATAAGTGACGGATGTAGTGGTGCGTGTTTGCAACGTCCCACCTCGAGATAAAAGGTGCAAGCTAGCCTGAGCCTATCTTGAGAAGGGCATGCAGGCGTGCCCTAAGTTGCGTCATTTATTAAGTCAGTCGTTCCTTACCCAAACAACAGCGCCAGCGGGCTAACCACCAAAGCGCTTAGGCGTTAAAGCCGCAGTTTGAGCCTTACTCTGCTTAGGCGCGTAAGGGTAACAGGCTGCGCTTGAGATTTCTACCCTCAGTGGTCTTCTGCCCACGCCCGTTGGTGCGCCCCTAACGCTCATTGCCGCCACCACAGCGCCCGCTTGAGCAGCCGTAATCTAAAGCCACATGGTATAATGATTGGCTATTCTTTGGGCTTTTCACGCCTGACAAGATCGTTCTTTTCTTCTGACCGCAGCTGCGTCTGACTCCACCAGCTCACACTACTTACTACTTGGAAACGACTGACTTCATAGGTGACGGACTTTAGGGTAATCATGGTGCACCATCCTCAGATAGGCTCAGGCTCACCTGAACCATGCATCTTACGGTGGGGGATGTTACCAGCACTTAACCTTGCTGCCGTCACTGATTTATCACTCACTCCTTGGTAAGTGAGCTACGCGCTAGCGCTAAGAGAGCACGTGCTCTGCCCCGACGCGCACGATGCCCTGAAAAAAGCGCACTAAACGTCACCCTAACCCGACGAGAGTAACAGACTCCTGAGCGGTACCTTTGTAGGATTAATATGGCTTCTTCTGCTCGCACGCCCGCTGCGCCTCAAGCCCGCCACGGCAAAAGCCCGAGCTTAGGGCACAACCAGCGCGCCGCGCGCCCAGCACGCAACGCGTCAGCCCAAACGGCGCAAGTTAAAATCTTTCGTAACGGGCAACAAGTAGGCACCCAGAACGTTACCTTAAGTGCCAGCAAAGCGGCCCACAGCCACAAGAACACTGCTCTTGCTCAAGCGCAAGGCCTCAAGCGGCCAAACGGCAAACACGCTGGCGCCGCCAAGCACGGCTCGACGCCTTTTGCTGGTCGTAATGGTCATGACCATGGCCATGATCACCACGGCCATAACGAGTTTGCTCGTGGTGGCAAGCAAAAGCGTGCTGCTGCCTCGCGCTTTAGTGAGCGCCGTGAGGGCCACTTCTCCGAAAGCGCAGCCGAGCGCAAAGTACGCTCAGGGCAAAGCCGCCGTAAGGAGATTGTGGCGGAGCGGGCGCCAAACAAGCCTGGCTTTACCACCTTCCAGCTGCGTCTTGTCAGCAGCATTCTGCACACGACCATTGTGGAGAAAAAGCCTCTGGATAAGGCTTATGCCCAGTGGTTTAGCAAGGTCAAGATTCCTGCTATCGAGCAGGGCTTTATCATCCGCCACATTAACGCCATGTTCCGCCGTCTCTCGCTCTTTGCGCAGATTGCGGGCTTAAAGCGTCCTAGTGACTTTGAGCGTCACGTAAACCGTCTGATCCTCGCCTACTACACTTTAGAGAAGTGGCCATGGCCGGAGTTAGACCCAGACGGCATGGAGCGCTCGGGTCTCGACAAAAAGGTGGAAGCGGCCTTAGAGCACCCACTGCTCAAAGAGGGCTGCCCTTACTGGTTAGAGGAGCTGGGCTCCCGCGAGTTAAAGGAGGCATGGCCTGCTGAGCGTCAAGCTTTAGGCCTGCCTGCCTCACGCTTTATCCGCGTCAACACCTTAAAGGCGACGCGTGACGAGCTGGCCCAAAAGCTCAGTGCTGAGGGTGTGGTCACCCGCCCTGTAAAGGGCGTGAACACCGCCTTAGAGGTCACTTCTAATGCGGCTCTTTTCCGTACCGCTGCCTTCCGTGAGGGCTTATTTGAGCAGCAGGATGCAGGCTCGCAAGAGATTGCGCCTTTTGTGCAAGCTGAGCCAAGCATGCGCGTCATCGATGCCTGTGCAGGTTCCGGTGGTAAGACGCTGCACTTAGCGGCGCTGATGCAAGGCAAGGGTACCCTCATTGCGCTGGACATCGAGGGCTGGAAGTTAGAGGACTTAAAAAAGCGCGCCAAGCGTGCTGGTGCCTTTAACATCGACACCCGCCTCATCGACTCAACAAAGGTGATTAAGCGCCTGCACGAGCATGCCGATCGCGTCTTAATCGATGCGCCTTGCTCGGGCTTAGGCGTGCTGCGCCGCAACCCTGATGGCAAGTGGTCCGATCCCCAAGCGCGCTTAGCTACCTTAAAGCAGACGCAAGCGGAGCTCCTTGAGCGCTATGCGCTGATGGCAAAGGTCGGTGGCAAGGTGGTGTACTCTACCTGCTCCATTCTCCCTGCTGAGAACCAGCTGCAAGTGCAGGCCTTTTTATCTCAGCACGGCGCTCAGTTCCAGCTTGAGGAGGAAAAGACCATTCTGCCTTCAAGCGGTTTTGACGGCTTCTATATGGCCCGTCTGGTGCGCATCGCCTAAAGCGCAGCTTTAGAGCGCCGCGCCAGCCTCACGCTCAAGAACCCACGGCTCTGCACGGGCGCAAACAAAAGCCACAGTAGTGTTTCCACCGCTGTGGCTTTGTTGTTTTTGCAGGGCGGTAAGGTGCTCTGAAATAGCCTTAAGTAGAGCATCTACCTCACATTCCCTGAGATGCGCCAAAGGTAAGCCGGAGCTAAGCGTTTGCCCGCAGCTCCTACATACCAAAGCGCACTGTATCGCTATCCTCACCTGAATAGCCTACCTGCTCCCGATCGAGGTCTAAGAGCAGCTGCATATCAGCAGGGCTAATCTCAAAGCCAAGCACATTGAGGTTGCTGCGCATGTGATCAAGCTGTGCGGACTTTGGTAAAGGAATCACGCCTAACTGCAACGCCCAGCGCAGGCACAGCTGAGCAGGAGTGCACTGGTACTTAGCAGCTAAATGCACAACCAGCTCATGGGAGAGCACACGGTTGCGGCCAAATGGGCTCCAGCCCTCGACCACAATGCCCTGCATACGGCAGAACTGCCGCAGCGACTCTTGAGAGTAGCCAGGGTGCACCTCCAGCTGGTTCACCATTGGTGGAATCGCGGTGTCTAACAGCGCCCGCAGGTGGTGCTCTTTGAAGTTAGAAACACCAATAGAGCGTACATAGCCCTCAGAATAGAGCTGCGCCATCGCACGCCACGTGGCCAGATTAAGCTCTTCCCAATTTTCAAAGTTTTGTGCGCTGGCTGGCCAGTGAATGAGGTAGAGATCGAGGTAGTCGATGTCGAGGTCATTGAGCGTCTTAAAAAAGGCGTCCATGGTCTTTTGGTAGCCTAAGTGCGTAGGCCAGACCTTAGAGGTGACAAAGATATCCTCGCGCTTTAAGCCAGCCTTGGTAACACCCAAACGCAAGCCACGCCCGACGTAAGTCTCATTGTTGTAGAAAGCCGCACCATCGATGAGGCGATAGCCATTCACAATGGCCTGTGCCACGGCCTTAATACAGTCGCTGGCATCAGGGAGGGCGTAAGTGCCAAAACCAATAGCCGGAATCACATCGCCAGAGGCGAGCTTCTTACCGTATGGTTGCCATTGGGCCGCAATATCTTGAGCAGTAGTGGCCACGTTAACTCCTTGTAAACCCGCTGCTGGGGGTGAGAAAAGCCAGAGAAAGTTTGTACTTACACAGTGCTTAGGCGCGTCTGTGACCAACCGATCTTAGCGGTCAGCATTGCAAGTGCACAGAGGCTACTCTGGAAGATTGATGCGGCGCAAGGCGACAGTGACGCATAAGATACATCTGTGCTTTTCTGTATGTCTGCCTGTGCGGCGCGGCTTGAGGCGTAGCGCCAACCACGTCAAGTTGCTGCTCCGTCGTCTCATCATAGCTATCATAATGCACGCCAAGCTGCCTCCTGCGATTAGCGTGCAAAAAAAGCCAAGAAACATCTACGCCCAAACGTCACGGCCTTAACGAAAAGCTCTTTTGCCCTGCCCGCCTCTAACGTTTAGCGCTTAGCGCTTACCACCATGATCTCCGGTCACGCTCGCGTAAAACTACACCCTGTTAACCTACAGCCTGTCGCTTCTTTTTGGTGCATTAAGATACAGTGCCTCTTACTGCAAAGCTTTGCAAAGCTGATAAAAATCAGCTTGCTGCTCAAGATATTGGCGCGCGCTAATTTTATTTGCAATACCCCAGCCCCGCCATATTGCAAACAAAAGCGACTGTCATTAGCATACGCGCTGGGAAAAGCTCAGGTAACGCCTGACTGTAAGGTCAACTCTGTAAAGCCCGCCCTATTGCTGCTGGCCACCCGCCACCTTTGCTGCCTGCATTTCCTCTCTCTTCTTACGACTTGCTGTCAGCAAGACAGCTTGCCAGAGCACTTCTCAGGTGCTGCCCCCGCCTCTTTCCCGATGTCCACCCACATCCTGCTCTATTGCTCTTTGGGTTCTCTATTCTTGAGGTTTATATGCAGACTTTTGGCGCCCAGCGTCAAGGCTCAGTTGCAGTTTACGTAGCGATGTGCTTGCTCATTTCCGCAGCAAGCTCTCTGTTCAACCCTGTGCTCTCGTTTTATCTCAACACGGAGTTGGGATTAAACCCACTGCACATCTCACTTTTCTTTATCATGCTACCAATCGCCACCATCTTGGTGGTGCAGACCGTAGCACGCTTTTCTGACATGGGCTTACAGCGTCCGGCTATTATCTGCATTGCCTCGCTGTTTGGTATTGCCAGCGCCTTTGTCTTGCACTTACGTCCTAGTTTCCTGCTGTTGTGCACCGTAGGCTTAATCTGCCTTGCCAGCTACCCTGTGTCGTTTCCGCAGATCTTTGCCTCGGCGCGTGAGTACGGCATCAAGCACATCAAAAAAGGGTCGCTCATGTTTACGACCTTTTTGCGCTCGCTGGCTTCGCTGTCGTGGGTCTTTGGCCCACCACTGTCCTATGGCTTAGCCTTAGGCGTGAGCTTTGACATGCTCTTCTTGGTTACGGCCATGATGTTTGCCTGCGGCTGTGTCACCAGCTTCTTCTTCCTGCCAAACGTCATGGATAAGAGCATCACCGCTAAGGACGCAAAGGTCGCGTGGTGGAAGAATCGCTCGGTCATGATCCTGTTTTTATCCATGGCCTTTGTCTTTACCGCCTTCTCCTCCTATATCACCACCATTCCCCTGTTTGTGACACAGGAGCTCAAGCTGCCAACGGACATGCCAGGCTATATGTTTGGCTTAGCGGCTTTCTTAGAAATCCCGCTCATGTTCTTAGCAGCAAAGGTCGCCAAGGGCATTGGTTTAAAGCCAGTGGTCATGATTGGTTGTACTTCTTTGTGTATCTTCCTCATTGGTTTGTACCTCCTGCACACCTATGAGCAGATCATGGCTTTACAGCTATTTTCGGCTATCTTCATAGCCTGCGTGTCTTCTATGGGCATGGTGCTGTTTCAAGAGCTGCTGCCAAGCATTCCTGGCCAATCGACCTCGCTGTTTATTAACTCCTCGACCGCAGGTCAGATTGCCGGTGGTGCCTTAATTTCGCTGGCTGCCAGTGGTACTTACCTCGCCATTTACCGCGTCAGCATCGCTATGGCTATTGTGGGCACGCTGATGCTGTTCTTTGTGCGCAAGCCACCAAAGGCTGAAGACTAAGCGTTAGCATCTGCAAGGATAGTGTTTTCCCTCTGTTTTATGGGCTTAAAAGCGGGGTTCTCCTCAGCGTTTGGGGCATAGAGCCCGCATACTACACTGAGGGGGCTAACCTTAAACGCTATGAACCACGGCTCTTGTGCTTGTCTCTAGGTATGAGGCTACGTTGTGGTAGCCAACAAACTCTGAGCCGAGCGCAAAATCGGTCTCTGCGAGCGGTTAATGGCAAGTAGCTTGGTGCACACCTGAGGAAAACGCTCTCTTGGGATTCACTCTCACCGCGCACACCACAGCGAGTGACAAGCACCCGCTCAGATGAGGTGCATACCTTGGGGAGCACGCCACTCACTCCACTCCACCCACTCCGAGCTAAGGCTACAGCTAAGGCTGTAGCCGCACAAACAAAAAGGCCCCACGCTGGTGAGCAGCAACTGCTACCCTCTAGCGTGAGGCCTTTTTTGTCTCTGCCTGCCACCGCAGACAGTAGGCTTAGCTAAGCTAAGAGCTTAGCTGAGCCCAGCCCCGCTAACGCTTAGTGAAAGCGTGGCTTGCCGCGACGCTCATAGCGGCTGCTCGAGCGCGAGCTGCGACGGTCAAAATCAAAGTTTGGACGCGAGCGACGCTTGCTGCCCTTTGGTGGACGCGAGTCATAATCGTAATCACGATCATTGTCGTAATCACGCTCACGGCTTCTGCCGCCACTTACCACCCCCTGATCAAAATCGACCTTGTCATAGCCAAAGCCGATGCCTACCGAGTACTGGTCAGGCGACTTCTTGCGTGGGTGGTAGTCAATGCTGTTGCCATTGACATCACCCTTCTCATGGCGATACTCGCCCTCGTCCATGTACGAGAACATATCGTCCTCGTTATCCTGTGAACGCTCCGCACGGGAGTCATAATCGCGCTCTGGACGCGAGTCATAATCACGCTCAGAACGTGGCTCGTAATCACGACGCTCACGGCGGTCACGACGCTCCCCATGGAAACGACGCTCACGGCGCTCACGATCAAAGTCACGATCGCGCTCGCGACGCTCACGACGTGGAGGTGGCTCCAGCGTGTACTCACGCAGCTCTAAAGCACGACCGCGCACCCGAGCCCGTGCCAGAATGGCCATGGTCTCTTCAGGCATGCCCACAGGCAGATCGACCGTCGAGAAGGTATCGAAGATCGAGATCTCACCAATGTACTTGCTGTCGATGTTAGCCTCGTTGGCAATCGCACCCACGATCTGACCTGGCTTGACGCCATCACGGTGACCTACTGATAAGCGGTAGCGCACCATCTTAAGTTCAGGGAAGGCACGCAGTGGCACCGCCTCAGGAGATGGGCCATGACGGTGACGACGCTCGCGGTCACCAAAGTCACGCTCATGATCGCGGTCGTGGTCACGATCACGGCTACGCTCACGACGATCGCTAAACTCGCGGAACTTTGGCTCCTCCTTAACATCAAGGAGCAAGCTGCCATCGCGCTGCGCCATCTTGGCTAACGCCGCAGCCAGTAACTCTGGCTCAATGCTGTCATCGGAGAGGATGTCCGAGACCACCTCTAAGTACTCACCTAAGCCACCAGCATCAATGGTCTCAATGACCTGGTTGCGGAAGTTCTCGAGGCGACGCTTATTGACGTCCTCAATGGTAGGCATGCGCATTGGCTCAATGCGCTGACGCGTCACGCGCTCAATCTGACGTAAAGCACGGCGCTCTCGTGGCGACACAAATAAGATCGCCTCACCGGTGCGACCGGCGCGGCCAGTACGGCCAATACGGTGCACATAGGACTCGGCATCGTATGGGATGTCGTAGTTAAAGACGTGGGTAATGCGATCCACATCTAAGCCACGAGCCGCCACGTCCGTAGCCACAATGATATCCAGCGAGCCGTTCTTTAAGCGCTCGACGATCTTCTCGCGCTGGCGCTGTGGGATATCACCGTGTAAAGCAGCGCAGGCAAAGCCACGACCGGCTAACTTATTGGCCACGTCCTCAGCATCGGTCTTAGTGCGCACAAAGACCAGCACGGCATCGTATGGCTCCACTTCCAGCATACGGGTCATGGCGTCGATCTTGTGCAGGCCCGACACCACCCAGTAACGCTGACGCACGGTGGTAGCAGTCGTGGTGTGCGACTGAATGCGCACCTCAAGCGGATCGATTAAGTGCTGCTTGGCAATGCGGCGAATCACTGGTGGCATGGTAGCCGAGAACAGCGCCGTCTGGTGTTGCTCTGGCAGCTTGTCTAAGATCCAGTCCACATCATCGATAAAGCCCATGCGCAGCATTTCGTCGGCTTCATCGATCACCACATACTTGACATCAGAGAAGTCTAAGCGGCCCTTATCGATGAGGTCGATTAAGCGGCCTGGGGTTGCGACCACCACTTGCGCACCGTGGCGTAAGCTGCGAATCTGGCTCTCGTAGGAAGCACCACCGTAGATTGGCACTACCTTAAAGTTGTCCATGAAATGGGCAAAGCGCGAGAACGACTCGGAAACCTGTAAAGCCAGCTCACGGGTTGGCTCTAACACTAAGGCAAAGAGTGAGCGCTGGCCCTTTGGCATCTGTGAGAGGATAGGCAGAGCAAAAGCGGCAGTCTTACCGGTACCAGTTTGCGCCTGACCAATCATGTCACGGCCGGACAAAATGGTCGGGATCGAGCGCATCTGAATTGGGGTTGGCTGCTCAAAGCCCTCATGCTGAATGGCCTTAAGTACGGGAGCGCTTAAGTTTAAGTCCGCAAAGGACGTGGTGTCCTCTTGCGCCTCAGAGCTCTCGGAGCTCTCAGCAGCATCATCTGGAGCCGCACCGGCAGTGGCAGTAAGAGCATCCTCTGGAGTATCGACTTCAACCTCAGCACCAGCCTCACCCTCATCAGGATCGACAATGTGTGGCGTGTACGAGGAGTAAGCAGAGGAGGCACCAGTGGCGCTAGCGACGCCAGCGTCCTCAGGAGCGGCTACGCCTGCACCGTCACCGGCAGCAGCGGCAACAGGCAACTCAGTATTGCCATAGGCACCCGCTGGCTGCTCGTAGTCTTCTAAGCGATTGCCGCGATTGTCCTCATCCTCGTCATCGTAGTAGGCATCAGACTCATCTTCGTCATAAGCGCGATTGTAGCGATCGTCTTCATCTTCGTCGTCAGCGTCATCGCCGTAGTCATGCTCGTCGTCGTAGACGTGATCATTGTCGTCATAATCACGCTCAGCGGCATCGTAGTCGCGCTCATCGCGGTCGTAATCGCGATCATCGTCGTCGTAATCACGCGCGTCAGCATCGTAATCGCGCTCGTCGCTGTCGTAGTCGCGATCATAATCGTCGTCGTAATCGCGCTCTACATCCGCGTCAGCATCATCCTCAGCGTAGTCGTGATCACCGGTAGCATCACGCTCACTGTCACTCTCAGCACTGCTCGGGGCAAAGCTCTCCCCCTGAGACCAAGGAGAGGCGACAGTGCTGGCGGTGTTGTCGGCGCTTGCTGCGGTTGCAGCGGTATCAGCGGTGTCAGCAATGTCCGCAGTAGCAGCTGCGGTCGCGCTCTCTCCAGCGGCGACCGTATTCTCCGCAGCGCTCTCGTCATCATCACCTTGCAGCAATAAGCTCTGCTCACCGCCGTAGGTTGAGGTTACGGTGCTCTTGGTAGCACGAGATCTTCTTTTGGCTGGAGCTGCTTTTTTCTCTGCGCTAGTGCTCTCAGCAGTATCAACAGTAGCTGTTGCCTCGGTGGCAGCAGCCGTGGCCGTATCGCTCTTTTTCCGGCTGCGGCGTACCGTCTTTGGACGGCTGACCTGCTCTTCGTTTTCGATATCCGACATATGTCCTCTCAGTTAACCGCGTAGCAGTACCACTCTCTAAACGAACTAAGGCAGCTATCGTAGCGTAGTGCTACTGGATCCTCTTTGCAGCTTAAGCGACCAAACAAGCCTCAACCTAAGCGTGCGTGCTCTTTTTTACGCTGTGCACAGCGCACGAGAAGAGAGCACCTTGTGCTGAAAAACACCACGAGAACCCAAGAAAATCCCAAAAGCTAGCTGCTTGTTTCTATGGCACAGGCACAAACAGAAAGACTCGCACAAAGCCCATGAGTCTGCACTTTTGCCTGCCTCTGACTGCTACATGGAGGCCATCCCAGCACGTGCTAGGGTCAATTTTAAGGAGCGCGACAGCTCCTCTCCCAAATAAAGGCAGCACAAGGCTACCGCCCCCGACAGGCGTGCCACCAAAACCGGCTTGCACCCTGCCAATGTCTTCTGCCGCGAGGTGGTCTAAAAACACATGAGAACCACGGGGCTGCGTCCCCACGCACAGCGAAAACCGCAAAAAGGACGCAAGGAAGACAAGCGTATTATGCCGCAAAATGCACGCTTTTGGAAATATGCGCTTTGTGTCTATGTGACTATGGCGCGGACGCGAGGAAAAGCGCCCAGAAAAACGCAGTGGCAATAGCACTTGCTATAATGACAAGGCACCGTCTACGGTGCCATGGGACAACTCTCGGGCATGGCTCCACGCAGCCACGCTAGATAAAAGATGTGTCCCCATCTAAGAAGGTATTTAAAGGAGAGATGCTCTCACAGCACATGAGTACAGGGCGTTACCGCGTCGTGCAAAGTGCTGTGCGCTAAAAGGCGCTAGACGCGTAAAAGCGCAATGCGCTGCCAAGCGCTAACGCAGCCACACGCTAAGCTTAGGAATAACTGACTTAAGAGATGACGGACTTTAGGGTAATCATGCGTGCCCCCATCTAAAGGTAGGCTCAAGCTAACTTGCACCATTTATCTCGAGGTGTAGGTCGTTGCCAGTACCCCACTCCTCTTAACTCCACTCTGCATCCGTCACTTATGAGCTCACTCATTCCTACCTGTGCTATACCCTGCTGTCAGAGCCACACAAACTATGAGCGACACTTACCCACAAAATCCGCACCTCGTAACCCTGCAAAACCACGCTGGTATGCAGGTCGTTATCATGGACTGGGGTGCCACTATCCACTCCATTAAGGTTCCTGTTGCAGGCAAGGACACCTTACGTGAAGTCTTAATTGGACCTAAAAATCCAGAGGACTATCACCACCAGTACTGCTTTATGGGCGCCACCATTGGTCGTTACGCTAACCGTATCGACAAGGGCCAATTTACCGCTAATGGCAAGAGCTACACTGTCGGCGGTGGCCAAGACGTGGTGCTGCACGGTGGTAAGGTGGGCTACAATCAGCGTCGCTTTGAGATCCTCTGCACGTCCCCTCAAGTTGCAGTCTTTAAGTACCACTCTCCAGATGGTGAAGAGGGCTTCCCTGGCAACTTTGACCTCACCGTGAAGTACACCTTAGGTGACGATTGCTCCTTACGCATCGACTACCACGGCACCTGCGATCAAGAGTGCCCAGTGTGCATCACCAACCACTCTTACTTCAACTTAAATGGCCACCACTGCAAGGTCTTAAACCACGAGGCCTTATTTAACTCCAAGGCCATCCTGCCAATGGATCCGCGCTCGATTCCAACTGGCGAGGTTTACGACGTAACCGCCCGTCAAGACAAGGTCGACAACTTCAACTTCACCGCGTGGAAGAAGCTGGCGCCAAGCGGCACGGTGCAAGACTTTGCTGATGACGAGAACATGCGCTACACCGGCGGCTATGACCACCCATTTGTCATCTGCGACTTTGGCGATAACACCAAGCCATGCGCTACGGTCAAGGGCGAAGTGGTCGACGGCAAGCAGGTGCAACTTGAGGTGTACACCGACTACCCAGCCTTCCAGTTCTACTCTGGTAACGCCATCAATCAGGATGTGCCTGATTTAGCTATTGCCCGTGATGATGGCACGGCCTATGGCCCACATGACGGCTTCTGCATTGAGCCAGAGTTCTTCCCTGATGCCCCACACTTAGATGCGTTTAAGGAAGCTAACCCAACGGTAACCCCACAGCGTCCATTAAACCGCTTCATCATGTACAAGTTCAGCGTGCTCTAAGCGCTGCGCTTTACTAGCGGCACCGAGGCTGACGCCCTTAGCGCCATGCCTCGGGCCGTACTGGGTGCTGCAATGCTGTTCAGCGCCTGTTTAGTCGGCCCTACCCTCGGTCTGTCTCTACTCTCGTCCCTGCCACAGCTCCTGCTACTCGAGCTCCCCCTCCTTCGTCAGATCGATCCCATACTGCCGCGCAAACATCGCATTAAGCACGGTCTCGCTTTGCAGCGTACTTGCTACCGCCTGCACAAACAGCGCGCGCCACGCCTCAATTTTTCCTGCTTTTGCTAAGCCATTGGTATAAGCGCATAAGCTATCGTAATAGCGACTCCACAGCTTATTGAGATCACTTAAGCTGCGCGCATCCTTTCCTGAAACCGTCGACAGCGCCGCAATCGTTTTTCTGAGCTCACTTTGGTAGACATCGTAATTGAGGTCAGCATCATAAGCGCAGATATCGCTATCGCGGCTCGAGAGGCACTTGCGCAAGAGGAAGTAGTCACCAAAGCCATAAGTCTTGTAGATAGACAGTAACGCCAGCGCTAAGCCGGAGCGCGGGTGCTCCCCAATTACATCCTCATCATTGGGCAGATAAAACACGCTCTGCTGCCATGCCGTCGCAAACTCATCCCAGCGCTTTACCACCTCTTGTAAGGGTGCACCACTCAAGCCTAAATTACGCAAATCCAAAGAGATCGCCTGCACACACGCGGGACTGGCAAAGAAGAACTGATCGCCGTTATTGCCCTCAAAAACCGAGCAGCGTGCCTCTAAAAGCTCATTAGTGGTGGTCTTACCCTCACTACCATGCACAAAGCTATTCTCAGGGCGCAAATGCAGCGTTTCAGGGTAACCGGCTAAGCGCCAAATGCGCATCAGCATCTGCCGGTAAATCACCGGTCGCAGCGCTTGGGCCTTGGCGATCGGCGGCAGCGCCATGGTAAATTCCTGATAGAACTCACCCCACGCCATGAGTGCTTTGCTGACATTGCGCTTTAACGAGAGTGAGGTGTTGATACGGCGTGCCAACACAGCGTAGTACTTGACGGTCTCTAACTCGTAGCGGTTCTCGATGCCGTAGATAAAGGAGGAGGGATCCTCACGGGATTTGAGGATGTCGTAATAGCTCTGTGGGTACTGCGTGATGGCGGTATTACTAAAGAGGGAAAAGAGCGCTAAGTAGTAATCAAAGTCTTTAATCTGAGGCTCGGGCTGCAACAGCTCCCAGTGTGCGGTGTCAATGACCACGCCATTCCACAGCCGCATATACTGCTGATAATGGCCACTAGGCTTATAAAAGAGCTCGTGCAAAAAGCTCAGCGCATCTTTACCGGTGCGCTCATAGACCTGATCTAAAGCGGCACGGCATTTCTGCGTAAGCACAAAGCTCGGCATGCTCTCTTGGGCTTGGATGGAGCTGACGAGGCCACTTACCATGGAGCGGCGCTCATTTAAGAGATGCTTTTGCAGCCGTGAGTTTTTGCCGTTTTCGGTATTCTGGGTGCTGTCCTGAGGCCAACGCAGGCATAGCGCATCAAGGTCAATCACCTCTAAAGGCGCGTTAGTAGCCTGCTCTGTGGAGGCAGGTGTAGTAGTAGTAGTAGTAGTAGTAGTGCTCTGTGCCGTCTCCTGCTGTCCCTGCTCTACTGCATCATGCTGTTGATAGCGCTGTAACGCCGCTAAAGTCGCCACCGTATTAAAGCCCGAGCGTGGCCACAAGATGCCCGCAATCAAAGGCTGATGGCAGGAGAAATCCTGACTCTGACAGAGAATGGTACAGGACTTTGCGACCTGCTCTAAAGCCAGTGCCGCCCGCTCCATAGGAAATTGCACCTGCCGTGGGATCTTCAGATAGGCCGCATCCTCTTTGGTAAATTCCATGACAAAGGTGGGGCTATCTGGCAGGGTGATCAAAAAGTTTGTCCCCACCTGAAATTCAAGGGAATTGCCCACGATCTCGGCATACACCGGAGTGGTCACGCCGTCCACTTGGAGTTTTACAGGGATAATGCCCGAGGCCGCCGGATTGTGCGGCAGCAAAACAGTAAGGCGATATGGCGCCGCCTCATTATGGGCGCACAGCACCAGTTGCAGCTGGATTTGCTCCGGTGTGTTAACAAAGGCCGCGACCTCAGAGCCACCGTAGACATAATCAAGGCGCCCTGCTTCCCAAAACTGCCCTAAGCCCACGCTCGTCGATACTGGCAAGGCCCAAACATACGAGCCATACGAGCTCATACCCCAGATTAGCAGGCATAACATCACACGCTGCCACCACCTACTGATGGCCCCGATCACGCCTGCGATGAAGCAGGCTCCTAATAACTGATAAAGGGGCGCCACCTGGCAAGCCGCCCCGCTGCTGCTACGCTGTCTTCTCCGCTGCACACGATAGTGCTTAGTACCCTGCCGCCTTAAAAGCAGAGAGCGGCGCCGCAAGCGTAACGAGAGTCTGCTTGCACTTTTCCACAGCACCAACAAGCAAAAGAGCATGGCGATAAGCTGTAGCCAGCACCACAAGACCAGCAACACGCGACGCAGCGACAGAGCGCTACGAGACAGCACCGCCCCCGCCATAGACATGGCCACAGTCATAGGCATAGCCACTGCCATAGTCATGGCCACAGCTGAGCGCCGCTCCTCTTGTAAGGAGCGTGCTCTAGCAGGCGCTATGCTGGGCGCTGGCGCTGGCGCTAGCTCTAGCACTGGCGCTAGCACTGAGAGTGCGTGCTCGCTGCTCACCGCTTCTCCTTTGCTGTGGAAATCGTGAGGGAAAAAGCCCTATGCTAAGAGAGTTACGAGAGGAGCACAGGGGAGTTAGGTTCGCTACTGTGATGTTTATTGGCGATCACAGCGGGCACTGCGTGTGTTGGGGGCAGTCTCTTTTTGCTGGGCGTGCCCTGAAGACAGAGTACGACATCAAGAGACGCCACTTAGAGCACAGTGGCCTGTAGATAAGTGCAAACAAGGTGGGATGTGAAGTCGTGGCGCGCTCAACCGGCGCTACGACCAAGGCCTGCGGCAGTACATGTGGCACTGCACGGCGGCAGGTACATACAGGCAGCAAAGCAACTGCTGCCCAAGGTAGCAAGTGATGGCAAAGGCAGCAAGTGCTGCCTGATTGCTGGCATGACGCTACGCATAGCTGCGCTTAACGTGCATAAGCTTCACCAAAAAGCTCTCGTTACCCCAAGAGCGTGACAACTTATCACACCTGCACCAACGAAAGGCAGCGGCGGCAGCTCAGTGCCTGCAAGAGTGCCTCGGGTAGAAAGCAAAGTAGCACAAAGCGCGGGTAATCCCAAGTACCAAAAGCTGAAGACGCGAGCTCTCACCGCTTTTTTTCTGCGGGGACGGATGTGCACTGAGGTGACCATAGCTACGCCCCCATGTGCCCCCAGCGGGATGAAGGTGCAGCCGCAAGAGGCCATGCCCCATAAGGGCGGTACGGCTATCCCTTATGGTTTGTGGGCTTCGGCCGCTGTTTGCGGCTGTCAGACACTACCCTGAGGACGATGGAAAAGCAGCCTAAGCCCGCACTACTCCTCTTGCGGATCCATCCGCAGCGCCTTTAAGGTCAGCTGCTTGGTCTTGACCGCACGTGTGCGGTTGAGCGACACCACTAAGGCGTATATGATTTCGCAGACGTGAATCTGCGCCGCAATCGTGGCCGCGCTATCGCCTTGCAGGGCGCCCTCTTCGTTGCCATTAAAGAGCACCACATCCGCCATTTGCGCCAGCTTGCCTACAGGGTTATTGGTGATCGCGACCGCGAGCGCTCCCGTGGACTTGCCAATCTCAAAGGCCTTTAAGGTCTCGTAGCTGTTGCCCTTTTGCGACAGCGCAATCACCACATCGCTAGGGCTAAGCATCGACATGGAGGTGTACATAAAGTGGCTCATCTCCTCGCACTGCGCATCAAGACCAATGCGATTGAGCTTGTTCTTTAAAAAGAGCGCACTTAAGCAGGAGTTGCCCACTCCAAAGATGCACACCCTTCTGGCCTTAAACACCGCCTCAGCTACGGTGTAAAAGGACTTTTCATCGACCGCGCGGATGTTTTCACTAATGGACTTGGTCATGGCCACCTTGATCTTGCGCGCAATGATCTGGCAGTCGTCACCATCGCTGATATTGGAGTCGAGGATTTGCTCATCCTCATTTTGGGAGTTGCCGGCAATCTCCTTGGCCATCTCCAGCTGAAACTCCTTAAAGCCCTGAAACTTTAAGAGTTTAGCAAGGCGCACCACCGTCGCTTCACCCACACTGGCCGATTTGGCAAGTTCGGTGACGTTTTGCACAATCACCGCCTCAGTGTGCTCGAGGATGTAGGTGGTCAGGCGCTTTAAGGCAATAGGCAAGTCATCCTGCACCGCGCGCAGGGTTGTAATGATCTTGCCATTGACAGAAATGGGGATGTTTAACTCATGCATTACCTCAAGCCCTCCACAGGCTCCAATTCAAAGCACAGCCAGCGTTTCTCTACACCACTTAAGACATCAGACTGTGTTGCGTTGCGTTGCTTTTAGCCGCCACGCCGCGTTAAGCCGCAAGGCTGCGTCAAAACACCAGTCCACGTCCCCAGCACCATGTATCCTTGCTTGCTGTAAGTGGCACCAACCTCGTTAAGCAGCTTTACAGCAATAAAACGCAAGTGACATGTTGCTAGGAGGTGCACTATCCCTCCCCGCTGTTAACTTTATAAGCAAATAAAGAAACATAGAGCGCGCTGCCAAGGCAGAACACCCTCCTTCATAAACGGCCTCATGCTACGCTGCGCACCACTGCGGTTCAGCACTACCGCAAGGCACACGCATCTTTATCTCCACCAACATCAAGGCCTGCAAAAAAACAGATTAGCCCCCTCCTGACACCGCAAAACATGCTCTTTAGCGCAGGCAAGCAGCAATCTGTAAGAACACAGGGTTAGCGTCAGCTCCAAGTTGCTATCAGCACTGTTTCGCTCTTGGCGCTGGCACTACAACTCACTACAAAGTATCACAAAACGCTGTAGCACCCAAAACAGAATCTGGCCAATTTCCAAGACGCACTCCCTCACAACTTTCCCACAACAGTCCCCCAACAGCGTCACGACCGCAAGCAGCAAGATTAGCAAAACAAGGTCTTATTTACGGCCTTTGCTCCCTACTAACCATAATGGTGCACCCTGTGCGCTGCAGCGTTTCGGCCTTTGCTCTGACACATGATCCGCCCCCACACCACCTCTTTGTAAGTCCAGCACAGCGCCCGCCAGCCGCCTTTTCACCCCGCCACCATCCGCTGGCAAAAGCCTCTTTTTCTTGCTGCTTCCTGCTGGTTACAGCACGCTTACGCCCTTTTTGCCTCAGCACTTTTTTGCATTCTTTGCAGTCACCTGCTGCAAAAAACTAAACCACCACACACCATAAACCCAATCCCCTGCAAGGTCGTTTACAAAATGAACGCACCTTTGCTGCAAAATCGTTGCACTACGTCTGAAAAATTTTTCCAAATTTTCAGCAACAACTGATCATCACTAGACTTCCCTCACCACTGCAAGCGCGCACATAAGCACCCATCACTTTTGGCCAAATTTGCGATAAATATCGCAGTTCCTCCGCTAAACAAAGCACAGATGAGAGTTGCATCACACTTTTCTCATTTGGCGGTTGTGAAAAAATATTTTTTCACTATCATGGATTTTGAAATTTATCTCCAATAACACTGCACCGCTGCTGGCCATTTGCAGTTGTCATCTATCCCATCTATCCCATGTTCATGGCCAGCAGACTTCAGCGACCTTACAG
The DNA here is from genome assembly GCA_949286015.1 of uncultured Succinivibrionaceae bacterium. Classification (GTDB taxonomy): domain Bacteria; phylum Pseudomonadota; class Gammaproteobacteria; order Enterobacterales; family Succinivibrionaceae; genus Anaerobiospirillum. The sequence goes on along the minus strand of CASEBB010000007.1, from coordinate 7,726 downwards.
GTCACGCCTGTACAGGTTACGACTGTAGTGGTTATATGGCCTTCACACCATTGCTTGTGGCTAATTGGAGAGCTTTCACCTCGTGAGGATTGCCGTTTATGAAGATGAAGCAACTTGCTGCTGCCTTAGCCCTGACCACCTTTGGTGCTTTTGCGAGCACCGCCATGGCTGCCGCCTTACCTGACACCCCAGTGCCATTTAAGTCCGGCGCTGGAGCCATGTACGACGGTGTGATTTACATCGGCTTAGGCACCGCTGGTCAATCCTGGTACAAGTTAGACACTAAGGCCGCTCAACCTCAATGGGAAGCCATTGCCGCCTTCCCTGATGCATCCCGCGATCAGGCTCAAGCTGTGGCTATCAATGGTAAGGTCTACGTCTTTGGTGGTAACGGCAAGATCAACTCTGATGTGGTCTCCGTTTCCAATGAGGTCTATGCCTACGACATCGCCTCTGACAGCTGGACTAAGGTCTTAACCCGCTCGCCAATCGGCTTAACTGGTCACACTGTCGTCACTGCTGATGGCAAGAACGCCTTAGTCGTGGGCTCGGTAAATAAGGCTATCTTCGACGGCTATTTCTCTGATGTTGACTATGCCACCAAGGCAGGTGACAAGGCCCTCTTAGATAAGATCAATGCCGACTACAACGGCAAGCAGGTTAAGGATTACTTCTTTAACAAGGCCATCTTGCAATACGACCCAGCAAATAATCTGTGGACTACCGTAGGTGACCTGCCATATGTCGGCACCGCTGGCTCTGCAGTCGCGGTCAACCCACAAGATGGCAGCGTGGCTGTCGTCGGTGGTGAGCGTAAGCCAGGCCTGCGTACCGCTACCAACGTCAAGTTCACGGTGGCAGATGGCTACGCTAAGCTGGATTTCATCGGTGACTTAATCCCACCTACTGGTGAGGACGTGCAAGAGGGTGTAGCTGGTGCCTTTGCCGGTTACTCCAATGGCACTTTAGTCGTGGCCGGTGGTGCTAACTTCCCTGGCTCTACTGCTAACTATGCCGCAGGGCAAAACTTCGCTCACAACGGCTGCACCAAGACCTGGCGCGACGAGATCTACACATACGCTAATGGTGAGTGGAGCAACGCTGGCACCTTAGGACAGCCATTAGGCTACGGTGTCACCATCCAAAACGGCGATGAGATCATCTTCATCGGTGGTGAGACCACTGGCGGTACTGCTACCTCTGACGTGCAGACCGTAACCGTGCAAAACGGTCAGGTCGTGGTGGAATAAGCCATAAGCCTGACGCATATCGCCTGTCACCTTTAGCACTTTCTACCCGCTAACAACTTCAATCTCACCTAGGTTTACCTCGGTGGGCGCGGCTTACAAGTGGTGTGAGCCGCAGCACGGGCTTTATAAGCTTTATAAGTCTGTTGCGCTTTGTGCGTTGTCCTTGAGACAGCGCCTCGGCAAGCCCTCTCATGCGGCTTACCGAGTAAGTCACCCTTAGGTACTTTGGTACTTCGCGCTTTTTTAAGGGATGACTGGTATGAGGTACCACTTCTCACCTCACACCTTGCTTTTGCACTCGGGCCCTGCGGTGGTTATGCCAGCAAAGATGGCGATGCCCACGTGGGGAAATTAAGTTTTTAGACATTGAGGAATCTTAGGACCAGATCTTCTTCAGGAGAGCTGTGATTCCTCTTTCTGCTTTTCTTAGGATGCGTCCTAAGTTGAGGAGCATGTCATGCGCTTTACCAAACTCGCTTTAGCCTTAGGCGCTGCCGCAGCTTTCACTGGTGCCACCATTCCAGCTGCACAAGCTGTTGAGGCTACCTTCACTGCTGACTACCGTCACGAGTACCGCTCGGAGTGGGGTCAGAACTACGACCGTATCTGCCTCATCGGTGCCTTAGACAATGGCGTCGGCTTCTACGTTGATTCCTCCTTTAAGTCTGGCACTGAGTCCACCAGCGACCCTGAGTACAACGAGGGCCAATGGGGCGACTTCGTCACCAACGCTACTGAGATGAGCTTATGGTGGGGCTATAAGATCGCTGATACCGGCTTTACCATTACCCCAGGTATCATCACTGAGTCTACCAGCGAAACCACTGGTTATAAGCCATACTTGCGCTTACAGTACAACACCAGCTTTGGTCTGTGGTTTGCCATTCGTCCACGCTATGACTACTGGCGTTACGACGACGAGCGTGCTGACCAAAAGAACGCTCGTATTGATGCGTGGATTGGCTACAACCGTGGCAACTTTGGCATCAACTACAACTACACGCACATGTGGGCCTTAAACGACAACGCTGACGGCTCCGAGCGTGTGATGTGGGATGGCAAGGACTGGAACTACGAGCAGAACCTTGCTATCAACTACCGCTTAGGCAAGTGGAACCCATACATCGAGTTCGGTGATATCGGCGTTAATGGTACTGATGAAGACCGTCAGCTGCGTCTGCGTGTTGGTATCCAGTACACCTTCTAAGAGTCACTGCTCTTAAAGGTTTGCACCACAAACCTTACTACAAGCAACCTGCGACGGTCTTAACCGGCCGTCGCGGTCTTTACCACCAACACCACTACACCCAATAACATCACGCTTCTTCAGTCCCTAAACCCTTATGTTTTTGCTCAGAGGTAAGAACACAAGGGTTTAAGCGCTGACAACATCTAAAAACGATGCTGCGTGACGGTTATCTAAGGCCCAGCTAAGTGTGAGCCTCTTTAAGGTGTAACGCCCCTGTTAAGCGCAGCACCCCCTGTTGCTCTTAAAAAACGTTGCCACCTTCAAGCTTAACGCCACACGCGCGTGGTTGTATACGCTAGACTCTCAGTTACCTCTGTTCCTGTAATTGAGAACACTCCACTCACCGCCCCCGCGCTACCTCTCCCTGATGGGCGCGAGACAACATCACTTGCTGCTACCTTGTTAGCCGCCATGCAGCTCTTTTTTCTGATGCTGCGTCAGCAAGCGCTCGTACTTTGTGCCAGCCACTTGCGCCACTTACTGAGGATAACCCATGTTATTTGACCAGTTTAAGAACAAGCTCATCATCTCTTGCCAAGCTTTACCTGATGAGCCGCTGCATAGCCCATTTATCATGGGTCGTATGGCCTTAGCGGCCAAGCAAGTTGGTGCTGTCGCCATCCGCTGCCAATCGGTTGCAGATATCGAAGAAATCAAGAAAGTCACGGGCCTGCCAGTCATCGGCTTAATCAAGCAGAACTACGATGACTCTGACATCTACATCACCCCAACGGCAAAAGAGATCCTAGCCTTAATCGATTGCGGCTGCGAGATCATTGCGCTTGACGCCACGCTGCGTCCACGTCCAAATGGCGAGAAGTTAGAAGACCTCGTCAAGATGATTAAGGATGCCGGTCGCTTAAGCCTCGCTGATATCTCTAATGATGAAGAGGCACACAACGCCGAGAAGATCGGCTTTGATGCCATCTCCACCACCTTATCGGGCTATACCCCATACTCGCCACACTTAAAAGGCCCAGACTTTGGTCTGGTCGCACGCTTAGCAGGCTCGTTAAAGATCCCTGTATTTGCTGAGGGTCGCATCAACACCCCAGACGATCTGCGTATTGCCTTTGAGGTGGGTGCTTTTGGTGCCATCGTGGGCTCTGCTATTACCCGCCCACAAGTAATTGGCAAATGGTTTATTGACGCTCTGCCTCAGGGCTAAGCGCCTCAAACTCCCTGCTTTAGCCCCATGGCTTGGGTAGCGGGGAAGAGAGCACGTAGAGAGCAGCCACAGGTTCTCTACATAAGCTAACCCTGTGGCGTCATCCCCTTTTCCTCCTTGATCTTGCGCTTTACGTTCTTTGACGTCTGAGGTAGGAAAGTGGGGGCATCTCTTTGGATTGCAGGAGACATTCAATGGCTTACAAGAAGATTGGTGGCATTTACTCCGCCCTGTTAACCTCCTTTAACCAAGACGGCAGCCTCAATGAGAAGGGCATCCGCCAATTAGTGCGCCACAACATCGACGTGAACAAGGTCGATGGCCTCTATGTCGGTGGCTCCACCGGTGAGAACTTCTTACTGAGCACCGAAGAGAAAGAGCAGATCTTCAAGATCGTTAAGGACGAGGCTAAGGATCAAATCCAACTGATCGCTCAAGTCGGCTCCTTAAACATCAATGAGTCCGTGCACCTTGCTAAGCTCGTCACCGACTTAGGCTACGACTCCCTCTCGGCTGTGACTCCTTTCTACTACAAGTTCTCCTTTGCCGAGATCAAGGACTACTACGACACCATCACCGCTGGTGTGGACAACCAGATGGTGGTCTACTTCATCCCATTCTTAACTGGCGTCAACATCTCTGTTGATCAGTTCAAGGAGCTCTTTGCTAACGAGAAGATCACCGGTGTGAAGTTCACCGCTGGCGACTTCTACTTATTAGAGCGCTTCCGCAAGGCCTTCCCAGACAAGACCTTATTTGCTGGCTTCGATGAGATGATGTTACCAGCCACCGTGTTAGGTGTTGATGGTGCTATCGGCTCGACCTTCAATGTGAACGGTGTTCGTGCTCGTCAGATCTTTGAGTATGCTCGCGCAGGCAAGGTCAAGGAAGCCTTAGAGGTGCAACATGTCACCAACGACTTTATCTCTGACGTGCTGGCCAACGGCTTATATGGCACCTTAAAGCTGTGCCTGCAAGAGGCTGGTGTTGACGCTGGCTACTGCCGTAAGCCAATGGGCGGCTACAGCGACGAGATGATCGCCCGCGCTAAGGAAATCTACCACAAGTACTTCTAAGCGCCAGCCGAGCACCATCTGCTTGAGCAGAGCTAATCTGCTTGAGCAGAGCTAATCTGCTTTAGCCGAGCTACTCGGCTTTGCCAGAGCTACTCTGGCTTGCCAGAGTTTCCTCTGCTTATGAGGCCCGCCTACGCTGCTTTGCAGTACAACCTTAAGGTAGACGGGCTAAGCCCTTTTCTGTAGTGGTTGCCTCTAACAGCCACTACGGGAAAAGCAGCTCTGTGAGCCAACAAACACACCTTACGAGCTGCTTTAGCCGATCCCTTCCTCACCCCATGGTACTTCACCCCATGGTGCTTGCACTGTGGGTGGGACGGCTTATCATCATGCTGAATCTCCTACAAGGAGCGACACACCTCTACGCTTCTTATTCAGCATGAGCCTAAGGCGCGAGTTGCAGCCTAAGCCACACCTCACTACAGACAGATGGTTACAAGCGCTTGTGCTCCAGACTATCTTTCACCCTTAGGCTGTGCTCACGTCTTGAATTGGCGCATCCCATTTTCTGTCTGCGTGCCTAATGCTGGGCTTAAAGCTTGAGTGTTTGTCGCACGCTTTTCCTGTTGTCCACTATGCCCCTTGCCTTGCAAGGCCCTTGTAAGGATATCTCCCACAAGGTCAAGGCTGCGGATGCCAAAGGTTTCACAGTATGGAAGAACTACGCGGTTTTACTTGGATTGATACCACCGTGTTGGTCGTCTACATGGTAGGCGTGCTGCTCGCAGGTATCTACTTCTCCAAGAAGGAGATGAAAGGCAAGGAATTCTTCAAAGGTGACGGCTCGGTGCCTTGGTGGGTAACTTGCGTTTCGATCTTTGCAACCTTACTTTCCCCTATTTCCTTCTTAGCCTTAGCCGGTAACTCCTACGGTGGCACGTGGATGCTGTGGTTTGCCCAGCTGGGTATGATCATCGCCATTCCACTGACCATCCGTTACTTCCTGCCAGTTTACGCTAAGCTCGACATCGACACTGCTTACCACTATCTGGAGATCCGCTTCCAGAGTCCAGGCTTACGTGTGTTAGGCGCTCTGATGTTCGTGCTCTTCCAGTTAGGCCGTATGTCGATCGTGATGTACCTGCCATGCTTAGCTTTAGCTAACCTGACTGGCATTAACGTCGACATCCTGATTATCGCCATGGGTGCCATTGCCATTGTGTACTCCTACACTGGTGGTTTAAAGGCGGTGCTCTGGACTGACTTCATCCAAGGCGTGATCTTAATTGGCGGTATCGCTCTGACGCTGGTCTACATCGTTTACAAGTTAGACGGTGGCTTAAGTGATATGACCTACTCCTTAACCACGGGTGGTCGTTTCTTAGCTGACACTGAGAAGTGGATGGATTGGACCAACCTCTTAGGCACCTCCGTGATGGTGACCTTAGTTGGTGGCGGTTTAACCACTTTCTGCTCTTACATTTCGTCGCAAGACGTGGTGCAGCGTTTCACCACCACTACCGACATCAAGCAGTTAAACAAGATGACCTTAGGTAATGGTGTCTTGTCCTTAGCCTGCGCTACTATCTTCTACCTCGTCGGTACTGGCTTATACCTCTACTACCAACAGAATCCTGATTTAATTACCGAGACCTTCCGTAACTCTCAGGATCAGGTGTTTGCATACTTCATCACCTATGAGCTGCCAGTTGGTATTACCGGTATCATCTTAGCTGCTCTGTACGCTGCTTCGCAGTCGACCTTATCGACTGGTATTAACTCTGTGGCTACCTCTTGGGTTATGGACATCCAGACCAAGATTACGCCAAACATGAGCTACGACCGTCAGACCAAGATTGCGCAGTACATTTCGCTGGCTATTGGTATCTTCGCGATCTTAGTGGCCATGTACTTAGCCCGCTTAGATGTGAAGTCTGCATACGAGCTCTTCAACTCGTTCTTAGGCATGGCCTTAGGTGCGTTAGCTGGTGTGTTCGTGTTAGGTGCTTTCACCACCAAGTCTACGGCATTAGGTGCTTTCATTGGCTTCTTAGCTGCTACAGCTATGGTCTTCTTCTGCAAGTACTGCGTGCCAAGCATCAGCTTCTGGATGTACGCTTTAATCGCTATCGTAGTGACCTTAGTGGTAGGCGAAGTGGTTTCGATCATTCAAGCTAAGGTTACGGGCAAGGAGTTTGTGGCGCCAAAGGGCTCTACTTACAAGACCTGCCGCGACTAAGAGCACAGCTTCCTCACAAAACAACTAAATCCTTGCAGCAGCGCCCGCTTTATGAGGCAAGGTAAGACACAGTGACCTTGAAATCGTAGGCAGACGCAATTCCACTAAAACCTCAAAAGCAGGGCTAGTCCCTGCTTTTTTCGTTAGAGGGGAATGCAAGGGAAGAGCAGCTATAAGCCCTCAAAGTCTAAGCGCCAGCACCAATGCCTGCGTCAGCGCTAAGATCCGCTCAGCTAAGCTCAGCTCTAAAGCGACAACCCCTACCTGTAGGTAAGCAAACGGCACCTGACAGCACCACCTACCAGCCCAGCGTGGCCAGCTGACTTTAGCTGCGGTGGCGGTGGCACATGGTGCTTACCTGTAAAGCTACCTATCCCCAAACAAAAAAGCCAGCTTTCTCTCATGCGCCAATGTCAGGCTTTACCTGTCATTAGGCTCACCAGAGAAGCTGGCTTAGAACTACGCGGCAACACCACAGCTCCTACACTGACGTGCTGCTCGCGCCCTCATTATGACACTTTTGCGCAGCTTAGACAGCACAATTGTCTGCACTTGCCCCAGTATTGAGAGCGGCCTGCTAGTAATCCCAAGGCGCAGCCGCTACAGACTCTTTGTCCTGTCCTGCCATCTCTAGCAATTGCCAGCAGTAAGAGACAACATCAGCTACAATGCGCAGCTAACTAAGTACCAGAGATTCTTTGCGCTGAGTGAAGTCTCCATGTGCTTACGCACATGGCTTCCTCCCGTTTTAATAGGGCGGGTCCTGAACAAGAATACAATCCTACCTCAGCACCGTTCCAAACA
>CASEBB010000006.1 GCA_949286015.1 uncultured Succinivibrionaceae bacterium | reverse complement strand
GTGTCTAAAGGCAAGCTACTGCTACCATATAAGCCCATTCTAACAAGCGCGTAAACCGCAATCTTATGGGCTTTATAGCCTTATTTTGGAGAACATGGGCTGCTTTTGCTATGGTGCACTACCAAAAGTCTTAAGCTCGTGGTGGGGTGCTTTTGGTTTTCTTGCTGTGTTCAGGGAGCAATAGAGAGGAATGGTCGGCAGCACTGACGTCAGGAGTGGCGTCAGCATTGACGTCAGTAGTGACGTTAAGTGGCGGCGCGTGGCGGCTGTAATTGCTGTTAGGGAGCTCTGTTGCGCGCTGTCACGACATTGCGTGACAACATGGCATAGCCGCTTACGAGCTGGGAGCAAAGCCCCATAGCGGCAGAGAGTGACAGCATGTGGCGTCAAGAGTTATAGGGACGGTAGAGAGTGGGTGGGGGTGGTAGATCGTAGCGCCGAGCCATCACGGGGAGTACAGGGGAGTAGTGGTAGTGATCGACCACCTGTACGGCCCACTTTGCGGCGCTAATCTCTGCTTTTTGGCCTCTTTTCTCTCTACGAGCGGGGAAGTGGCGTCTTGGCAGCGTAGCCTAATAGGCTTATCGCGTTACGAGGCGGCACATGGCAGCAAGCTGCAATAAGTAAGCTGACAGCAAGTGACCGCTACAAGTAACGGCAGTAAGGACTTACTGCCTTAATAGCTGCCGGAGTTTAAGGCCAGCAGGAGTGCTCCTCTTGAAGATAGGTGCAGGCTCTCCTGCACCATTCATCTCGAGGTGGAATGCATCCTAACTTAACCTTGCAGCCGTCTCTTTTATGAGATTACTCATTGCTAAGTGGCAGCAGCTTTAGAAAAAGGCGCCGTTAACGCCAGCGCCTTGAGCGTGCGCGTGCGCTTGCAGTAAGCAGTCTGTATCTCAAGGCAAGGCTCAGAGCCACTGCCAGCCTTATCGCAAAGGGCTCAAGCTGGCGCTGTCAGCGCTGCCACAGCACATCGCTGCAGCAGTTGTTGCGGTTGCTATAAACAGCCCCTTGGAGGAGGCAGGCCTGTGGCGCTGCACCCTGCTGTTACCCGCAATGCCAGTGCGCTTTGCTCTTAGATCGCAGCCGTGGCTGTCGTGAGGTAGCTGACTTCCATATCCGACAGCGTGCTGGCAGCGTTCTTAATCACGCTCAACACGTTTTGGTGGTAGTCATTAAGCCACGAACGCTCCGCTGGAGTCAGTAACTCACGCAAGATGAGGCGCGTATCAAAAGGCACCAGCGTCAGGGGCTCAAAGCACAGCATGTGCTGGCAGCCCTGCTGCGAGCATGGGCACACCTCATAGAGGTTCTCAAGGCGGATGCCGTACTTATCGGCCTCATAGTAGCCTGGCTCAATTGAGGTCACCATACCCACCTCAAGAGGGATGTTGGAGCTCTTGGTGGAGATGTTATGAGGGCCCTCATGTACTGCTAACACGTGACCCACACCGTGACCAGTGCCGTGCTCATAGTCGCAGCCATACTCCCACAGCGGACGGCGGGCAATGGCATCCAGCTGCATGCCACAAGTTCCTGGTGGAAAGATGGTAGAGGCTAAGGCAATGTGCGCTTTGAGCACCAGCGTGTACATGAGCTGCATTTCCTCAGTCAGGTTAGGGCCGACTAAGATCGTGCGCGTAATGTCAGTGGTACCCTCAAGGAATTGGGCACCAGAGTCAATTAGGTACAGCGGGTCAGTGCCCATCTTACGGGCGGTAGCCACCTCAGCGTGGTTGTAGTGGCACATCGCCGCATTTGGGCCTAAAGCGGAGATGGTGGCAAAAGATGGCTCAATAAAGTCGCCCTCAATGCGGCGGAAGTACTCAGCTTTTTCGGCGAGCACAGCCTCATCGATATCTTCCACACGGCGCTGATAGCCCTCTAAGTCCGTAATATTGCTGGCTTTGGTGAGGTCGTCTAACCATGCTTGGAAACGGCACATGGCCACGCCGTCTTTTAAGTGCGCCTTATGCTCACCTGCAAGCTCGGTGGCGTTTTTGCGAGCCTTTGGCAGCTCGCACAGGCCTAAGCCTTTGACCACCTTGGCCCCATGGCTGTAGAGCACATCAAAGATGTGGGCGTTAGTGTTGCGGGGGTCGACATAGATCGTGCAGTTAGAGGAGCTTAAGCGCTGCAGCACGTCATCAAAGCCCACCTCTGGGAAGATGTCGATATGACCGACGTGATCCTCAAGCGAGGCCTGCACCTCATCGCTTAAGTGCTCGAGATTGACGTACCACTCAAGGGCCTCATTGGCGTAGGCGACTAAGCGGCAGTTGATAATAGGGAGGAAATCGCGATCACGGCCGCGAATGTTTAACAGCCAGCACACCGTTTCTGGGCTCGAGATAATGGTGGCGTCTAAGCTGCGATCGCGTAAGGTTTGCGCCAGCGCTTGGCGCTTTTGCATGCTTGGGCAGCCGTTGTACTCATCAGGAAAGATCTCCACTGGCGAGCACACGGCCTTAGGGCGGTCTTCCCACACGAGGTCGAGAAGATTTTCCTCAAGGGGGACGATTTCGATACCAGCAATACTAAGGGCTTGCTTTAAGTCTTGGTAGTACTGGTAGCTGATGCACTTTAAATCCACGCCGACACGGCTCTTTTTCGGCAGGATAGCGCACAGATAAGCGGCAGGAGTGATTTCAGCAAAGTTGAAGCAGTCGTAGACATCTTCATTGACTTGCTCTTTGACCTGCACTTTGTAACGACCGTCGACGAATACTGCTTGCTCGTGCTCGATTTTGCGCAGATCGCTTTCGTCTTTGCGATTGGCAACCTCCAGAGGCAGAGCGTCTTCACGATTGATGCAGACGCAGACGAAGCCAGCAGAGCCAGTGAAGTTGGTAAGCGTAGCAATACGCTCGCAATCAGGTGTCAGCTCGCTGGAGAGATATTCGTCATTATGGGGAATCAAGATGGCGTCGAGCTCGTGAGCTTTTAATTGTGCTTTGAGGGCTTCAAGCAGATCAAAAGCATCGTCTTTAATGGTCTCGGTCATAAGGTAATCCTTAACCTGCAGCTCCCCAGACTGTGGAGTTAGGCTTACGCCTGAGGGTGTGAGCATGGAAGACGGTGTGGTCGCAGTGGTGATCACGGCGTGTGCGCAGCGTTTTGTTGGCTGCTACAGCACCGTGAAGCGTGCTTCGGGCAAGCTTGTGCTTAACACCAAAGAGCGCGTTACAGGTGCCATGCATTAGCACCGTAAACGCAGATAACACAGAGTCTTAAGAGCAAAATACCTGTCACGCGTACAGATAACGCGTGCAGTGCACAGAGTTCAGAAGACTCTTACCATGCGGCCAGCAAACCAGCGGGGTAACCAAAAACAGAGGCTGCTCTGCTTTAAGAAGGACAGAGGTAGCTTGGCTCGCTACAGCAAGTGCTGCCTACAACCGCGCAAGCGGTGGCAAGGCAGAGGAGTACTGGTAGTAGCGTGGCCACTCATTGACTGGTGGTTTTGCGTCAGCTCATCTTCAGAGCACCGCAGCGTGGGCTTGCGGCGCTGAAGAGGGAGAGTGAGGAGTTGACGGTGCGTACCAGCCAGAGAGCTGTTTGAAGTTAGCAGCTGCAAGGATTTGTGGTCGCGATATGCGTAAGACTGTCCTAAGTTGTGCTTAGTTCCAAGGTTCAGCTGTGTCTATGCTCAATCTGTGATGACGCCAGACAACAGGGCATGGCTAGGTGCACCACACACACACACACACACACACACGTTGGGGCGTGGCAGCAAAAGCCACAGAGGCATCAGTGAGTGAGCACAGCTATTTGGGGGTGTGCATGTGGGGGTACACCCACAGCAGCCTCTTTGGGGAGTAAAACCTCGGGCAAAGCACTTCTTTGGGGGAATGTGCTGGCAGCATGGGGTGGCACTTTTTACATGGCATCCCCATGCTGGTTGCGAGCATGTGGTCTTTAGCCTCGCGCTTAGGGGAGGTAAGTCATCAGAGTCATCACCGAAAGCGCAGCTGGCGCTGTGCTGTGTGGGTGCGGGATGACTTTGCCTTGCTGTGCCCCCAAAGGGGCACAAAGGCTGATGGTGAGCGCTACCTCAACAAAGTTAGGTTGTCCGCAGTGCAGTACGCTTTTAGGGCGTAAGGAGTGCGGGGGAGGCAATATTAGCACACTGAAATTAGGGACGAGTAAATGGGCGGGGGCGTGATATGACGTGGCGCAAAATGCGGTAAAAATGGGCGTGCGGTGGCGTAAAAAGAAGGCTGCAGAGGTAGTCAGCGCCGCAGGGTTACACCTCTGCGGTAAAGGCGGTAGGTAACACGCTGCAACCTACCAAAGCTACAGGGGCAGGTCACAAGAGTGAGCCACCTTTAGGTGGCTATCCTACGATGTGTCCAACACATGGAGGCTGGATGGTGATCAGTGCAGGGACAGCAGAGGCCAGCAAAGGCCAGTAAAGGCCTCCAGAGCTTATGGGGTAAGTAGCCATACCAGCGAACTTAAGCCCAGCTCAAAGGAGGTAACTGCCTACAATCAGGTGTTTTACCCTGAGAGTAGGCCTTTGCTGCGGCGCTACTCTCGAGATAAGGCGCCGTCAGGCGCTTTTAGGATACCTACTCACCCTGAGGGCTGATGTAATGACGCTCTAAATGGCTCTGGCCACTCTTAGGTTAGTGGGGATGGTAAGTAGCAGGTAAGCCGTTCCATGCAGAACGGTTGGTAGTCACTACCAGACAGCAGCAAAGCTGCTTTTTAAGTGGCAGTAACACGGTGGTGTGAGCTTGCCATTTGCGCGTATGCAGGCTTTGCCATAGGCGCACTTGCTTGCGGTGGTGCTGTGTTAATCAAAAGAGCGTATGGATCGGCTTTTTGTTGTGCCTTAAGCTTTGCCGTAGAGCACTTGGGGGACGGCGGTAAATAAAAGCATTTGCCACTGAATGAGCTGCTGTTTCTGATGGTAAAATAACGCCGTTTTTGCCGGTATGCCGCTTGGTGCTAACACATCGAGTTTAAGCCTGTGCTGGCGCGGCTTAGCACGTATTGCGCTGCGTTTTCTCTAAGGTGGTCACCACGCCCCCACCCCTTACGCCCTCCACTGCTTTTTGAGGTGCTTAATGCTGAAAGATTGGATTAAAGAAGCACGCCCGCAAACCCTGCTCTTGGGTGCGACTAATTGCGCCGTGGGTTGTGCCTTGGGCTTTTATTACGGAGCGGTTAACGCCTATAACCTCGCTGCCGCTTTCTTAATCATTGCCACCGGCATGCTGCTGCAAATCCTCTCTAACCTCGCTAACGACTATGGTGATGCCTACAAAGGTGCCGACAGTGCCCAGCGCTTAGGCCCAATCCGCGCGACGATGACGGGAGCAATTAGTCTGCAAGGCATTAAGCGTTTTATGGCCATCGTGATCGTGCTCCTTTCGATTACGGGAACCATTGCGGTCTATATGACCTTAGGTAATGATGCCCATGCCTTTGCGTGGTTTATCTTCTTAGGCGTTGTTTCCATCTTAGCCGCCATTTTCTACACTTTAGGCGTGTCCTATGGCTATAAGGGCTTAGGTGATCTCTCGGTATTCCTCTTCTTTGGTATTTTAGCGGTGGTCGGTCCCCAGATCATGATCACCAACGCCAGTGGCAGTGGTTTTGAGATTTACCCTGACACGGTGATGCTGTGTGTGAGCGTTGGTGCCGCCTCGATCATGGTGCTGCACACGGCCAATATGCGTGACATGAAAGAGGACTACGTAAGTGGCAAGCGCACGCTAGCGGTACGCTTAGGCTATCGCTTTGCGCCTATTTATCACGCTTTCTTGTTTGCTTGTGTTTTGGTCAGTTCCTTTGTGGCCTGCTTTATCTCGCACAAGGGCTGGGAGATCAGCATCTTAGCTTTATCGCTGATTCCACTGGCCTCGTCTGCTCTGCGCACTATTCGCAATGCGCATGATGGTAAGAAGGTAGCACCAGAGCTCAAGTACACGTTAATTGGCTGCGCCATTCACCACTTTGCATGGCTGATTGTGCTGTTAGTCGATTTCTGGGTTTATTACTAAAGATACTCACAGCACGGCAAGCTTCGGCTGGCGCCGCGCCTTGTCCTTAGGGCAGTACCCTGAGGGTGACTGCGGGGCAAGCTGATAAAGCTGTGAGTTGTTGGGATAGCAACAAGGCGGGTATACCCCGCCTTTCTTTTTTGTTGCGTACACAACCAACAGCCGCCAGCGAATATCTGCACAAAGACTGCAGAAGCATACCTGCTAATTTAAGCCCACCATTGTGGCGGAATCACTTCATAGCGCTGAGGGCAAAAGGGCGCTAAGCTCGTGGTGAGACCAGCGCCCTCTGGAGTGGTTAATGCGCTAATAACAGCAACACGTGAAATAACACCACAACACAACACACCACGCTATACCAGATTGTGCCTACACCATGAGATGTGGCTGCTGCACTGCTTGGGCAAACAGCATAATGCGCTCTTCCACAGAGGCGTGCACGTGCGGGTTTAAGGTGAGTACGGGCAGTGGAGCGTAGTGCCATACCCAAGGAATTGCCTCTAACAGCTCTGGCGCAAGATCGAGGCAGGCGATGCGGTATCTTAAGCTCAGCACCTCAGGCAGCAGCTTGGCAAACAGGCGGTTACTGGAGCTTAAGAGCAAACTCCACGCATCGCTCGTGGGCATCGACAGCAGTTTACGCTTAAATTGCACCCACAAAAGCTGCTCTGGTACCTCGTGCACGACATAGAGGGAGCTGATGATACGGTAGGCATGGCACTGGCCTGCAAAGTTAAGCCACGCTAACAGCAGATCAAAGTTCTCGCCTTGCTCGATGCTGCGTAAGATGGCAGCTAAGTCCACGCTCTTACCAGCACAGCTCAAAAGATAGCGCAGAAACACCACAGAGCACAGGGCCTCTTGAGTGAGCCGGTACTGCGGTTGAGTCTGGACGAGGCAATTGTTGCTTTCTACCATGCCAAAGGAGTGCAGCAGGTTGTTGTAGCGCCACGCAATGCCCAGCAGCTGCTCGGATGTAAGCTCAGGTAAATCCATAGGCCGTGTGGCACAGATGTAGGGATAGTCCTCATAAGGGCCATACACCACCTCACGGCCATCAAGCTGTCCATAGAGACCGGCAACGGTGCTCAAATTAGATTTGAGCTCCAGCTCCTGCTTGTAGTCGGGATTATCGCTACAACCTGCGTTATAGGCGGTCACACCCAGCTTCAGAGGCAGGCGCTCGTCGTTCTCCTTATGGTAGCGAAAGAAGAGCTTACAGCCCTTTTTACCGCTGCAGGTGTAAAACTGGTCGTGCCTCAGCAGCAGGTAGTCGTGCAGCTGCTCGACAAAAGCATGCATCAGCTCCGAGGAGTGAAAGTCACAATCAAGGGCGATCGTTTCGGTGTCGGCAAGGCGGATGGTGAGGGAGTTAGCTTGCTTAGACCGTGTCTTAGACGCAGACTGATACTGAGGTTGCAGGTTTTGCTGTGCCCACTGGTGTAACTGCTCCCTAGTAGGTGCCTTCCATGGGTGCAGATTAGGCAGCTTAAAGCAGGAGCCGATCATGGTCCAGCCCTGATCGTACATGAACTGCTCCAGAGCTCTGATGTAAGCGAGGAAGTTGTACGCAGTAGGGACGGCAAAGCCATCTGGGGTTAAGGTATGGTAGCTCACGTTAAAGCGTGGTGCTAAGCGGAGCTCGGAGAGGTAGATCACGGCAGCCTCCTCTTGTAGAGGGCTCGCCACTGCGTTTGATGGACAGTGCCCCCAACACCATTCTGTGGTGGTTAGCGGCACAGGCCACAACTTCGGCTCAGGTGCTTGCTTGGTAACGACTGACTTAAGAGTTGACGGTGTTTGTGGCAATCATGCTGGCCTCACCTTAAGGAGGCTCAGGCTAGAGCCCCCTTTATCTCGAGGTGTAGGTTGTTGCCAGCACTCACTAATGCATCAGTAAGTTAAGAGATCACTCATTCCTTGCAGGCGCGCGGATATGTTGTGGCAGCCACCAAACGCAGAGCAGAGCCGTTTAGAGGTAGAAGTTGAAACGCGAGCCCCGCGAGCGCTCCACGAAGATAGGCTCGTCGAGTTGCAACTTAGAAGAGTTAAAGCGGCTCTTGGTAATGACCAGTCGTAATGGCGTGTTCAGCTGGCGATCGTTCTCGTCGAAGACTTCCTCGTCCGTAGGATCGAAGTTAAAGCTCTCACCCTCGTTGAGCTGAAATGGGAAGTCCATGACCGAGCTTGAGGTATTAGCGACCTTGTACATCATCAGCACGGCAGCGGCTGGCTGAATGGCAAACGAGGCCTCCGCGATGTTATTGGCGGTAGGGACTGGGGGCTCATTCTTTTTCTTAACCGGCCATGTCGCAGGGTTATTCAGCTGCGCTAACAGCAAGATAGCGCAATCGTTACGGTCGCCGACGCCCTTGAGCACATCGACGATGTTCGTGAGCTGCGTATGACGTGGCGCTTTGGGGTCGATCAGGTCGTTTTTGATATTTTGCAGGTAGTCGACGACGACTAAGTCAATAGGGGCCTTGGTGCGCTCCTCATCGATGCTAGCAACGATCTTGGAGAGGGTTAAGCCGTTAACTTCATTGCCATAAATACGCAGCTGCTCATTGAGGTTGTTCTGGGTATACAGGTTAGGCTGATTGGTTTGAGGGTCATCGTAGGTGTAGTGGCGCTGCGTAAAGCCTTCGAAGGACTTGAGCATGAGTGGCAGCAGATCACGCTGTTTGGCAAGTTCAAGATCTTTTACCCCGATCTTGCTGTTGGTGGCGATGCCAAAGTAGCGCAAATTTATGCTGTCCACATCCATTTCCGAAGAAAAGAAGAGCGCGCGCCCGTTGAATTTCTCCAAGAGCTTAAAGGTGGTGTCAATGCCAAACCATGTCTTGCCGAGGCCGGAGCTGGCAGCAAAGATGGTGACGCCACCACGTTGGTAGCCTTGGATGGCATCATCAATGAGTGGGTAGCCAGTTGGGACAAAATACTTCCAACGCTCGTCCTTCTCCGTTAAAGCGGTGGTGACTTTAGTGGCATTAGCAGCCATGCCAGAGATGCCCAAGGTTTGGTCGGGATCCACACCATTGGTAGTGGTGAGGAATTCATTACGAGCGTTACGGCACTGGGAGTAGTCCGCGTTTTCGCGCACCTTAATGATAAAGGTCTTGGCGGCGGTGATAGCCTGTAAGCGCCAGCTGGTCTCATAGAGGAGCTGCATGTTTTCAAAGACGTCCACGCGGCGGGAAAGGCTGTCTTTGTACTGGGCAAGCTCATCAAGGCGCTGCTTGTTGATGGTTTCTGGGTAGTGCTCGCAGGCCCAGCGCACGAACGAAGGGTAGCTAAAAGGCTGGTGAGAGACTGCGCCGGTCTTTTGATCCTCCTTTTTGAGGCCTTGGCAATACGCAAAGAGAGCTTTGATGATTGTCTGATGCGCAGGCTCGAAGTAGTCAAAGCGCTTGGCGTTATTGGACAGGAAGCTAAAGCGAGAGCTCTCGTCCTCGCTGGAGACCAGCCAATAGGAGAGCACCTTAGAGCTTAAATCTTTCTGCTTCTTGTTCAGGGTGCGCTCAAAGTCTTTGAGGCTTAACTCAGCAGAGAGCTTAGCCTGCTGCTGGCTATCAGCACTGGCATTAGTGTTAGATTGCAGCCACGCCTTGAACTTGGCGGGAATTTGATAGCCGCCCTCTTGCGCCAGACGCAGCACGGCGTCGAACTTGTTAGAGGAGTCAGACTGTCGGTTAAAGCAGATCAGTGCCTCCGTGTATTGCTTCTGCACCAGAGGAGTGGCGGCAGGAGTGCCTAAGCCCAGTTGGCTTTTCAGCCAGCTTTCGAGTAGCGACCTGACCTGATGGTCGTGGTTGTAGGTGGTGCCTAAGACCCAGCACACCTTAATTTGATTGGAGCGGTCGGTGCCATTGATGTGCTGCAGGATTTCGTTGAGCTCGGCCAAGGTTGGCTTAATCAAGCCAGAGTTGTCGTCAGAGCTGTTGCCAGAGCCGTCGCTAGAGGTGGCAGCGGAGTCTTGAGGCGCCACTGCTCCTTGAGTGCTTCCTTGGAAATGCTCGTGCATGGAGTCAATGACACTATTACGCACCAGGCTGGCACCGGCAGCAGCATCAACAGCTGCATCAGCTGCATCAGCAGCAGCCACCGGAGTTTGGGGATAAGGGGCACTAACCCAGTTAGCGCTGTCATTGGCATTGCTGTTAGCGGCAGCAGCGGGATCTGGCACAGCACGTGGCACACCAGCCTCATAACCAGAGTTTTGTGGCGTGACAGTTGGCACAGCTGAGACAGAGCCTGTGCTGGCTGGAGCTGCCTCATTACCGGCACTGCTAGGGAGAGTAGTGGTAGTGGCCACAGTGGCTACAGCGCCTTGTGCCATGCAGCCAACGTTTGGCTGCACGCAAGGGCCTTCTGGCTGGTAAGGGGATATCACCATGCGTGGAGTGACGTCAGGGGTAATTGGCGTGGTGTTGGCGGCGGTAGCAACGAGGTGCAAGGTGCTGTTGGTTGGGGTAGCCATTGGGGTAGCGGCACTGAAATTAGCATTTGCTCCCACCAAGCTGGCGGCAGCGTTACCTTGAGAGGTGTGAGCATTCGTGCTGTTTGGCGCTGTAGTGGTGCCACTTACTAAAGTGTTGTGGTCAGAGTAGGCAGCAGATGCAGTAGTGTTGGTGGTGGCAACGCTGTCATTGCCATTGGCCTTTGGGGCTGCCGTGTGCACAGACTCCGCGCCTGTAGAGCTGGCATTAGCGTTACTTCGAGGAGCAATGGTGGAGTCAGTAGCGCTTGCTGTGGTGCCTTCAAGCTGAGACTCTTCTAAGAAAGGGTTATAGAAGTCAGGAGCATTGACATCGAAGCCGTTGCTGGCCGCCCAGTTGCTGAACATGCCCGCTAAACCACCGTGTTTAGTAAAGTAGGGTAGTGGCTGGTGAGGTGGTCTAACACCGTTTGTAATGGCAGTAGAGCTAACTTGAGCAGTGGTGGTAGCGCCACCATTACCATTACCATTACCATTGCCATTTCCATTGCCATGGGCGTTTGGCGTAGACGCGCGCACAATCTCCACAGCAGCCTTGCAGGCCTGAGCGTTATCGTGAGAGGTGCTGGTAGAGACAGTAGCGCCTACGGTGTTGCCTACAGTGCTGCCTGTTTCCTTGGCAGTGTTGGCTGTAGAGGTGGCAGTAGGTGGACTGAGCTTTACCGCAGCAGAGCTGACAGATACGCCGTTTGTCTTGGTGGCGCCAATAAGACCAGTGTTACGGTCAGAGCCAGCAGGCGTGTTGCTACTGATGATGTTGGTAACAGCGCTGTTACCATTGGCGTTTGGGTTAGACATGCTCGCAGCCTCCGACCTTGTGTAAGAATGGGTAGTGATCACCAAAAGCAGCCACAAACTGATCCCATTCGTGTTGCACCTGCTGTTGGGTGGCCAGCTCAAACAGCAACTGTGCAGCAGTGCAGCTGTTCTCGTGGTTGTTTTCATCCTCAAGACCAGAGGCAGCACGCACGCAAGCAATCTTGCGCCACAGCAGCAGAGGGTAAGTCAGGCGAAACACGATGCGCTGCTGAGTAACATGCATCAGCTGCTGGAAATCAGCTGGGTAGACAAAACGCAGGTACTCAGAGCCAAAGCCGTCGTAACGAAAGTGCCTTACCCATGACTGAAAACGCGCGTAGTGCAGAAACTCGTGAGTGAAGAACTGCAACATGCTGTAGTACGAGTCCTTGTCATTAAGGACGGAGATCAGCTGCCGTCTAATGCAGGAGGTCAAATAGGCCATGGGAGAGCGGTTTTTATACAGCCTCATGTTGTGGCTAATGGATGCCCAGAGGCTGTCAGAGCACCATTGCACTTGGATATTGGCGGCGTTGAGGTAAGGGCCATCAGTGGTGCCATGAGCCACCGCCAGAAGCTGCATCAGAAAGCCACGCTGATGCGTAGCAAAGAACTCTTTGAGCTGCTCCTTATTGACCTTAGGGGCCTCATCAGCAGAGGTAAAAATGTCGTCTTGAGAGCTGTAGTAGCACAGCTCACTTAAGACCGAGAAGCGAAAGAACTGCTCAAAGCCCCCAAAAAGACGCGGCCAGCTGTAGTGGTTGATCCGAGCGGAGACGTGGTCAACGCTTAAGAAGTCAGCAACCGGCTTAAAGTCAAAGCGCAGTTGTGGCTCGCTATCACCCCAAAACACCACATTCTCGAGGCGCAGCTTTTTTAGGGGATGGGTGAAGTCGAAGCAGTAAAGGTCACTGTGGATAGGAAGTTGCGCCGAGTTTGGGGCAGAAAACAAGCGTAGAGCCTGTTGATTGTGCTGCACCATACGTGGATCCTTGGCAGGAAGCCGCGCAAATTCCGAAGGGCTAAGCTTAAGTGGCTCGTCATTGGCGTGCTGCATCGCCTCTAACAAGGAGTGGGCTAAGGAGTCGGACTGTACATCTGGCTCATGGCTGTGCAGAGGTGGTTGAGACTCAGTGTGAGCCTCAGCAACACCAGAGCTGTTACCAGTGTGGTCGTTAGCATGAACTTGAGCCAGCAGCTCCTCCATAGACGCCTCAATATAGGGCGCATCGGCGTTAGCAACCACAGTGTCATGTCTGTGCTCTGGCCAGACTTCCTCACTTAAGTCTGGCATGGAGTCTAGAGATGGCTGTGGCGCAGGTGTTTGGGCTGCTACAGCTGTGGACGCAGTGTGCGCGTCACTGGGCTCATGATGCTCAGAAGTAGGGACGTTGCACACCTGATTTTGTGGTGCGAAATCACTGCGCTTGAAGCCATACTGCGCCAACTCCGCATCCGAGAAGCTATCAGGGGAGAGGCTGATGATCTCGAGAAGAGTAGAGCGCATCTCCATGCTCTGCAATGAGGAGCCATTGTTAGCGCAGCGCATGTATTCATGAAATAAAGGGCTCACTTCCTTGTTTGGACGCTTGGCACAAGGAGCGTTGCTTACAGGGGCTGCAACAGGGGCAGATGGCGCAGCTGGCTCGACCGTAACTGGGGCGGCAGCAGGTACTGGTACTGGCACTGCATTTGGCAGAACATCAGTGTTTACATGCGCAGAGACAGACTCCGTGCTTTGCGCGGCCATGTCAGGGGATGGAACGACAGCAGCAGTAGTCGAGCTTGGGGTTTCCTCTGGTGCGCATTCGCGGGATGGCCCTTGGGTGGTGGTCTCGACAGAAACAGCCGCAGGTGCTGGTGTAGGCACAGCATTTTGCTGCACAGCAGTGCTTACAGGCACAGATACAGGCTCGGTGCTTTGCTGGACTGAATCGCAGCCAAGAGTGAGGCTGACAGCAGCAACACTTGTTGTCTCCGCAGATGGAACAAGCTCTAATGTAGACTCAGAGCTGAGTTCCAGAGGAGAGAGCTCTGCTCCTACGGTAAAAGGAGTAGGCTCAGGTACAGACCACAGAGCGAACGGGTTGGTGGTGGCGGTGAAGGCCAGCTCTAAAGCAGACGCAGCGCTTGGTTGCTCAAGGCTGAGGACAGGCTCTGAGGAGCTCTCAAGGGATGGAGCAAGCGAACTAATGCCAACAGTGACAGGGACAGGTGCAGACACACTCTCAGGTGCAGCAACAGAGCATGGCTGCTCGGTGTAGTACGCAGTGACTGCTGCAGCCGTTGCGGTTACAGCTGGCAACACGTTAGGCTCTGGTGCCACCAACTTGCTGTCAACTACAGACTTGGCATTTGGCTTGGCAGGCACCAGCCACTTGTCTAAGCGGGACGTGTCGTTGCCATGGGCAATCACTTGCTCAATGTTGTAGCGGAACAGACGCCCTTTACCCTTTTGCCAGACGGTGATGAGCCCCTCTTTCTTCAGCTCGCTCACGGCTTTTTTGGCCGTGGAGGTTTTGATATTGACCTTTTTGCCGATTTCTTCGTTAGTGAAGTAGCAGCGCTTAGCACCGTGAGAGATCCAGCGTTGGAACAAACGCAGGGTGTTAAGGGCGGAGTCAGACAGGTCAAAAAAGTTCTCTTTGCTCAGGATGTCGTCGTGGGAAGGGGCAAGGACAGGGGCAGCAGAATTGCTCGCATGGAGCTCGTCGCCAATGGCGGCAGAAGGGGATTTTCTTGCGGTTAGCATAGGCTTTTAGTAAAATGTCCCGCGACATCTTTCGATGTCGTTTTTGATTGTAACCACCTGTAAAGGTGGGATTGTAGAAAAGGACGTTTTCGAATCTTATGCGTCCTTTTCTTTTAGGGGCGACACCAACTCTTTAGAGTTGGTACATTGCCATTGTTAAATAGCTTACACCAAACACAAGCGGTGTGCACGATATTTTTTGAAAATATCTAGCAAGGCGTCCCTGTAGTGGTGTAAAGCCTGTTTTTATCAGGTTTTATCGCCAGGGTCTCTGGCGAGGTAGGCTGTTTCCTGTAGCGTGTAGGTCACTTTTCTGCGCAGCTCATGTGTTTCATGTGAATCTGATACAAGTGTGCTTGTGATACTGATTTTTGAGTTAGCCTAAGCTTCTTAGGGGATACGCAGCGGATACGTAGGAGATACGTAGGGGATACGCAGCGGATACGTAGGAGATACGCAGGGGATACGTAGCTGAAACGCAGCGGATACGCAGGGGTGATGTAGCGGACATTCTACCCCGCGCCAGCCCCATACGTATCAGCTTTTTGCGCCCCTCTAAATAAAAAAGAAATAAAAACACAAACAAAAACAAAAACAACAGTCCGTGAGCGCGGAGCGCTACACGGACTAAAGGAGTGGCCGCCAAGGCGGCCAGCCTCTATGTACGCGAGGCCTTGCCTCGCGGTTGTTAACGGCGTGGCGCACGCGCCCCGCCTTTTAACGCGCCAGCGCTGCTACGCAGCCCTGTCGCTTTTGGGGCGTCTTTTCTTCTTTTTCTCTTAGCTGGCTGGCGCCAGCTGACCTTACCCCAAATGGTGGCAAGTTCCCACGCGCGCGTGTCCGCGCACAAGTGGTGTTATATGGGCATGATCTCCCCAATCAGCTATCCCCACGTTTAGTGCGGGGCGGTTGTTTTGGTTGTCGTGGCAGGTAATGTTGCAGGAGATGACCGCCTGCACTGTGCCGTGCCTCAAGTTCTGTGCAGGGTAAGTGCTTTTACTCGGGGTGTGTTGCTTAGCCACTGCACACAGGTGGCGGCGGCGGCCGTTGGGGGGCCGTTGTTTTCATCCAGATCATGAGGCGGCCGCCAAAGCATGGCTATGCATGCATGCGGTGTCGGCCTGACTGCGAAGTGAGCACAGCGCCAAAGCTATGCACGCATTAACAGCTGACGTGGCAGTTTGCGCTGGTTCTGGCAGCCAGTGCAGTGCCGCGCGGCGCTTGGCTCTTAGTGCAGGTCTTGCCACCTGTGCCCCGTTTTCCTTTCCTTTAGATACTGCTGGCAGCGGAGCTGGCAGCGCCTGTGCCTACTGACAGGCACTGCCCCGCCTTCATGCGTAAATACAGTGCAGATTTACGCATGAATCTCTTGATGGGGGCACGTGAGATGGTGGCCAAAGAACGAGGCAGGCACTAAAACCACTGTCATGATGGCAGATGACTGGATGGATAGAGGTAGTGATGAAGTTCAAAAGTATTTACCGAGCCACACCGAGCAGCGATCTACTTTGAAGATCACTATTGGCTGGCTTGTATTAGCGGGTTATCTTGATGGTCTCAAGCGTCGCTTGGTGGTAAATACTTTTAAACTCCATCAGTAGCAGCGCCTAAGGTAGGAAGAGCTTCTTAGCCACTGTCCTCACCAACCCAGCGCCAGTTGCAGCAGCTCCCTACAAAAAAGCCTGCACAGACAGCTTCTCTTACCACTCTTGGTAGTGGGGAAAAGCGTCAGTGCAGGCTTTTTTCTGCTCTAAAGCCAGAGTTGCAGAGGGAGCCTACTTGGACTCACTCTCCTCGGTGCTGATGCCGCTCTGTCTTAAGAGCGCATCTACCGTTGGCTTGCGCCCACGGAAGGCCACAAAGCCCTTCATTGGGTCAACCGCACCACCTACCGCTAAAATGCAGTCGCGGAATTCGGCGCCTGCCTTGCCTGTAAAGAGACCCTCTTCCTCAAAGCGCCCAAAGGCATCAGCAGCTAGCACTTCAGCCCACTTGTAGCTGTAGTAGCCCGCAGCATAGCCACCGGCAAAGATGTGGGTAAAGCTATCAGGGAAGCGGCTTTGTGGGTACTGCGGCGTCACCGCTACTAAGTCCTTGACCTGCTGCAAGATCTCGTACACCCGTGAGCCCTTAGCTGGGGCGTAATCAAGGTGCAGTCTAAAGTCAAACAGCGCAAACTCTAACTGGCGCAGCATCGCCATTGCCGACTCAAAGTTCTTAGCGCGGATCAGCGCCTCCAGCTTGTCCTTTGGCAGTGGCTCATGAGTCTTCTCATGGCTGGACAGGAAGTTCAGCACCTCCTCTTGCCACGCAAAGTTCTCATTAAACTGGCTTGGCAGTTCAACCGCATCCCAAGGTACACCGTTAATGCCAGAGACGTCAGCAATGTCTATACGGGTTAAGAGCTGGTTTAAGCCATGACCAAACTCATGGAAGAGGGTTACCACCTCCTCATGGGTAAGCTGGCTTTCTTTGCCCTTAACTGGTGGGGTAAAGTTGCACACCAGATAGGCTACAGGTAACTGTAACGAGCCATCAGAGCGATAACGTCGCGACATGCACTCGTCCATCCATGCACCACCGCGCTTGCCATCACGAGCAAAGAGATCGACGAAGAAAGTGCCAATCTTGGAGCCGAAACTATCGTAGATGTCGTAGCAGCGCACATCGCTATGCCACACATCCACACCAAAGCGTGGGCGGAAGGTTACGTTGTAGAGACGCTCAGCGCAGGTAAATAAACCTGCTAATACCTTCTCTACGCCAAAGTAAGGGCGCAGCTCTTGGGGATCGTATGCGTACTGCTCCTTACACAGCTTTTGCGAGTAGAACGAGACATCCCATGGCTCCAGCTCCCCCTCAAGGCCTTTGGCGGCAGCAAATTCACGTAACTGCTGCACTTCACGTAAGCCTTGTGGCTTGGACTTGTGGGCTAAGTCCTCTAAAAAGGTGATAACCTCCTCTGGACTGCTAGCCATCTTGGTTGCCAGTGACAGGTGAGCGTAGCTCTCGTAACCTAAGAGCTGAGCCAGCTCATGGCGCAGGCGCAGGATGTTATCGATGTTCTCTTGATTGTCCCACTTGTGAGCATTCGGGCCAATGTCCGAGGCGCGGGTGGCGTAAGCCTCATACATCTGCTTTCTTAAGTCGCGGTTTTCCACGTAGGTCATGAAAGGCAGATAGGATGGGATGTCTAAGGTAAAGACCAGACCATCGAGGTTACGCTTCTTGGCTTCTTCCTCAGCTTGATGCAGCTGCGATTGTGGTAAGCCTTTAACCTCAGAGCGATCAGTGATGTGCAGAAAATAGCCTTTGGTCGCGTCTAAGACGTTGTTAGCAAAGTTGGATTGTAACTGCGAGAGCTCGGCGGTGATCTCGGCGTAGCGTTGCTGCTGAGCCTCTGGCAGATCGATACCACTTAAGCGGAAGTCACGCAGCGAGTTGTCAATGGACTTTTGTTGGGCAGTATTGAGCAGGGAGAAGGCATCGGAGTGCTTAATCTTCTTTAAGACCTCGCACAGTGGACGGTACTGACCAATAAAGGTCGAGTACTCAGCCATTAATGGCAGGCAGCTGTCATGTGCCTTACGCAGCTCCTCGGTGTTGCATACCCCGTTTAAATGAGAGACTACTGACCAGATCTTGGAGAGTCTGTCGTCAGCTTCTTCGATTGGATATACGACGTTATCCCATGTAGGATCGTTTTCATGGGCAGCGACAACGGATTTAATGACCTGCACACTGTGGTCGATGGCCTCTTTAATGGCAGGATAGACATGCTCTGGCTTGACGTGAGAGAACAAAGGCAAGCCTTGCAGGTGGAGTAAAGGATTAAAGTCCTGCTGTTCCATAAAAACTCCGGATAAGTTAAGAATAGGGGCCAAGGGACGTGCCCCGACTCAAGCGGAAGTGAAAAAGGTGCTGTCCCCCTAAAGTACCATGATCAGCACGGATTGCACATACTAAAGTGCCAATATCGTAGGTATTGCCTTGGTGGGGAGCACAAATGCAGAGCAACTCACGCTTCTGGTAGTGATTGGAGTTGTGCTGGGACGGGACAGGAGCTGTACCGCCAAGCTGAGGGAGGAGGTAGCTGTATCTCTAAGGAGAGGCAAGGGCAAACAGCATGGCCTTAGCGTGATGGAGACCTTTCCTGAAAGCTCACAAAGAAAAAGCCCCGTAAGCCAACACTCTGCTGAGTAACGTACAATTGTGGTTACGCTTTCTTTCTTGCTTATCCACTTCTTACGCAGAATAGCACCATGTCCGATCAGCACGCACCTGACTCAGCTTCTCCTTCTCTTGGTATCCACGACTTAGCCGAGCAAGGCAAGGTTCAACCTGCCCAGCAAGGCTTTACTGAGAGCGTCACGACAGAGGCTTCGACGCCTTTTACCGCTGAGGAGATCGCGACCACCTCGGAGGAGGTCAAAAAGTCCGATCAGCAAGAGAGCGACAACAGCAACGCCTTTGATCAGCTGTTGCAGCACTACCGCGACATGGCAGCCACCTCGCGCGATTTGGGTAACCGCTTTGAGGGCCTTGTCCAGCAAGTGCTGCTCAAGGTGCCGCAATATCAGCTGCTCTTTACGCAGGTGCAAACTTACAAAGAGTGGCAGCAGGAACATCCTGAGCTCGGCGTCAGTGAAGTTGATACCGGCATCGACTTAGTGGCTACGCTGCGTGAGCCGCAAAATGGCGCGGCCTATGTGGCGATCCAGTGCAAGTTCTATCGCGAGCACTCGGCCTTAAGCATGAGGGATCTGGCGACCTTTTTGAGCGTCTCTAGTACGCCTTTCTTTGCTTCGCGTATGCTTTTTGCCACCAATCGCGGCCTCAGTAGCCACGCGCAAAAGCAGGTGGCCAACCAAGAAAAGCCGCTGCAGATCATTTCTCTGGAGACCCTACGCCAATTCCCGATCGATTGGGCGCAGTTTGTTCAGACCAATACTGTCAGCACGCTGCCCAAGCGGCAGTTGCGTCCTTATCAGCAGACGGCCGTCACCAACACCATTAACGGTTTCAAGGACTACGTACGCGGCAAGCTTATTATGGCCTGCGGTACGGGTAAGACCTTTACCGCGCTGCGCATTGCAGAGAGACAGGCACAGCAAAACTACTTGGTGCTGTTCTTAGTGCCATCACTGTCCTTGCTCTCGCAGAGCATGAATGACTGGGTGCAGCAAAGTCAGCTGCCAATGCTCGCGATCCCTGTGTGCTCGGATAACAAGGTCAGCTACAAAAAGGTCAGCAAAAACGAGATCGAAGCGGACGAGAACGTCTTAGCGCGCAATGAGCTGCTTTACCCTGCCACCACCAATGAGCATGCGTTAGCCCGCAGTGTTGCTAAGGCGTTAGCGATGCAGCAAAAGCAGCCACAGCAGGGCTTAGTGGTGGTCTTTTCTACCTACCAATCGCTGGATGTGGTGCATCGGGCACAGGAGCTAGAGGGGGATCTGAAGCTCCCTGAGTTTGATCTCATTATCAGCGATGAAGCGCACCACACCGCAGGTGCTTATCTGCTAAATGACGACGCAGAGAAGAAGGCTGCTGAGCCAGCTGATGACCAGCCAACTTTAGGGGGCTTACCTCAAGATGACGCTGCTGATGCCGCAACAGCAGAGGCCGCTACATCTGAAGAAGCTGCTACCACCAAGAAGACCAAAAAGAGCAGCAAGCGCCAAAAGAACACCCCAGACGGCGAAACCTACTTTACGCTGGTGCACAACCCAGATTACGTCCACGGACGTAAGCGCCTGTACATGACCGCCACCCCAAAGGTCTATGGTGTCGCACCCAAGAAGCAAGCTGAGGAGAACTCCGCCGTCATCTACTCCATGGATGATGAGAGCGTCTTTGGCCCTGTCTTTTACTCTCTGACCTTTGAGCAGGCGGTGTCCTTAGGGTGCTTGGTCGACTACAAGGTCATCATCCTAGTGCGCGATGGTGCAGTCGACATGAACGCGGAGGAGCTGGAGCAGTTCTCCGCACAAAACACCGCGCGTGCCATTGGCTTGTGGAAGTCTCTCAACAAGTTTGGCATCTTAAGCCAAGATGAGTCTGATGCGCAGCCGATTCGTCGTGCCGTCGCTTATGCTCAGCGCATTACCACAGCGGGCATGAAGGACAACGTCAACAAAGAGAACATCGTCTCCTCAAAAGAGTACGCGCAGTACTTCTCTGAGGTCATTGCGCAATACCGCCAGCGGGTCTTGAGTAAGGGCGCACAGGCGATTGCCGCGCATCAAGACCCAAGTGAGGAATTCCTCTTTGTGGAAAGCCACGACCTTGTCTGCCACTGTGAGCACGTCGATGGCGCCATGAACGCCATGGAAAAGGAGGAAAAGCTCAAGTTCCTGCGCTCTGATCTTGGTGAGAACCAGTGCAACATTCTCTTTAATGTGCGCTGCTTAAGCGAGGGTGTAGACGTCCCAGCGCTGAATGCAGTGGCCTTGCTCACTCCACGACGTTCACCTGTGGAGGTGGTGCAAATTGTCGGACGTGTGATGCGCACCGCCCCTAGCAAGAAAGAGGGCTACGTCATCATTCCGGTGATTGCCCACAACCTCAAGGATCCAGCCTCGGCCCTTGCCAATAGCGATGCCTTTAAGGTGGTGTGGGAAATCCTCAATGCCTTAAGAAGTATCAACCCAGAGAGCGTGCTGGTCGATCCTTACCTGCACAAGCTCGACAAGCGCATCGCGATTATCTGCGAGAACAACCATGAGCTCTACCGCAAAACAGGTAGTGACAGCCAGCGTAAACGCAACACGGGCTCTGGCTCGGGCGGCAAAGGCGACACTGATGATCAGTCCGAGCTCTTTAATCTGCTGCGCGCCTTTGAGATTGAGGAAGCGATCAAGTCGACCATTATCGACAACTTCGGTAACCGCAAGACGTGGCAGGACTGGGCGCAAGATGTTGGTGCCATTTGCGCCCGTCAAGTGGAGCTCATTAAGGGCATCTTGCACAGCCCTGACACCTCGGAGCAAACCCTTAAGGCTTTTGCTCTCTTCCACAAGGAGCTTATTGACGCCACCAGCGTGAACTTAAGCACCGATGATGTGGTGGAGATGCTCTCCCAGCACATCGTGATTAAGCCGGTGCTGGATGCACTGTTTCCTAATTACCCTTTCACCGAGCGCAATGTCATTGCTTGCTCGATGACGCGCATGCTCGATCAGCTTGATCAGGATGGCCTCAATCGCGCTAATGATGAGCTGCACTACTTCTACGACAGCGTGCAGTTTCGCATGCGCAACGTTGAGAGCGTCAGCGATCGCCAAAAGGTGATCATTGAGCTCTTTGATCAGTTCTTTAAGGTAGCCTTCCCGAAGCAGCAAGAGAAGTTGGGCATCGTCTACACCCCAGTGGAGATTGTGGATTTCATGCTGCACTCGGTCAGCGACCTGCTGCAGCGGGAGTTTAGCGAGAGCTTCTCCTCACCACATGTGCATGTGCTCGATCCTTTCACCGGCACGGGTACCTTTATCGCGCAGCTGCTGCAAAGTGATCTCATTACTGATGAGGCGCTGGATCAGAAGTACCGTCATGAGCTGCATGCTTTTGAGATCCTGCCACTGGCTTACTACGTGGCGGCGATTAACATCGAGTCGGTGTACAACCAGCGCTATGAGAGGGCTCATGGGCATGCGGTGCCGGTAGAAGAGTACCAGAGCAACTCCATTATGGTGCTCACGGACACCTTTAATTACGCGGCCAAAGAGGGCAGCTTAGACCCGCATAACCCATTTGTGCCTAACAGCGAGCTGCGTCGTGAGGTGGAGAACCTTGAGCTGCGGGTTATCTTGGGTAACCCTCCTTACTCCGTGGGTCAAGAGAGCCAAAACGACGACAACCAAAACGAGAAGTATCCGGCGTTAGATGCACGCATTGCCGAGACTTACGTCGAGCGTGCTGGTAAAGTGCAGCTAAAGAACAGTCTTTATGATTCGTACATTCGCGCCTTCCGCTGGGCCTCGGACAAAATCACTGATCGTGGTGTCATTGCCTTTGTGACCAATGCTGGATGGCTGGAAACAGCTTCTGCCAATGGCATGCGCCGCTCTTTAGCTGATGAGTTTAGCTCTATCTACGTCTACCATCTCAAGGGCAATCAGCGTACAACAGCAGGCGAGCAATCGCGTAAAGAGGGCGGCAAGGTTTTTGGTGTAGGCAGCCGCGCTCCTATAGCCATTACCCTCTTGGTAAAGAACCCAGAGGCAACAGAGCAAGGGCAAGTCTACTTCGCCTCTGTAGATGACTACCTTACCCGTGAGCAAAAGCTGCAACAGCTGCGTGATATGGGCTCTGTGCTCAATCCGCAAGTGCAGCTCATTCACATTACCCCAGATGTGCACGGCGATTGGCTCAACCAGCGCCGTGATGATTTTGCTCACTTCATTACGGTTGATGGCAAGAAAAACGACGGCATCGCTATCTTTGCCAACTTCTCTGGAGGAATGAAAACCAATCGTGATGCATGGGCCTACAATGCATCCAAAGAGGCACTGTCAGCTAATATGGAGCGCTGCATTGCCTTTTACAACGAGCAAGTGGAGCAGGCAAAGGCACAAGGAGAGTCTTTTGAGCATGATAATGACCCTACCAAGATCAAGTGGGATCGAGATCGCAAGCAAAGTGTGTTCAAAGGAGTTGCCAGCCCTGCTTTTGCTCCAGACAAAGTGGTTTTATCGATATATCGTCCGTTCTTTAAAGAGTGGCTTTATAACGATCGGTTTTGGAGCACTGTGGTTGGGCAAATGCCGCAGCTATTCCCGTTTGCAGGGGCGGAGAACCTGACCATTGTCTCCAATGGCGTGGGCCGCCAAAACATCAGCTACCTGATGACCAACTGCATTACCGACCTCAATTGCATGGACTCGGGTAGCCAATGCTTCCCACGCTACCTCTACCGCCCTGCTACAAAAGCCGAGCTTGCAGCCTACCGCCAAGCCCGCGTCGATGGTTATGAGGACACCAGCTCGCTCTTAGGTGACTTAGAGGCAGACGTACTTATCCCTGCACCTCAAGCCGCATCACTGCTGGATGCAGTAGAGCACGACGCCTCGGTACCGCAGGTCATTGTCAACGGCTATGTGCGTGAAGACGCCTTAAAGCCTGAGGCCATTGCACATTTCCAAGCGGCCTATGCCGGTCACGAAGCGGAAATCGACGCCGATGCCGTGTTCTACTACATCTACGGCTTGCTGCACAGTACCGACTACCGCACCACCTACGCTAACAATCTGCAAAAGGAATTGCCACGCATTCCGCGTGTTGCCACGTGGGATGATTTCAAAGCCTTTATGGAAGCGGGGCGCAAGCTCAGTAAGCTGCACGTGGGCTATGAGCAGGTGACGCCATACCAAGGATGCAAGATTGTGGGCTTAACCCCTAACGTCTCCAAGCGTGTCATCAAGCTCACCTACGGCAAAAACGCCGGTAAAAAGGGCAATGCGGCCAAGGACAAAACCACCATCCACTACAACGACAGCATCACCATTACGGGCATCCCACTGGAGGCGCAGGAGTATGTGGTCAATCGCAAGTCGGCACTTGATTGGGTAGTGGAGCGCTGCGGCATCAGCGTCGATAAGGAATCCCGCATTGCCAACGACTACAACGCTTTTGCCCAAGATATGGGGGATGAGGACTACATCCTCAATCTCATTTTGCGGGTGATTACGGTATCGCTGGAAACGATGAAGATCGTAAAGGCGCTGCCACAGCTGACGGTTCATCCGCTGGATCGCTAAGCAAAGTACAGGCGTTAGCCCCATTGCTTTGGGGCTGCTGTTATTAGTGTCCTTTTGGTCATGCGCCGCAGGCGCTGTGAGGTAGCTTTGAGGTAGGCAGAAGTAGGCAAGCGATGCTTATCCTGAGTTAGGCTGCCTATCACCACTATCGTAGGATAGGAGCCGCATGCGCTTTCTGTCACCTCTCATGAGTCGATAGCGTGGCTTGCGCTCAGTTGAATGGGACTTTGCTGCTCTTTGGGCTCCATCAGAGGAGTCCACCGCAGAGGATCACTTGTCGCACAGCGCTGCTTCAGCTGCTGTTTTGGCGCTTTATGCTCTTAACAGGGGATATGGCAGCAAGCTCTGCTAGCTCTCTGCCCCCTGCTAATACTTTTTTGTATAATGACGCGCTGCAAGTTGTTGTTTTCCTACTAACAGTTCCCCTGCGCTCTGAGCTTGGCATTTCCGGCCGCTCTTGGTGCCCTCTTCTTAAATAGCCGCAGTCGCGGTTTACTGCCACAGCTGGTTAAGCTGGCGCTTTGGTGCCTTGACCTACTGTGAGATTAGATCTGAACTGAGCATTTGTTGGGGTTGAGTCCCGCCTAAGGGCTTAGAGACGCGCATTTCCTCTTCTTACAGTTGTTTCTTCTGGGCTTTTCTGCCACATACCGCCACTCTCTAATTGCTGCCGCCACGCTTGTGGTTAAGGCGGCGTTGCGTCTGCGACTTTGCCCTGAGCATACACTGTGAGATGAGGGGAGATACTTACGATGGCCGCGTGCCTAAGTTGCGCAGCCAAAGCGTCGTCAAGCGCGTTGTGAGGATTCTTGTGCGGGAGCTTTGCTGTAGGTAAGCCACAGAGAAATTGGATGCTCAATTCTATGGGCTATGTACATGGCCCTGCCAACCATGCTTTGGAAAGAGTGAGCTAATAAGTGACGGATGTAGTGGTGCGTGGTTGCAACGTCCCACCTCGAGATAAAAGGTGCAAGCGAACCTGAGCCTATCTTGAGATGGGCATGCATGCGTGCCCTAAATTGCGTCATTTATTAAGTCAGTCGTTCCTTTGCATGGCTATCTGCATTGCCAGCCAACCTGCATTGCCCAGCCAACCATGCTTTGCATGGCTATCTGCATTGCCAGCCAGCCATGCTTTGCATGGCTATCTGCATTGCCCAGACAATACAGAGTGAGCCTTAACACTGGAGCAAGCACGCTTACTCCAGTGTTGAGCCTTTGAGCTTTTCTCAGTGGTGTACCTACTCTGCCACGAGGGCATTTATGTTATTAGACAATCCAGCCTTACAAGCCTTAAAGCGTAAGTTCGATGAGGACAAGGTAAAAAAGGAAGGCGTGGTTAAGGCTTCTGATCGCGGCTTCGGCTTCCTTGAGGTCGCTAACGAAAAGGCCAGCTACTTTATCCCTCCTCAGGCCATGAAAAAGGTGATTAACGGCGATCGCGTCGTGGCTATCATCACCGAGGATAAAGAAAAGGGTAAGAGCCAAGCTGAGCCGGAGAGCTTAGTCGAGTCCGCCTTAAAGACCAACTTCGTTGGTCGTGTCACCTTCGTCAATAACAAGATGAATGTGGCTCCAGACAACCCAACCATTAAGCAGTACTTCATCTGCGACGATCACCGTACCGATAAGAGCAAGAAGCTCTTAGAGGGCGACTGGATCTTATGCCGCCTCACCAAGCACGGCTTAAGCGATGGCGTCTTCCGCGCTGAAGTGATCGAGGAGATCACCACTAACGGCGATCCATCCACCCCATGGACGGTCAGCTTACGCGCCTTAGACCTGCCTGTGGCCGCTCCAGAGGGTAGCGAAAACTACCCATTCTTAGAGCCAGACCTGCCACGTGAGGACTTAACGCAGTTACCATTCGTCACTATCGATAGCGAAAAAACTGAGGACATGGATGATGCCCTCTACATCGAGAAGTGCGACGATGGCTATAAGCTCTATGTGGCTATTGCCGACCCAACCGGCTACATCGACGAGAACAGCAGATTAGATGAAGAAGCTGCACATCGCGCCTTCTCTATCTACCTGCCAGGCCGCAATATCCCAATGCTGCCACGTGAGCTCTCGGACGACCTGTGCTCACTGCGTGAAAATGAGCTACGCCCAACTCTGCTGGGTATCGTGCACATCTTAAATGACGGTACCATCGCCACCGACGACACCGTCTTTAAGCTGGCTAACATCAAGTCCCATGGCAAGTTGATTTACAACTACGTCTCGGACTTCTTAGAAAATGGTGACACCACCAACTTTAACCCAAGCCCAGAGGTTAAGGCGGTCTTAGATCTCTTAGTGGAGATGACCAAGGTACGTGACAACTACCGCACTACCGTGTTGGCGTCCTTCCGTACCCGCCCTGATTACGAGTTCGTGTTAAATGAGGAAGGTGCCTTAGACCACATCGAGGTGAACTACCGCCGTATTGCGAACCAAATCGTCGAGGAGTCGATGATTGCGGCCAATATCGCTTGCGGTAACTTCCTTGCTGAGCACTTAAATACCGGCATCTTCAACATCCATATGGGCTTTGATCCAGAGTATATGGATGACGCTATCGAGCTCTTAGCGGCTAATGGCTTTAAGACCACCTCCGAGCAGTTAGAGACCATCTCTGGCTTCTGCGCTGCGCGTCGTTACGCCAATAACCAGCCTAAGACCTACCTCGATAACATGCTGCGTAAGTACCAAGAGTTCTCGCAGATGAACTTAAACCCAGGCCCTCACTTTGCGCTGGGTGTGGAGAACTACGCTACATGGACGTCGCCAATTCGTAAATACGGTGACATGATCAACCACCGCCTCTTAAAGTCGGTGATTTGCGATCAGGAGCACCCACGCCTGCCTGATGAGACCATCCTTATGATCATGAATCAGGCTCGCCGTACTAACCGCATGGCCGAACGCTCGGTACGTGATTGGCTGTATGTTGACTACTTAAGCCCAGACGTGACCAAGCAAACCGTGTTTGAAGGTGAGATCTTTGACGTGGTGCGTGGTGGCGTGCGCGTGGTGTTACAAGAGAATGGCGCCTTTATCTTTGTGCCAATGAGCCTCTTTACCGCCGCCCGTGATGACGTCGACTTCGATAGCGAGGCAGGCAAGATCTTCTACAAGAAGGATGTGGCCTTTGCCTTAGGCGACAGCATTAAGGTGCGCTTACTGAGCGTGGATAAGATCACTCGCTCTATTGTGGGCACGCCAGTCGAGCTGCCTTTAGACATGCCACTGCCAAACATTGAGGAGACGATGCAGCGTCGTCGTGAGCAAGCGGCCCGTTCGCAGCGCACTCCTGCCCCAAACAACCGCGCCAACAACCAAAACCGCCGCTAACACGTAGCCCCCTGTCTGCTGTGCTCGGCCGTGTGTAGAGTCGTGCTCTGCTTCGCTCAGCTAAGCTCAGCGTGCCGTACATCGCCATAAAGCAGCGTTTACCGCGCACGGTAGGCAGCAGGCTACTCTGCCCTCATACCAGCGGTGCTGTGCCTCTAAGCGTCGTTTACGCGCGTCTTAGCGCGATGGGCTGTGGTCACAGTTACCGCAGGTGACACAACTTGCAAAAGAAGCTCTGCCCAATACAGGACAGGGCTTTTTTGCAGGTAGTGCTTAATTTTTATTTCACGTGAAACTTTAATAGGGGCATAAGTAGAAGCGGCTGCTCTGAAGAGCATCGTGGCAGTCGTATTAGTAGAGCGCGGTGGGGACAGGGGAGGGAAGGAAGAATAAGAAGAAGACTGGCGGCACGGCGTCAGTGGTAGAGACGTGGCGGGTGGTGGTGGTAGTGGCGAGGCGCTGTAATGGTGAGTGCGCGGCGTTAGGACTAAAGTCCTCTTTAACCGCAGGCTAAACACTAAGACTGAGGGGCTTTCATATATTAACTAAGATACCATATGAAAAACAGAGGTGATAGCCCCTCGACATTCTATCATGTGCTGCACATTGTCTTACGAAGCCAACAATGTTGCAAGTGGTACGCATAAAAAACACAGACGGGGCAAAACTTAGGCTTTCCTCAAAGTGGGTTTGGTGGCAGAGCACCCACCATTCTTTGAGGGGGCTAACATGAAACGCCATAATCACGGCTCATGTGCTTGCCTCAAGGTTTGAGTCTACGTGGTGGTAGCCAGCAAACTTTGAGTAGAGCCCCTCAGAGCCAGCCCCGCCCAGCCCCGCCACACAGAACAGCGCTGCGCTCAAAAACGAAGCTTCTTACTGTGGAGTAGGTTAGGTGCTGTACTACTGACCGTTTACTGTAAGTGGTAGTGCTTAGCTTAGCGCTTAGCTCTTAGCGCTTAGCGCCAGAACATGCGCGTCATACACAGTAGCACCGGTATGATCTCCAAACGCCCCAGCAGCATGTCAAAGGAAAAGAGCACATACAGCGGCGCACTCAAGCCTGCAAAGTTATTACTTGGGTTTAACTCTGGGCCTAACGCAGGGCCAATGTTAGAGAGACAGGTAATGGTCGCTGTAATCGCGTCCACAATGTTTAAGCCCAAAAACGTCGCCAAAAAGCTCGAGATCAGCGTCATCAGGAAGTAAGCCGCAATAAAGGTGATAATGCTGTTAACAGTGGCTACGTCCAGTGGGTGTCCATTAAACTGTGGGGTTAATACTTGGTGCGGGTGGATACTCTTAATCATCTGCGTGCGGAACAGCGAGGCACACACCTGTAAGCGGAAGAACTTAATGCCACCCGAGGTCGATCCCGCACAGCCGCCTAACGGCAGAATCACTAAAAAGATCAGCGTTGCGATCGGATTCCACTGGGTAAAGTCCTCGAGGTTAAAGCCCGTACTGGAGAGGATGGAAATCACGTTAAAAAAGGCAATACGCACCGCTCGCTCGAGGTCGTAGTCGTTTTTAAAGAATAAGGTCGCAGTGACCGCCAGTGACACCAAGAGCGTAAAGATGAAGTAGCCGCGTACCTGCTGATCGTGCACCAGCTTGTGGAAGTTACCGGTGATACTGGCAATGATCACAGTAAAAGGACAGCTGGAGACAAACATGAAAAACGAGGCGCTGTAGTGGACAAAGGGCGACATGCCATTCATGGAAGCGTCCACTGGCATCATGCCTCCTGTCGCTACGGTGCATGCCGCTGCGTTTACCGCCATGTAGAGATCCAAGCCACCGATTAAAAAGGCAATGATGCACAGCACAAAGGTCGCCATATACCAGCCTAAGATGGCAAGGGACATGGTCTTCATATGGGGCGTGAACTTTGAGCTGTTCTCAAAGTAGGTGGACTCGGTCTTAAAGATGTTCATACCACCCATCGCCACTTGCGGCAGCACCGCAACCGCGATCATGACGAAGCCGATGCCTCCTAACAGCTGCAAGATCGAGCGCCATAAGAGTAGGGCTGGGGGCCGCGTATCAAGGTGGTTAATGACCGTAGCGCCAGTAGTGGAGAGCGCGGAGGCCGTCTCAAAGAGAGCACCAAAGTAATCCACGTCCGGCAGCAGCCAGTAAATGGGCAGGGCGCTGATCATGGCAATGAGCACCCACATGGAGGTCGTAAACAAGAAGAGCTCACGAATGGTGATCATCATTTGCCCTTGGTGTTTACGGCGACTGGCGCGGTTGCCGTAGTAGATGAGGACGTTGCCCAGAACGAGGGACATGGCGGCCATGAGCAAAAAGATGCTCGTGCTGGTGGTGTCAGAGAAAAAGGCGTAGAGGGTGGGGATCACTGCCACTACGGCCAGTGCATTTAGAGTCGGCCCAAGGAGTCTGCAGACAGCATAAATGTTAATGACCATAGAATTGTCCGTAATCCACAAGAGGATTTTGCGACCGGTGCGGGCGATTACCACTTAGGAAAGAGTGAGCTAATAAGTGACGGATGTAGTGGTGCGTGGTTGCAACGTCCCACCTCGAGATAAAAGGTACAAGCTAGCCTGAACTTATCTTGAAATGGGCATGCATGCGTGCCCTAAATTGCGTCATTTATTAAGTCAGTCGCTCCTTAGAGGTAGTTGGTTGCTCATCGCCACAACTGTCATCATGCTTTATGCCCTGTTTACGCCTCTGTTAAGGCGAAACTACCACAGAGAGCTTGAGCGTAAGGGCTGTTACCATATCAAGAGGCAGCTGAGGATAGTTGTTACTCCACGGCGGCATGCGACTGCACCGTTTGGGATTTTGCGGCGAAGTCATAAGCCCATGGTGCACGGTGTGAGGGGCGGGAGCCTTGCAAGGCGTAAGCACTAAGAGGCTATGCTACGTTTTCTTCACTGCGTCCCTACCACCGTGGCAGCCAGAAGGCGCGTGGCTTAAACAGCTTAACTAGGGCGCGCATGTGCGCACGGTCGTTTAAGAACGCCGTAATGTAGTCGCCATCGGCAAACACAAAGTTTTTGTCCATGGTGACCACCTTTTTGTCTCGTAACGCTAGACCAAAGGACACACCGCTTGGCAGGTTGAGATCCTCAATCTTGCGTCCGACTACGTAGCTTGAGCGCGTGGTGCCTTGCACTAAGAGCTCAAGGGCCTCGGCCTGTCCCTGCTTAAAGATACGCATTTTCTCCACACTGTCTTGCAGAATGTGCGAGAGCAGCGCGGAGATAATGACCTCGCGTGGTGAGACGATAGCGTCGATCTCACTGCCTGCAAGGGCGATATCCTGAAAAGCGTGCTGACGGATAATGGCAATGGTGTGCACCTTGTTTAGCCGCTGCACCATGAGAGAGGACATGATGTTGCTCTCTTCTTTTGGTGAGGCCGCAATAAAGGTGTCCGTCTGGTAGAGCTTTTCTTCCATCACAAAGTCGAGATTGGAAGCGTCAGCGCTGTAGAGCTCTACTTTGGAGTTACGGAAGTGGTCGCTGATACGTGCTACACGTCGTGGGTCAGGTTCAATGAGTTTTACCTGATAGCGCTGGCTTAAACGCAGTGCGAGAGCATCGGCAACGTGGGTACCACCCTCGATCACCACATGCTTGCCAGTTGGACGCAACGGCATCAGAGCACTAATGAGGTTGAGAGCGCGGATACGCTCAGCGCAGAAAAAGACCTCATCACCAATGTGTAGGGTGTGGTTCTCTAGCTTGGTCAGCGCACGGCCATTACGATAGACAGCGAGGACTTTGCACTTGCCATCGTAGTTCTCCAGATCGAGAATTTGCGCACCAATGAGCTTACCGCCTGCAACGCAGGTGGCGGCAGCGATGGTGATACGGTCTTTGGCAAAGCTATGAAAAGCGGTAGAGCCAGGCAGCTCCATGAGGTCGACCACAGCGGCGGCCATTAAGTGCTCTGGGGAGATGATGTGATCGATAGGGATGGCCTGATCACCAAAGAGCTTATCGGCCTCGCTTAAGAAGTCGGGAGCGCGCATACGCGCGATTTTACGCGGGATGTTAAAGAGGGCGTGTGCCACCGAGCAGACAGCGATGTTGACCTCATCTTGCGGCGAGGTGGCTACTAAGAGCTCGGTGTTACGGGCACCGGCTTCGCGCAGGACGGATGGCCATGTGGGATCGCCTTGCACCACACGCAAGTCCAGACGATTGGCGATTTGCGACAACTCTTCGGAGGGGTGGTCGATTAGGGTCACGGCGTGACCGGCTTGCACCAGATATTCCGCGAGGTCGGTGCCGACAGAGGTGGCACCTACAATGATGATTTTCATGGTCAGTGAACTTGTCCCAGCGGGATGAGAGTTCTCCTCGGAGTTGGTGATGATTACTATGAGACGGGGCGTGGGCTTACCGCTAAAGAATGCGCCGTGAGGCGCTCAGAGCACACGTGCACACGCGCACCAGCATCGCCAGCTGTCCCTCGAGATAGCGCCGTTAGGCGCTGTTAGTGCAAGCCGATAGCACTGCTACCCTTAAGGTGGTCACAGTAGCACCACAGTAGCAGCCATAGCGCTGCATTAGCCCTACAGGCTTATCTCGAGATAGCGCCGTTAGGCACTTGGAGTGCAGGCCGATGGTACTGCTACCCTTAGGGTGGTCACGTATCACCACAGAAGCAGCCATAGCGCCGCATAAGCCCTAAAGGCTTATCTCGAGATAGCGCCGTCAGGCGCTGTTAGTGCAGGCCGATAGCACTGCTACCCTTAAGGTGGTCACAGTAGCACCACAGAAGTAGCCATAGCGCTGCATTAGCCCTACAGGCTTACCTTGAGATAGCGCCATTAGGCGCTGGGAGTACAGTTACGTAGCACCACTACTTTGGGGGTGCTATCACCACCGCCTGCTCACAGCCAAATGTGCCACAGGCCCCAAAGGGGCCTGCTTCACAATTACTGAGCCAGTGCTACCTTACGCAAGCGCGCGTAAAAGAAGCCATCGCCACCATCATCGCCAGACAAGCGCTGTAAGTGCTGGTACTCCTGCCCCTTAAAGACCAGAGGCATCACTTGCGCATCCGCATGGTTCTGCACAAAGGACTCAATCTGCTCCTTGTTCTCCTCAGGAAGGATCGAGCAGGTGGTGTAGAGCAAGATGCCCCCAACCTTAAGCTTGGCCCATGCTGATTCCAAGATCTTTTGTTGGGTCTCGCACAGCGCTGGGATGTCCTTTTGGCGGCGCAGCCACTTAATGTCGGGGTGACGGCGAATCACACCTGTGCCCGAGCATGGCGCGTCTACAAGGATGCGGTCAAATTGCGTCTGCAACTGACTTAAATCCTGCGCATCCACCACCTCTAAGTGCACTTTGACCGCATGCGGCGCACTCGCTGGCAGGCGCTGTAAGCGCTCCAAAGTCGAGCGTGTCTGCTGTAAGCGGCTGTCATCGACGTCAATCGCTGTGACCTCAGCTTGTGGGTTGAGATCCAGAATATGCGCCGTCTTACCGCCTGGGGCACAGCAGCAATCGAGTACCTGTAAAGGCGTAGCCTCTGGCGTTTGGAGCTCTAACAGCGGAGCAGCTAGCTGCGCACTGAGGTCTTGTACCGTGCACAAGCCCTCATTAAAGCCAGGTAAGTGGCTGACATTGATTGGGCTTGCAAGGCGCACCGTGCATGGACTAAAGTCCACGCCACTAGCCTCAATGCCCTTGTTTTGCAGCATGGCTAAGTAGTCAGCGGTGCTGATCTTGGAGTTTTCCACGCGCACAAAGAGCGGTGCCTTCTCGTTGGATTGCGCCAGAATCTGCTTGAGCTCACTCTCGGTGTAGCTTTGCTCTAAGCGCGTAAAAAGCCAATCTGGGAAGGAGTACTCCTCGGCTAAGGACTCTGTCGGTGCTAAGGTGCCACCCTCGCGCAGGAAGCGACGCAAAATAGCATTGACTAAAGAGGCGTAGCCCTTTAAGCCACAAGCACCACAGGCACTAACACTGGCTGCTACCACCGCATGTGGTGGTACCTGCATGTAGGTCAGCTGATAGAGGGCGCTGAGCAGTAAGCACGGAATGATGCGGTGCTTTTCCTTTACCTTGTAGGAAAAGAGTGGATTGAGCGTGTGCATGAGCTTACGGCGGTGACGTAAGGTGCCGTACACAATCTCTTGCACAAAAGCGTGGTCACGCGCATCTAAGCCGAGGGGATGCGTAAAGTACGGAATAGCCTCAGTAAGCGACATGCCTGAGGTGACTGCATGGATGATGTACGCAGCTGCGGCTCGGCTCTTGGTGCCAATCGCCTCGTGCTGCATGTTTTGCACGTAGGCCTGCAATTGCTGACGGGCACCAGCAAAAGCATCCTCACCCGCAGCAGCGCTGCTGCGCTCAATGCTACGCTCATTGCTGCGGGGGACGCTGCGCTCAGGGCGCTCAGTGCGTGCGTTGCGGTACACAGCACTGTGCTCGTTGCTGATGCTCTGGGCTGCAGAGACAGCAGCAGGCGTGGCAGCCTCGGCAGGCGCTGGCGTTGGTGTCGTTGGGGCCGTTAACTGCTCTGGAGCAGCAGCTGCTGATGCAGGGGCAGCCTTAGTGTGCTTCGGGACGACATTAAAGTCCTTACCCGTGGTAAAGACGCGTGGCTCGGCCGGAGCACTCTTTACGCGGGAGGACTTGCTACCGCCTTGATGCTTGCTCTTAAAGCCTGTGCCCTTACCCTTAAAATCAGAGCTCTTGCCGCCATGAAAAGCGCTCTTAGAGCCAAAGGAGCCTTTGCCAGCAGAGGCAGGGCCTTTACCGCCATTCTTGGCGCCATGGGCGCTGCTCTTAGCAAAAGCACCTTTACCAGCACCTGCACTGGTACTGCCTTTAGCGCCAAAAGCGCCTTTAGTACCAAAAGCGCCTTTGGCGCCGTGGCCGCTGCTGCTCTTTGCGCCAAAGGAAGCCTTTGCACCAAAGGAGCTCTTAGCGCCGTGGGAGCCGCCATGGCCACCTGCATGAGCGTGCGTACCTTGCTGGGCGCGTTCACCGCCTTGGGGACGGGCACTGCTGTGGGGACGTTCTGCGCCGCTTGTGCGGCGTAAGCTTAAAGGAGCCTTTTTCGTCATCGTGGGAGTGGCCTTGGTAGCAGAGGAGTATGAAGCGCTAGCGTGCGAGCTGTTATCGTTAGGCAAAGCGAGCTCCTTGAGCAAACACGTCTTTCTTTGAGCGGGCATAGTCAGCAGCCGCTACACGGCCCTTACCTGGCGCTTGCAGCGTGGTGATACATAACACGCCTTCACCACAGGCCACTAAGATGCCCTCTTCCGTGGTGCCGACAATAGCACCTGGCTCAGCGCCAGCCGCTGCGGGGGTTTGTGCCCAGAGCGCATCACATTCCGCTGGGGAGAGCGCACGGGCCGCAAAGATCTTATAGGTGACCTCACCTAAAGTAGCTGTGGCCAC
Source organism: uncultured Succinivibrionaceae bacterium (assembly GCA_949286015.1). Lineage (GTDB taxonomy): Bacteria > Pseudomonadota > Gammaproteobacteria > Enterobacterales > Succinivibrionaceae > Anaerobiospirillum. Next base: position 8,202 of record CASEBB010000006.1, on the reverse strand, counting down.
TGGCCATGGGTAGAGACCACGTACCTGTAAATCAAGAGCCACTGCACTGTGGTTAAAGTTGAGTGGGCACTCTTCTTTAGTGAGTTTTGCCGCGTAAGTGACCTCAGCTGGGTTTTGTGGCTGTGGCGTCACGCGCTGCTCTAAGATGTCTGGTAAGTGCTGCACTAAGGTCGCGCTACCGGCTAAGGCTAAGAGCTGGAATAAGCTCTCGGATGTATCGTTTGGGCTGATAGGGACTTCTTGCGTGCAGAGGATGTCACCGGCATCCAGCTCCTTGACGATCTGCATAATGGTCACACCCGTGGTGCTCTCACCGGAGAGCAGCGCACGCTGGATAGGCGCGGCACCGCGCCATTTTGGCAGCAGTGAAGCGTGCACGTTAATGCAGCCTAAGCGTGGGATATCGAGAATAGCCTGTGGCAGGATCACACCATACGCTACAACGATGGCAAGCTCTGGCTCTAAGGCCGCAAACTGCTGGATGTCCGCTTCGTCTTTAAAGTTCAGCGGAGTATAGACCGGCAGGTTGTGCGCTAAGGCGAGCTCTTTGACAGGGCTTGGCGTCAGCTTATGGCCGCGTCCGGCTGGGCGGTCTGGTTGGGTGTAGACTGCCACAATGTTAAAGCCAGCTTTGAGCAGAGCTTTGAGGTGCTCGGCTGCAAATTGTGGGGTGCCTGCAAAGATGATCCGTGGTTGAGACACAGGTGCTCCTCGATCCCCAGCTGGGGATAAATGACCGCTATCACGCTATCTACAGGCTACTATCTAAGGTGCTTTCAGCGCTGGTCTTAGAGGTGAACTTTGCGCTGTTGCTGTAGCTGTAGGGCTGTGGAGACAGCTTTTGGCGCTTGTTGCGCTTGTTGGCTCGTGTGGAATGGTGATAGGGGCGTAGTGTGGCCTACAGAGTAGAGCTTAGCGTGCTCTTACTTGTGGTTTTGCTGGTGCTTAGCGTCACGTTGCTTTTGCGCGATCTTTTTCTCGATACGCTGGCGCTTCATGGAAGAGAGGTGGTCAAGGAAGAGGTGGCCAAATAAGTGGTCGACCTCGTGCTGGATGCAGATAGCTAAGAAGCCATCGGCGTGCATCTCAATGACGCGACCGTCGAGATCTTGGTAGCGCACATCAATTTCGCTGGCACGGGTGACGTTCTCGTAGTAGCTTGGCACCGAGAGGCAGCCTTCTTGAGCGGTCTCCTCACCTTGCTTGGCGAAAATTTCTGGGTTGACGAGCACTAATTGGTCGTGGATGACATTGCCTTGCTCATCTTGTCTTTGTGGGTCGATGACCACTAAGCGCTTGCTGATACCGATTTGTGGTGCGGCCAGACCCACACCTTCGTGCTGGTACATGGTCTCGAACATGTCGGCGGCGAGTTGCTTTAACTCGTCATCAAAGACCGTGACGTCCTTAGCGTGCTTTCTTAAGCGGTCATCAGGGAAAACCAGAACCTCATACGTGGCCATGTAAACAGCTAGCCTCCAAAAAAGACAAAGGGAATTGAATCCCTCATTTTAGCATGTATGCTACTGCTCACTAAGAGGGCAAACAGGCCAAAAAACAGGAGTTAGTGGTAAGGGGCGTCAGGGCAGGACAGAGCAAGCGTAGGCAGGGCGTAGGGGCAGTTGTGATGGGGATGCATGGTTGATCTTGAGAGGAGCGAAGCAGTGAGCGTTAGCAGCGCCCGCCCCATGAAGTTTTGCCTTTGCTCAGAGTTTGATGGATAGAGCACCAATCCTTACCCCAAGGTTGGTTACGCCACACGCCATCACATGGGCTCGTGTGTTTGAGTGCAGTGGCGCTGCTGCTTTGAGGGCGTTTTCCCATGTGTTAGCAAATCTACTTGCCAGTAAACATCCTTCCTTAGAGATACGTCGCGGTAGCGACGCTTGCTGCTGTTTAGCGGCGTTATTGCCAAGAGGTGGCAATAACTCTGAACCCAGCGATTCATCCTGATGCGGTGTGCATGCTTGCAAGCTCATAGCAACTCTGTAGGAACAAGGGAAAACGCTCGCGAAGCTTTTGGGCAGCAACCAAACCCATAGGAGTGTCTAAAGACCGCGCTGGTAAAGGCTCGGTGTAGTTCCTTTGCTGCTCGTCCTTACCTGCCGCCTATGCCGTGTTGATCACGTCTATGGAGCTTTATCTCGCCTTCTGCGCATAAAGTAGTTTGTTTTGACCTTGGCGGTGCTATGGCGTATCTTAGAGCCCCCCAGTGACGCAGGAGAGAGGGCATGATGCTCTTGAGATTGTGTGCTGGTGAGTGTGTAGGGAGTGGTGCCAGCCATGAACAGCAATAACAGCTCAAGCGTAAGCAGCGAGACCAGCAGTGCAGCAGAGGTAGGTGGTGAGAACATATCTGCACAGGTCGTAACGAGTGCTGACACTACTACTACTACTACCACTGACGCAACAGACGCCCTGCACTCTGTAAGTAACAACAGCGGCCATGAGCGTAACTCCTTACAAGCGGCTATTGCTGCCTTACAGCAGGAAGAAGCAAGCGATGCTACAGCCGAGGCAGCGGAGCTCTCTACCGCGTCCTTACAGCTGTCGACTACCATGGAGACCGTTGCAGCTTCTCCAGCGGTTGCTGCTGACGTCGCTGCTCCTGCCACCACTAGCGAGAGCACTGCCACAGCACCAGCTGACGCCACGACTGCAGCCTCGGCGGCAGTAAGTGCTGACCACGTCTCTGCTACTTATCCTGAGTCACAGCTATCATCATGGCGTACTGCCGATGGTCACGAGATCGTATGGCAATCACTGGAGGCTATGGCAGAGCAAGACGCTGCCAAAGCAGCGGAGGCAAAGCCCGTAAAGAAGCGTCAGCCGCGTCGGCGCCGTGCGCAGCAGAGCATTACTACTACTACTACTACTACTGCTAAGCTGGATACCACTGGGGGAGAGGGCACTGCTACTGGTACTGCTATGGAGAGCAAGCCAGTAGCGGAGAGCAGTGCAACAGCGCTTACTGAGAGTGGCGTCACCTCAAGTGCAAGCAGCTCCAGCACTGGTAGCACTGGAACTGAGAGTAGTACCAGTGAGCTGACTACTACTACTACTACTACTACGGATAGTGTTTCCCAGCCACTGCAAAGCAGCACCACACCCGCGCATAGCCAGACTGCTACTGCCTCAGCTAATGTCGCCGCTGCTGATGTTGGTGCTTCAGCCTCGCAAGATGCAGACAACACCACTGCTGCAGCTGTTTCTGCCACAAAGGGTACTTCCGTGGGGAGCGATGTGCACATCGCAGCAGTCAAAGACAGCACTGCTGCTGCCAGCGTCAGTAGTAACGTTCCACTTACCCCCGTAGAGCAGATTCTCGCTCAACTCCAAGAAGAGGTCTCAGAACTCCCCCTGTGCTTTGCCGCTGAGCACGCTACTGTGATCGCAATGAGTGATGACGAGCAGCATGAGGTCGCTACTGCCATTAGAGCTAAAAGAGAGGCGCAAAGCGCAGCTACCTCTGTCACCACTACGCAGAGTGCTGCTGAGCTCCTAGAGAGCAGTGTCTCTACTGCTATCCACAGCACCGCTGATAGCAGCGCTGCACAGGCTGCGGCCACTGCTTTAGCCGAGGCCTTTGCCGCTGAAGAGGAAGCTGCAGCCGCTGAGCAAGGGGCGGGCGCTGCACCTGACGCCGCTATCTCTGCTCCCGAGATTAGTGCTGAGGACATGAATGCCTACAGCCAGATGCAGCTTAAAGAGGGCGATAAGTGCCCTGCCTGTGGTGAGGGTACGCTGGTCTTACGCCATAGTGAGCATGCTGACTTCTTAGGCTGCTCCTGCTTCCCACGCTGTAAGCTGCGCATCTTTGTGGCACGTAGCCACGCTGTGGATGTGCTCAAGCTTTTAAGTACCACCTGCCCGCAGTGTGGTCAGCCTCTGGCTGTGAAAAAGGGCCGCTACGGTATCTTTATTGGCTGCTCCAACTACCCAGATTGCACCTATATCCATAAGGATATGGCACCTCAAGAGCAGCCCATTGCGTGTCCACTGTGCCATAAGGGCCAGTTAGAGGCTCGCCGTGCGCGTTCGGGGCGTACCTTTTATGGCTGCAATAGCTTCCCACACTGTAACTTTGTGCTGCCAGGAAAGCCGGTGTTAAGCCCTTGCCCTGAGTGTGGCTTCCCTGTGCGCTTTCAGAAAAAGGTAAAAGCAGGAATGGCGCTGGTCTGTGGCAATAGCCTCTGTGCCAGCCGCAAGCGCCGGAAGCAGGAGCTGCTAAAGCCAGAGAGTGCGCAGCACTAAGGCGTAGGAAGCGGTAGCAGAGAGTCAGAACTGTGCCGCTGGCGCCTTTGCTTTGAGTGCAATGAATTGCACTCAGAATGGGGGATGCAGATGGTGTTGCACTCATTCTTCTCCGTGTGTGCCGTTTCCTCTTATGGGGCGTGATGCTGAATGCAAAACCTCCCTTTGCCCCTGATTGCGTGCGCTGCCTTACCCTTTAGCCCTGTAGCCGTTAGCTGTACCATAGGGGGAATCACCTATGAGGTGGAGAGCCAGTAGGTGTATAGCGGTTGGTGTGTGGTACCGGCTGTGCCTTAAGATATGAGGGCAAACTCTGTTGCCATTAACTGCCAGAGGGTAATACTGTGGTAGTGATCACCTGCACTGAAACGGCGTGACGCCGCAGTAAGAGGCCTCCCCATGTTCCAGCAATTAGACATCGCCGATAGCGTGCGCCGTCAGCTCTCACATGCAACTACACCAGAGCACAAAGCTGACTTCGGGCAGTTTCTGACGCCTGCCACTGTCGCCCGCTTCATGGCTTCCATGTTTCCGCCAAGTGCTGTGCAGACCTGTCGTCTGCTCGATGCTGGTGCCGGTGTAGGCTCTTTATCCTGTGCTTTGCTTGATCGCTGGGCAGCGGGAGGCTTGGGCTTTGACTTTGAGTCCGTCGAGGTTACAGCCTACGAGCTTGATGATAAGCTCCGTGAGCACTTGCAGCGTCACTTAGCGGCCTATCCCCATGTAACATCACACATTATCGCTGGTGATTACATCGAGCTGGCTACAGCCAATGGCCTGCATGATCGCGGCTATACCCATGTAATCCTCAATCCTCCCTACAAAAAGATTCACAGCAAGTCAGCACAGCGGCTGGCTTTACGCTCGGTAGGAATTGAGACCGTGAATCTGTACTCGGCCTTTGTGGCGTTGGCTGTGGGGGAGACCATGCAGGGTGGACAGATTGTAGCGATCATTCCCCGTAGCTTCTGTAATGGCCCGTATTACCGTCCGTCTGGCACGGGGCCTTATGGTGTTTCTCAACTCTACGGCGGTGGATGTGTACTTTCGCAGCTTTAGCGGGCATACGCAGGTGAATGCCACTGACCTCAAGCTGCTCAAATACCCTAGCCGTGAGGTATTGCTCGCACTGGGCAAGTGGGCAAAGGAGCAAGAAGCTATCACTGGAGCGCTAACGCAAGAGCAGATTGATGCACGGGTGGCGACTCTGCGTGCCTAAAGGCCGCCGCGTCAGCAAGACGGCATGACCTGCAGCAGCTGGTTAGCAGCTGCGCTTACAACTTAAATGCGCCCTTGATCGAGCTTAGGGTGTCACTCACATTCTGCGCTAAGTGCGACAGGTTGTCTTTGGCTTGCTCTGCACTCTCTTGGGTCTTGTGCTTCATCTGCGTAAATAAGGCCGATAAGTCCTCTTCACTCGGTACCAGCTGCGAGGTGGTGTTAACAACGGTGTCAGTAGCACTGCCCACCTTATCCTTAATCACCTCGGTAGCGGTGTTAAGGCTGTCTTTAGCGCTGGTGTAGACGGGCTTTAGTCCCTCAATGACGTGATCAGCTACCTCGGCAATGGTGTCTTGCACCTTGTCATTGGTGAGAATGGCTACAGCGGCAGTAGCAGCTACAGCAGTGAGGCCAGCATTAGCAGGGCGGTTCTTAATCAGGTCAGTAATGATCTTGCCACCGACTACCGCCGCTGCCCCTAACGAGAGTAATTGCACCTGCTTGCTGTACTCATGGCCGGTGACACACCAGTTAGCAAAGTGCTCACAGTTGCCAGTGAGGATCTTGTAGTTGCTCTCACCCACACGGCTATAGGCGCGCTTTACTACTTCCTCAGGGCTAAAGCACTCTTCCTCGGAGTGGATCACCGCCACCACTTCACTGCCGTCAGCAAACTCGTCCCATGTGCAGACAGTGACACCAGTTTCGCGCAAGTAGGCGATTACTTTGCCCTCACCCACATAAATGCCATGGTGCTGGTAAAAAGGGCGCGACGCCGCGACATGGAGGCCTTCGGTAAGCTCCAGATAGCCGTTATCTGTTGCTTGGACGGTAGGTACAGCTGCTGCTGCAATACGCGCGAGCGCGTTGTGGTCTGCGTCTGGTGGTAAAAGGGTCGAATTGCTCATGGCGTGGTGCCTCATAAGTGCAGAAACGTAGACGCCAGCAAGGGCTTTGCAGCCAAAGGGCTTTACTGCCAAAAGGCTATGCAGCCATTTTAGCAAAGCAGTACGCTCTCAAGAGCAAGAGAAAAAAGCACCATGAGTAAGTGGCTCTGGATAGGGCTATGGATGGGGCTCTGGCGTACTTTGGGTTGGTAGCAGCGGGAAGGGATTGGGCATGGCAGAGGAGCGGGGACAGCGGTAAGACCGGCACCACAAACACAGGCTTAGCCAGCTTGCAGCAGGGACTGGTGGCTGCGCTCAGGTGGAGCTCTGGGGCTGTATCTTGGGTAGGGTTAAGGGTATACCGCAGGGGATAGCGGGCTCACTTGCAAAAAAGCTGATATTTATCTTGGTTTCCAAGCTTTTCTTGGATAAACTTGGCGTGGCTATATTGTCGACGTATGCCTATTTAGCGTTTTAGGTGTGGTTCTGAGCAACCACATTTTTCCCAAGATACAGGTTGGTGCTGACTGTGCAGTGCCGCCCGTGCGCCCATGCCCATAGCGTAGCAAAGCAAATCAAAGCCGTGACGTTTTGTCCTAGCTGGTAATCCCTGCCAGAGGATAGGTCACGCCCTGAGGATAGCTCCGTAGCGCAGGACAGTTGTGTCTGTATGGCTGTCTGCCTGCTGGTGTCGCTTGCTACTGCTATTGCTGGCCCCGCTTTTTAGGTGCTGTCCATGCTGCCACGTTTACGCCGACGCGTGCACTTCCTGCTGGTCATTGTCGTTCTCTGTCTCTTCTTTACCTCCGTCTCCAATGTGGCTTTGTGGCGTCACTTTGCGCAGGTGGTCGCCGCCAGTGATGTCTCTACCGCCTTTGTCATCACTGTGCCGCTGGCGATTTGGGCCCTGCTCACCGCCTTCTTCACCATCCTCTTTTCATGGCCTTACGTCCTCAAGGTAGCATGCAGCATCCTCTTGTTAAGCTGCGCTGTGGCCACGTATGGTGCATGGAATTACGGCATCATCTTCGATCGCGACATGCTCAATAACTTTGCGCAGACCAATGTCGCCGAAGCCACCTCCTACTTATCAGTAAGCTCGGTTATCTCCTTTCTCGTCATCGGTGTGCTGCCAACCATTGTGCTGTGGCGCATAAAGATCTACTACCCACGACCACTGCGCTCAATCATCGAGCGCGTGGTTATGGTTGTGGGGGCCTTAGCACTGAGCGTGGCGCTGATCCTGCCGTTTTTCCAGCAATACGTCTTTATCGGCCGTAACAATCAGACGCTGCAAAAGGAGATCTTGCCTTGCTCTTACGTCCATGCCATGTGGCGTTATGTGGGAGATAAGTACTTCACCGCACCAACGCCTTATGTGGCCTTAGGCCAAGATGCACGCCTTGCCTCGACTACTGTCAAGCCAAAGCTGATGGTAATGGTAGTGGGTGAAACAGCGCGTATGCAAAACTACTCGGCGCTGGGCTATCACCGTCCTACGAACCAGTACACCGACCAAAAGGGCATGATTAACTTTGCCGATGTCGCTTCCTGTGGCACTTACACCGCGTACTCGCTGCCGTGCATGTTCTCTGACCTGACGCGGGCGCAGTACTCGGAGAAAAAGGCCGAGAACCGTGAGGGCGTCTTGGACGTCTTACATAAGGCAGGCGTGGCGGTGACGTGGATTGATAACGATTCGGGCTGTAAGGGCGTGTGCGATCGCGTGCACCATATCACCATTGATCTGATGGGGGCCTGCGCATACCCCACTCGTAAGAGTGGGGATAAGCAGGCCAAGAGTGTCCGCTGCACATATAACGCGAACTTTACACGACAA
>CASEBB010000005.1 GCA_949286015.1 uncultured Succinivibrionaceae bacterium | reverse complement strand
GAAAAGTACATTAGGAGCCAACAAAGGCCGATGTAACTCCCACGTTAGCCGCTTTCATCCCTACGCTTACGCATAGGGAATTTCGCGGCTGTTAGTTAATAGGTGACGGCTGCAAGGTTAAGTGTGATACCCCACACCTCGAGATGAAAGGTGCAGGTGAGCCTGTGCTGATCTTCAGGTAGGGGCAGTGGCTATGCAGAACGCCTCAAGGCACCATGCCCAGCGCAGCAGCGATGTAAACGTTAACAATAGCGCAATTATCACCATGCGCGCATGAGCGCCCTGATCGCGCGATACGCCCTAACAGTATGCTGCGTTTAGTGTGTGCCGCACTTGCTCGGCCTTTGCCGCCTCCACGCAGCAGATAGCCTTGATGATGCGTGCTTTTTCCGTGTCTTTTGTGCTTTTTCCTCTGGAGAGCCTACATTAGGCCTTGTTCCAGCCGTTATAGCAGCACAATTGCACTGTACCAATGGCGCTTAACGTCGTCACAGCCGCTCGCTGCAGTCACGTGACACCACTTTCACCACAACCACTCCGCACCGCTGCGCTGTGTCAGCTTGCATTGTCGGTAGCGCCGCCAGTGACCCTTGCTTAGCACCTATACACAAGCGACACGCTGCACACCAGCCTCTGAAGGCGGGCAGTGTATACAGGCCAAAGTTTCACTTTGCGCCTCTTCCTGCCCCACTCCGCTCTACTGACTTACCACAGTTCCACTTCCTCAAGGCCAGAATAACACACTAGTAATACATAGCTACAACCTGATAAATAAGCCCTTTTTGTGAGCTAACTGTCAATTTTTTGAAGAAGATGTATGTGCTATGCTAAAAAAGCCATCACTAGCCACTAAAAAGGCCGTAGAATTGCCGTTATGCAGGTATACAGAGTTACAAAGGCAGTGGCTCTAAATGCCGCTCAGGGTAACGTTTTCATGAGGCAGGTGACAGGTACCGATTGCCCCTTGTCCCAAGGCTCATGAATTTGTCGCTATCGTGGCTAGGCTCTAGTCATACACAGCAATTTTTTGCAGCAACTGTAGTGCATTTTGCCAGTAAAACTAAGGTAGTGCGTAAGAAAATCCCGCTAAGCACTGTACTGATGGTTTTGGGCAGTAGATCCTTTGCGCTTATTTACGGACTCGGTGACAGCACGCCAGCTGTTGGTGCTTACTGGGTGTAAGCTCCCCACAGAGCGGACACATGGTAATAATTTTGCACAAGGATAACGCGAAGTTTATCTTTGCCTTAAAATCACGGTCTTCTGGCAAGCAGAGGTGCAAGCTGTGACCTTTTTTCGTCTGTAACATGCGTAACGTTACGCAGCAAGCTGCTCTGGATAAGCTTGGGAACTTTTGCCGCCGCACGCTAAATTTTACCTATGCGGCAATAGTTAGGTGTTCTGTTTTATGGTGGCTCTGATGAAGTGCCATCAGCGTGTTTAGTGCTTGTGCTTCAAGTACACGGTTCGCACCAGCCGGTGCAGGCTGTCGGTGCAGACCAGTTCACCTCTGTACTCACCCCTCTTGTGAGTGTAGTCCCAGCGCTTACTCACTTCAACTTGCCTCCCGTTGCTCCCGCTGTCAGCGTGTATCCTCCCACTACTTCCCATTGCCACCCCTGTAACTTAACTGATTGAACTTAGGTCAGTATAGGCCCCTGTGCTCTGGTGTGAGTGTGACCAGAAATAGGGTGCCCTTGTTGTGTGCCTAAGACCAAGATCATGGCTCTTAGAGTGCTCGTGGTCTTCTGTATTGCCTCGGTGCTGCTTGGTCGTCTGGGTTGGAGCGCAGACGATAGGTTTGGCCCGATCCTGTTGGTCACAGTAATTTGGCCAATATTTCTCTATGAGCAAGTTTTGCCTGCCATAACTTGCTATGCTTCTTTAATTTTGGCTGCGAAATACGCGTAAAGCTGCCTGCAATGCAGCTGAAGCGGATGTCCTGTCAAGCGCAGGGCGTAGCCTGAAGCTTATTCCTTGTTAAGGTTTTTTGCCTGCATCTGTCTCTGATCTCATCTGTCGGGGCCTGTGGCTTATGAGCCTTGTGGCGCGGACGTATGTTCTAAGCTCTCTCCCGTTGCTTGCCTCAGATGCTTAGAATCCAGAGCAGAGTGGTATGTGCGCCGCTTTTAGGTGGTTGTTTGCTCACAACAACTGCGTAAGGCGGTCAGCCACGCCACAGCAGTGCGCAGCTGGAGTCGAGCTTTGCTTGCTCTCAGTTGCCTTGAGGGAACGGTGCAGCGTTCCTTGCCGCTTTGGGGCGTAGCTGCGTTGTTAGCAGTTGCGTCTATAGGCTGTATGTTGAGGATAACGCGGTTTGCCGCGTTAATTACGGTCTGACCTTAAGTGGCGTGCACCTTAGATTTAGATCTGCGTAGGAAAGCCATTGTTGGGAGAGTGCTGCGTAAGATTTAAGGTGTACTGCTCTAACTTGCGAGATGAGGTGCAGGTTAGAACGGATATGCAATGGTTGTTGTAGCAGATTTCGTAGGAAAAGGTTCCATGGGATCTCAATACAAGTGGAGAAAGGTCAAGGTCATTACGGTCACCGGCGGTAAAGGCGGTGTCGGTAAGTCCTCTGTCTCCTTAAATTTAGCGGTGTCCCTATCACAGATGGGCAAGCACGTTATGCTCTTTGACGCTGACTTAGGGCTTGCTAACATCGACGTGATGCTGGGCTTAAAGGTGAGCAAAAACTTAGGTCACGTCCTGCGCGGCGAGTGCTCGCTTCAGGAGATCATCCAAGATGGTCCACAAGGCTTGCGCATTGTGCCAGCCTCGTCCGGCTTAAAGGAGATGGCGGAGTTAAGCACTGACCAGCATGCAGGTTTAATCCGTGCCTTTTCCACCTTAGAAGAGCCAATTGACTTTCTGATTGTCGACACGGCAGCAGGCATCTCGGACATGGTGCTGTCGTTTTGCCGTGCAGCACAGGATGTGGTCATGGTCGTCTGCAATGAGTCGACGTCGGTGGCCGATGCCTATGCGCAGATGAAGGTGCTCTCTACTGATTATGGCGTGAGCAAGTTCCGCATTGTCGCCAATCAGGTGCACTCCCTCGAGGAGGGCAAGTTCATGTTCAAGAAGCTGGTGACCTTAACGGACAAGTTCTTGGACGTGTCTTTAGAGCTGTGTGCCTGCATTCCTATCGATATCAACATGCGCAAGTCTATTCGTCTGCGTACTTGTGTGGTGGATGCGTTTCCTCAAGCGCCAGCAGCGCGTGCTTTTAAGAGCTTAGCCAAGCGCGTGCTCAATTGGCCAATTCCTGATGTGCCAGGTGGCTATCTTGAGTTCTTTGTCGAGAACTTAGTGCAGCGTCCAAACTTTGATACGGAGCTGGGTGAGGCTAAGGTCGATCAGCCACCACAGCCGATTGGTAACAGCTTCCTTGAGAGCTTAGGCTCGGAGCAAGCGGCGGAGATTAAGCGTCGCATGGCTCAAGCGCAAAGCAAAGCGGCAGCTGTTCTGCCAAGGATCCGTCCCAATCCCAACCTCCAGGTGTAAGGCGCCAGCGGTAGTAGTGCCTACACCTGCCATCAATGTGTAAAGTAGTTTTGTTCCCGTGGGGGCAAAACTACTTTGCCCCAAGAGTGGTGCCTTTTACCAGCCTTCCCCATCCTTTCGCCTGTTTTCCTCTTTCCTGTCTCTTTGCCCTTCCCTAGCCTTTTCCCTTTCTTGGCTCTGACCAGCCTTAGTCTGTTCTGCCCAGCCTTGCCTTTCCTTGCATCGCTTCACCATACGGCCCGCGCCGCACTCTTAAGAACTCTCTTAAGAGCACTCTGAAGACCACCTCGTAGCGTCATCTGCCCACCCTTTTCCCGCTGCCTATCTGTTAGCCCAACGTAGAGATGTTGAGGCGGATTTTGCCAAAACCGCTAAGATACGAGGGCTTTTCCCCTTGTGTGAGCAAAGCTACTTGCCAGTAACCATCCTACCTTAGAGATACGTCGCGGTAGTGACGCTTGCTGATGTTTATCGGCGTTATCGCCATGCTATGGCAATCACTTTGACCCCATCGATGCATCCTGAAGCGGTATGCTTGCGTGCAAGCTCATAGCAACTCTGCAGGAACAATGGGAAAACGCCCTCTTGCCCAAACCGCTAAGATACGGCTTTTACCTCAAAATGGCTCTACTTACGCCTACCACTCAAGGGTAAGGCGCTAGCATTAAAGCTGAGTGTACCCCCAGCGCAAGCTGTAGTGTAGTGGCTCTCGTTGCGAGGGGTAACGCAGAAACAGCTTATTTATCAGGAAAAATCAAGACATGCCAACTGCCAGCTGGCAGTTAGCCCCTACGCCACCAAGCTTCACAACCTGCCTTGAGGCCTTGCCTGCGCTTGCGCCAATCCCCACTGTATGCGCTTTGCATCTTTATGCAGAGGTTGCTATCATGACATCCGAAAATCGTCACATGCTTTCTTTGTGACCATCGCTGATGCTTGTGACCAAACAAGCGTTCACAGTCTAATCTAAGCGTCCAGTGCGGTATGCTGTACAGCTTTTTTGGCTGCACTTGCTCGGGCGGCAAGAGTGGGAGTTGTGTGTGGAAAAAGCAGCAAACCGTATTTCTGTGCAGGTCTTTGCGTCTGACCGCGCCCTTTCTCCACTGCACTCACTCACTCACTCACTCTGCCTTCTTTCCCCCTCACGCTAAAGTCTTAGCCGCTGCATACGCTTATATGTTCCTTAGCGACACTCACCACTGAACTGGTGAGAGGAACATGAGCGCTTTGGGTATGGCCACGCTCCATGGTAAGCGGCTGCACCTTATCGGAACCGTAATTGTTTGCTGACATGAGGGAATGAACCTTGACACAAGGCAGAGGCGCACGGGTCTATCAGGGACAAGATAAACCCGACAATCACGACGAAACGGTCAAGCGTAATGAACTCGTGCTCAATTACACCCCACTGGTCAAACGCATTGCCCTACACCTCAAAAACCGCATGCCTGATTCCGTGAACTTGGAGGATCTCATCCAAGCCGGAATGGTGGGACTCATTGACGCTGCCAATAACTACAAGACCAGTCAAGGCGCCGCCTTTGCCACTTACGCCTCAATTCGCATACGCGGTGCGATCTTAGACGACCTCAGAAGCACTGACTGGCTGCCTCGCTCTGCCCATACCAATAACCGTAGATTGCGTGAGGCTTACTTCCGCCTGTCACAGCGCTTTGGCCGTCGCCCAACCGACAAAGAGATGATCGAAGATCTCGATGTCACCAGTGATGAGTACCATCGCATGGTCTTAGATCAGTCGATCGGCCAAATCACCGCCATCGAGGACTTGGGCGTCCCTGAAGAGGTCATCTCCGATAAGCCTTTCTCCGAAAGCGCCAGCTACGCCCCTGAGGATCACTACTACGAGGGCATCTTTATCGAGCAGTTTAAAAAAGCACTGGCACACGCCATTGCGACGCTGCCTGACCGTGATCGCCTCGTAGTTACCCTCTACTACCTCAAGCAAATGAACCTGCGTGAGGTCGGTCAGATCATTAACGTCTCGGAGTCCCGTACTTGCCAGATCATCGCTACGGCCATGTCGCAGCTGCGCGATAAGATGCTGGAGTGGGCTGGTATTCAGCAGGAAACCCCATTTGACGAGCCCAAAAGCAAGCGTTATCGGCATCGCGCTCGCCGCCAAGCTCCACAGGAAGAAAAAGCCCCTCGGTCACGTAAGCTGCAAGATGCGATGGTCGAGGGAGCGCTGCCTGTAAAGAAGCGCAAAAAAGGGGACGAGTCGAGCTTGCTCTTTGATGAGCACGGTGAGATCAGCATGCGTACTCGCCACGGTGAAGCTCTCGCCGCTTTACAGGAGCAAGGCGCCAAAAAGGACACCAGCTACGCTAACTCCGCTGCCTATCGCCATAAGGCCGACGGCTCGGTGACCGTGCAAGAGGTTAGAAATAAGGGCGTGGGTAGTGCCTCGGCTATGGCGTATGTGCCACCAAGCTTAAATCGCCTTGAGGATGTGGAGGCAGCCCGTAAGTCCCAGCAAAAAGAGGAGCAACAGCGTGAGGCAATGGAGTCCGCTGCTGCTTTTGCTGCTGAGATGTTTGCCGCCGCTGATAGCGCCGCAGCCGCAGAGGTCGAAGCTGTGGACGTTACCGTAAGCAAGAGCGCACGAACCAAAAAGGCGGCCGCTGCTACCTCTAAGCGCCGCAGTGTCAGCTCCTCTTAGGGCAGGGGAGGAGTAGGGAGAGGCGTCGGTAGGGGCCTATTTACAAGGGCTGGCCTGCTATCTCCTTGCACTCTGTCACTTCTGCCGCCTTTTGACGCTACACCCACAGGGCGCCGCGCGCCCTTAAGATTACGCCTGCCTCCTTAACTTAAGGTAACACCTTACCTTTTCTCCCAGCACCCCAATCTCTAACACCACTACAGGCTCCTTACAGTGGTCTCAGTGTTTTGTGGCTCCCGCCTGTGCTTAGTCTGGCAGCAGGTGCACAGAGATTAACGCCAGCTACGACGGTCAGATCTGAGTTAAGCTCAGGTTGCTCTGAAGTGGGGTAGAGGGCTCGCAATCCAAAGTGCCGAGTTGTTTTTACTCCCGCATCAGCTCCAAAACATCCCCACCATTGTCCCAGCCGTCTCACTGGCAGCTCCGCCGCCCCTATACCGTGCTCACTCACTTTTAGCTTGAGCGCTGGGAGTTACTCTGCGTGTGGTGGATAGGGCACAACTACTTACGGTTGGTCACGCCAAAGGCCATAACCTGAGCCCCCATGATTTATCGCATGATCGCTGCTACTTTGTGGCATCCCGCAAACTAAGAGGGGAGCCGAGCGCGCTTGTAGTTTTGGCCGTGGTGTCTAGATAACGGCGCACGCTGGCTGTTCTTACCGCAGCTTGTCTGACCAGTGCTTGGCGTCAGACAGGGCCTCAGCAGGTGGTTTACCAGTAGAGGTAGAGCCTGTTTTACCGGTGTTATCACCTTAAGCTATGGCTGCTGTCTGCTCTCTTGCGTTGGGGACGGGCGCAGGTATAAGCGCATGTATATGCGCATGGTGCGAACTTGATGCACAGCAGCGGAGCTATCCGCGCGCATCGATCACGGCGTAAGTGGGCTTTACGAGATGAGATACGCTTCTCTAGTCTTGTTCCCAGTGCTGAGTAAGATCTACGTTTATGCTGGATGCTACTGCCTCCTGCTGACCTTAAACCTTAACCCGTAACCGCTTGCGCTACCCCTGCCCACAATTCCTGCATTTACTCTCAAGCCCTCATAAACACCACTTGCAGCCCATAAAGATCAGCTTCAAGCCCACCTTGGTTCTCATATAACCCTGCCTCATAACGGGTCATATACAAGGCCATGGAATACTCTTTGCTTTGCTTTTAGCGGCCCAAACTCAGACAAAAATGCGGTTTTTACGCAAGCCAAAGCCGGATTAACTGCATCGCCTGTGATGGTTTAACAGCCAAATGGGCGTGTTTGTGGTGTAAAATACCCTGTTTTAGCACACCTTGCATGCTTGCACGCAAGAACCACTGCAACAGAGCATAGAGTTGCGCTCACCTAAGCTTCACCATGCCAGCTAATCCCGCATGGGGAAAGCTACCCGAGCTTACGGAACACTAGCAATAGGGTGTTTAATTTGCTTGAGGGTGATATTGGCGCTAAGATTCTTCTTACGCGCTATGGAGACTTTGTGTATATCCTCAGGTTGCACGGCCGCTACGCTCGCTGTGTGAGCGCGCGTATTTGCCTGTGGTCAAGAAGACTACCGTCCTTGTCTGTGTAGGAGGCCCGTTAGGGCGTACTTGCACTTATAAGTGTGGTGGTAGGTAATGGTAGATAAGCCACTGAAAGAAGCCTTTAGCTGCCCTTTCAGTGCAGATAAGAGCTCATGACGTCTTGTACGCCATGGCTTTACTTTGTCTAAAGTAAAGACCTCTTGTTTGCTGCTGCTATTACGGCTGGCCTTTTTTCTTTAGCCTTCGCTTGCAAGTGATCTCGTGCTGCTACGGTCTCTAGTGCCGCAAGTTTCAATGCAGTTAAGGAGAGGATCTTGGATAAAAATATCAAGATTTTGATCGTCGATGACTTTTCTACCATGAGACGTATCATCAAGAATCTATTGCGTGATCTTGGCTACAATAACACCTTTGAAGCCGACGACGGCTCTACTGCCTGGCCAATGCTCGAGAATGGTGATTTTGACTTCGTGATCACCGACTGGAACATGCCAATCATGCAAGGCATCGACTTGCTGCGTAAAATCCGTGCTGACGCTAAGCTCAAGTCGCTGCCGGTGTTAATGGTGACCGCTGAAGCCAAGCGTGACCAGATCATTATCGCCGCCCAAGCAGGTGTTAACGGCTATATCGTCAAGCCTTTCACCGCCGATACCTTAAAGGAGAAGATCGACAAGATCTTCGAGCGTATCGACGGCGATGCCCAAGGTTAATTGACTGACAAAAAGGTGGTGCGGTGATGTCCGAGAGTTTTAAGGCATCTGATGCCGATGCAGCCATGGCTGCAATGTTTGGCGATGCGGCCAAAGAAAGCAAGAAGCCAGCACCAGCAGTATCTGCTGCTGATGCGGCAATGGCAGAGATGATGGGTGGCAGCTCGGACAAGGGCAAGATTTCTGACGCCGATGCCGCAATGGCCGCCATGATGGGCGGTGCTGGCGCAGCAGAGGAAAAGATTTCTGATGCTGACGCTGCCATGGCTGCCATGATGGGTGGTGCCGGTGGTGCAGAGCCAAAGGTCTCTGATGCCGATGCCGCCATGGCCGCTATGATGGGCGGTGCCGGTGGCGCAGAGGCAAAGGTCTCTGATGCTGATGCCGCTATGGCTGCCATGATGGAGAGCGCCGCTACCGCCCCAGCAAAAGCAGCCCCAGCAGCCCCTCAAGCGCCTGCCTCTGCCCCTGAGGAAGATAAGCCATTACTTACCTTAGAAGATGCCAAAGAGCTGGTTATGCTCCTTGAAGCGGGCATGCAGCAAGAGGCTGACAAAAAGCTCCTCGCCATTACCCAAAAGCACGAGGAAAGCTTCTACCAGCAAGTGGGTTACTTAACGCGTGACCTGCACACCGCTGTGCAGAAGTTTGCTTACGACCCTCGCTTACGTGAAATTACCGATGAAGAGATCCCTAACGCCTCGGAACGTTTGCGTTACATCATCACGGTAACCGATAAGGCAGCTACTCGTACCCTCGATGCTGTCGATAAGTGCACTCCAATTGCTTTAGCTCTTAAGTCCTCGATCGATGACCTGATGCCTATCTGGAAGCACCTGATGAACGGTCGTATTGACCGCTTCGAGTTTGTCTTCCTGTGCCATCGCATCGACGATCTTTTAAAGAAGACGGCCGAGGATGCCTCTGATCTGTCTAACCAGTTGAATGAGATCTTGATGGCCCAAGATTTCCAAGACTTAACTGGTCAGATGATTCAGCGCGTGGTGGGCCTCATCACCGAAGTGGAAGATAAGCTCTTAGAGTTCTTACGCTTCTTTGGTCAATACACCCCTGTGCAGGATCAGGAGAGACTCAAGCAGAAAGCTATTGAGGCCCAAGGCCCAGCGCTTGATAGCCAGATTGAGGCTAACGCTGCTGCCGCTTCACAGGACGAAGTTGACGACTTGCTGGCAAGTCTCGGCTTTTAGGAGTTAGAAGATGGATGAGGAAATCCTACAGGACTTTATAGTTGAGGCCGGCGAGATCATTGAACGACTGAGTGAGCAGTTAGTTCAGATCGAGAAGACCCCAGATGACAAAGACCTGTTGAATGCTATCTTCAGAGGCTTCCACACGGTTAAAGGTGGTGCTGGCTTCCTCGAGCTCACAGAGCTTGTAGATGTCTGCCATGCTGCAGAGAATGTCTTCGACATGCTGCGTAATGGCAAGATCTCTATGAGCTCGGACTTAATGGATGCCGTGCTGCAGGCCTATGATGAGATCACCCGTCTTTTCACTGCCGTCCAGAATCGTGAGCCTTTAGAGCCAGTACCTCCAGAGTTAATTCAGCGTCTGCATGATATTGCTGACGGTAAGGTTGGTGGTGGCGCGCCTGCTGCGGCTCCTGCCCCAGCTGCGCCTGCTCCAGAGCCAGCACCGGCTCCTGCACCTGCACCTGCACCAGCCCCTGCGCCCGAGCCAGCACCTGCTCCTGCACCTGCTGCCCCAGCAGCTCCTGCTGCGCCAGCTGCTGCTCCTGCTGAGAGTGGCGGGGACAATCACAGCATCGATGACATTACCGAGGAGGAGTTTGAGGCCTTATTAGATCAACTCCACGGTAAGGGCCATGCCCCAGGTACTGATCAGGATAAGGCTCTGCACCCAGAGCAGGCTGACGATACCGACGCTGACTTTGACAAGATGCTCTCTGATGCCGGTCACGTGTCCGGTAGCAAGAGCCCTGAGCTGAAGCAAGCCAGCGAAGAAGAATACAACAAGGCCCAAGCTGCCGCCGCAGCTGCCGCGCCTGCTGCCCCAGCAGCACCTGCTGCTGCACCAGCTCCTGCTCCAACCCCAGCTCCAGCACCTGCGGCCGCTGCTAAGCCAGCTGCTGCCCCTGCTGCCGCCAAGCCAGCCGCAGCTGGTGCAGCGAAGCCTGCGCTGCCTGCAGCTGAAGTGGAAACCACTTTACGTGTGGACAGCAAGGTGCTCGACGACATCATGCGTATGGTCGGCGAGCTGGTGTTAGTGCGTAACCGCTTAGTCTCGATCGCCGCTCACCGCGAAGATCAGGAGATGAACAAGGCCATTGCCAACTTAGACGTGGTTACGGCCGACCTGCAAGGCTCAGTCATGAAGACCAGACTGCAGCCTATTAAGAAGGTCTTTGGTCGTTTCCCTCGCTTAGTGCGTGACCTTGCGCGTAAGCTCAACAAGAAGATCAACCTCGTCATGGAAGGTGAGGACACCGAGCTTGATAAGAACTTGGTGGATGCTCTTGCCGATCCAATGATCCACATGGTGCGCAACTGCTGCGACCATGGTATTGAGATGCCTGAGGAGCGTGCTGCCTTAGGCAAGGATCCAACGGGTGTGGTGACCTTATCTGCTGAGCAGCAGGGCGATCACATCTTACTGCGCATCATTGACGATGGTGCCGGTATGGATCCAAAGGTGTTACGTCAGGTGGCGGTACGCAAGGGCGTGATGGATGAGGAGGCTGCCAATCGCTTAAGCGATGAGGAAGCCTACAATCTGATCTTTGCGCCAGGCTTCTCCACCAACACCGTGATTACTGATATCTCCGGTCGTGGCGTGGGCATGGATGTGGTGAAGACCAACATCTCCAAGCTCAATGGCTCGGTGCGAGTGATTTCTGAGCTGCACAAGGGCACGACGATTGAGATTAAGGTGCCATTAACGCTGGCTATTCTGCCAACCTTAATGGTGCAGATCTCGGGACGTACTTTTGCGTTGCCACTGACCTCGGTGTCGGAGATCTTCTACCTCGACTTAGCGTCGATGCGTAACGTGGATGGTCAGAACACTATCATCATCCGTGACAAGGCAGTGCCGCTGTTCTTCCTCAAGCAATGGTTTGAGAACAAGCCGATTGACGAGTACATGAATGGCAAGGCTTACATTGTGTTAGTGCAGGTACCTGCATCGACCTTAGTGGGCTTTGTGGTGGACGAGTTAGTAGGCCAAGAGGAAGTGGTGATTAAGCCATTAGACAGCCTGCTGCGTCATACTCCTGGCATGTCTGGTGCGACTATTACCTCCGATGGTGGTATTGCACTGATTCTGGATATTCAGAACCTGATTCGTGCCTATGCCCGTAAGGGTGGCAATCGTTTCTAAGGCTACGAGAGATAGCCTTGGAGCTAAAGACAGTGGCTCTTCATGAGGAGCTGTCTTTGTTGTGAGCTTGCTGTATAAAGACCTTACAGCGTGGTGAGCTCACCGGTCTCAAAAAGTCAAATGCCCCGCACTTTGCGGGGCTTTTTATTTGGGGCGGGCAAAAGAACAAAAGAGCAGCACGGCAGAGGGCAGAGAGCGGCGCTAAGACATTGGTAATGCACGGTACTGTTGTTAACTGGCAAGCGGCTTTTAAGCGCCACAGAGCCTGTAGCGTAGCAGATGCCACTGCTATCTCGAGGTAGGGTGGTGAGACCATGCTGCTTCTGTGCATGGCGGGCTGTAAGCGCGCAGGGAGCGTTGTAGAGCGCCTCACGTGCCCCAAAGAGCCATAAGCTTTCCTTTACCGAGGCTAAAGAGAGCTTATCTCAGCGGCTGCCGCCGCTATCTCGAGATGGAAAGTTGGTGGCATGCTGCGTCTGTGTGTGGCTGGCTGTAAGCGCGCTGGAAGCGTTGTAGAGCGACTGCCCAGTATCATTGCTGCATGTGCCCTTAAGAGCCTGAAGCGCCTCATCTTTGAGGCTAAAGAGCTTTTATGGCAACAGCAGCAGCTGCCGCTATCTTGAGGTGGTGTGGTGAGACCATGCTGCTTCTGTGCGTGGCTGGATGTAAACACACGGTCACAGCGACCACGCTGCACTTACCCTTAAGCACAGCAGTTTCAGAGGCTAAAGAGCCTGTAGCGTCGAGGGGGAGAGACGGTAGTTTTGGATGGGGATGCCTCGTAAATGCCCCTTCTGGGTAGCTGTGTGCTGCTTTAGAGCCCATACCGCCTTGCCCCGCACCGCCAGATGATTAGTTTTGTCACAAACCCCACCCTGCCTCTCCTTTGGCTGTGATAGCATGTATTAAGAGGGCCCCGTGGCTCTGCTTTGTCCATAAATAGAGCATTTTTACGCAAAGGTTACTATCTAGCACGTCGCTAGCGTGCTATGCACAGCGCGTTGTGTTATGCTAATCAAATTGCTTCCCCACGAAGCGTCACTCTGCCGTCTTTTCCGCTTAGGAATAAGCTTTGCTGACAAAAATTGCGCTCTAACTTGCGCTTTCTTGCAGAGCACCCTTAAGCGCGTCTCACCTCTGCGCTGTGTCCGCTACCTAAAGGTTGCCCGTACCTCCAGTGTGCTTTGAGAGAAAACGCGGTAAATTACAGGGCCGAACAATAGCCTACGTCAGGGACTCTCTGACGCTCACTTTTGTGTTCAAGGCTGAACGTCAGACAGAAGGCTTGGATTTTTCGAGGTTCTTATGGCTATTAAGGTACTCATCGTCGATGACTCTACCTTCTTTAGAAAAAGACTTACTGAGATCATAAAAGGTGACCCTTCTCTTGAGGTCATCGGTGAAGCCAAGGACGGTAAAGAGGGCGTAGAGAAGACCCTGTCGCTGCACCCTGACGTGATCACCATGGACGTGGAAATGCCTGTCATGGACGGCATCACGGCTGTGCAGCAGATCATGTCGCAGTGCCCAACACCAATTTTGATGTTCTCCTCGCTGACCTTTGAGGGTGCCAACTCCACCTTTAAGGCCTTAGAGGCGGGCGCCGTCGATTTCATGCCAAAGAACTTCGACGATATCGCCCACAAGAGAGAGGACGCCTTAAATGCGCTGCGTAGCTCCATTAAGGCCGTAGCTCGCTCGCATATTCGTCGCATGCCAGCGCGTCCGGCCGCTAGCAGTGCTGGCGCCAGCGCGCGTCCAAATTCCGCTTTAACGGCGTCGCGTCCTGCCAGCAGTACCTTAAGCTCTCGTCCAACTTCGAGCTTAAGCCGCCCAGCGAGCACCGCTAGCACTACGACCTCGCGTTTTGGTACCACCAGCACGAGCCGTTTAGGCTCCACGAGTTCTGCCGCAAGTAGCACAAGCCGCTTGGGTAGCACCACCCATGTAGGCGCTACAAGCCCTGCAAGCTCGTCTCGCCCATTTGGCGCTACTGCGACCACCAGCTCGACCTCGTCTTTACCTGCTAACCAGCGCGCGAGCATTGACAAGCTTTACGACAGCTTAAGCAATGTCAATCAAGGCCGCCCAGCTGCTGCCATGCACTTTGAGTTTGGTGCCGCTAAGGGCGTCTCCACTAACTTTAAGGTGTCTGGCAAGCACCACGATTTAGTGGCGATTGGCTCCTCCACCGGTGGCCCAATTGCGCTGCAAAACATTATTCCGAAGCTGCCACGCCTGTCGGTGCCGATTGTGATTGTGCAGCACATGCCTGCTTCGTTTACGACCACCTTTGCCGCGCGCTTAAATAACATCTCGCAAAACGAGGTGGTTGAGGCGCAGGATGGCATGTTCTTAGAGCCAGGTCACTGCTACATTGCCCCAGGCGGTCGGCAGATGATCTTTGAGCGCTTAGGCGGTAAGACTAAGGTGCGTATCTTACCTGCTGACCCACGTTTGGTGTATCACCCATGTGTGGACGTGACCTTTGCCTCTATTGCCAACATTTATGGCGGTAGTGTGCTGGCGATGATTCTCACGGGCATGGGCTCGGATGGCTGTGAGGGCTGCCGCATGCTCCACCAAAAGGGCTCGGTCGTGTGGGCGCAAAATGAGGACACCAGCGTGGTGTATGGCATGCCACAGGCTGTGGTTAATGCTGGTATTGCTGACCAGATCCTGCCTTTAGAAAAGTTTGCTGACTGCATTACGCAGGAGATGCGCTAAGCGCTGCGTACTTTGTAGTCCCTGACATTAAGAAGCCCTGTGGTGCAAGCCATAGGGCTTTGTTTTTTCTGGGCACTGACGCTACGCCCTCGGAGTAAAGGCCGTAGGCCGCCATCCTACCCTTAAGATAGGCTGCTGACAGCGTCTTTTAGTTGGTAATACTAAGCATGCGGAGTAGGGGCTGGTTGCGGCGTTTTACCCTAGAGGTGTTGCTTGTGCTCTTGCTCTCAGGTTGTCACCACGCCCGCAAAGTAAGGCCACATGCCGCCATCCCACCCTTAAGATAGGCTGCTGACAGCGCCTTTTAGGCGGTAATAACCAAGCACGCGGAGCAGGGCTGATTGTGGCGTTTTATACTCGAGATAGGACGTTTACCGCGCCTTGTAGTGCTTGCCTTAAGAAGCTCACTTGTGTCTGCCATCACTCAAAGTAGGGGGCTCTGTGCTGCTCTCTTCTTTGAACTGTCCCCACAGGCTGCGCCTCTAACTTAAGATGCGTCACCGCTAAGCATATAAGAGCGTCACTGTAGTGTCATTAGGGTAGACGCCAGCTCCTCAATACCCCAAAAGCCTCTCAAAAGATAGCGTTATCCCACCTTTGTTCTGCTGAGGCAGGGTGTGCGCCCTGACAATGGTTATGCACAGCTCTTCATCTCTGCAATCACGCTCTAATCCTGCCCTAAAGCCGTTATAGCGCTGCCGTGGCTGCACCTCTCTCCTCATACGTCCCTGCCCCCACCTAGAAAATCCCACAAACAAGCCGCTGCTTTGCGTTATATCGGCATATTTTTGGCTGATCATTGGCATGCTTTTGGCAGTTTGGGGGGGCATAAAATCTTGTCTAGCAAACATCTGTTGTTTGCCGTGGCTGTGCCGCTCAGATTCATCATAATCTGGCTGTTAGCTGCAAAGACAGGTACTGCTCATTTCTTTGGTAGGTAAGGCAAAAGACCGTAGCTTAGCCCCGCGCTAGCGCTCGCGTCTTTTAGAGAGCTTGACGCTCTCTGCGCATCTTACCCGCTACTTAAGCTCATATCCCACCGCTCCGCTAGGCATGGCTAGGGTATAGCCTCCACTTACACTTTGACTCCTAAGTCATGAGGAGATACCTACAAAAGTAGGCCACCTCTACAGCAGTAGAGTACGCCACTTACAGTAGGAAAGTGCTAGAGGATTCATGCCGCACTCTGTCTATGCCGCGCTTGCTCCACGATGCTTTTGCTGCGCCTTTAGCAGCCATCAGGAGTACTGCCGAGGATACGGGCTCGAGAAATGATTTTTCTGCAATTATGGTCGCCGCCTTTAGGCAGCACCGAGTAAGCAGAGCGCAGACCGTGGTGGCAGTTCCCCTGCCAGCACAAAGTGCATGCACCACCGTGAGAACCGTGTGCTACCGTGAGTACACGCGTCCTAACAGGTGCTCGTTGTAAGTTGCTTCACGCTTTGCTGTCTGCTCCTGTCCTGTACAGCGGTAAAGATGTCAAGCAGCTTGAGTCGTATTCACTTGGACTAAGGGAACACGTAGGTTTTCTTCTTTGTAGGGGCACCTTTTGCGGTGTGCTTTACTCTGAGCGCTGTCGTGTTTTTGGTTTTTTATGAACTTACTCGGTGTATTCTTAGCGGTAGGCTGTATCTTAACTGCCATGATCTTAGAGGGCACCCACCCAACAGCCCTGTTAAACTTCCCTGCATTCATGGTGGTGGTCGGCGCCGGTTTCTGCGCTTGCTTAGTGCAGTTCTCCTTAAAAGACGTGCTGTTCTCCTTAAAGCACTTCGTCTGGTTAATTACCCCACCTCGCTTAAACTTCCAATCCCAAGCTGAGCTCTTAACGGGTATGGCTACCATCGCCCGTCAACAAGGTGCCTTAGCCCTTGAAAACTCGGTGGCCTCCGCTAACGATGACTTTACCCGCACCGGTATCCAGATGATCGTGGACGGCGTGGATAAGGATTCCCTCTATTCCCTCCTTGAAAATGCTATCGAATTAGAGCAGCAGAGATTAGAGCCTGTCTCCAAGTACTACGAGTCTATGGGTGGTTACTTCCCAACCATGGGTATCGTGGGCGCCGTGTTAGGTCTGATTCACGCTATGTCCCTGTTAGACCGTCCTGACCTCTTAGGCCCATCCATCGCCGTGGCCTTCGTGGCAACCATTTACGGTCTGGTCGGTGCAAACTGCTTACTGATTCCAGCAGGTGGCCGTTTACGTACTGTGGCCGCTGAGATCGCCCTTTACAAGTACATGACCTTAGAGGGCTTAGTTTCGATCGCTGCCAACGAGAACACCCTGATGTTAAAGCGCCGCATCGGCGTTTACACCGGCAATCTTAACGGCGAATAACATTCTGCTCATCACAAGCAGGCATTCAGTTTCGTTGCAGCTACGTACACGGGGAATAGTAGCCTCGCTCTTACACCTCAAGACAGCACTCAGAGCACAAGCACTGCGTGCTGCTGAGGAAAAGTTCCGAGGCGGTGGAGCTGCCACCATGCTTTAGTCCCCCAAAGGAAGGTAAAACAATGGCTAAGCGTAAGAAGGCCGAGGAACATGTCAACCTCGAGCGTTGGTTAGTGTCCTATGGTGACTTCTTAACCCTGATGTTCGCCGTGTTCGTGGTGCTCTACTCCTTTGCCATGGCTAAATCTGTGGACGCCCAGTCCATGATTAAGGGCTTAATGGCATCCTTTAACGAGATGGGCATGATCTCCTCAGTACCAGGCGTGATTGCATTGCCTGGCCCTGTGGCGAACTTTATGGCCGATGCCTCTTTAGCCTCTGCCGCCACTTCGACTAACAGAGTGCAAAACGACGCTCAAGGTGGCGGTGGTGTCATGGACTTTGGTATTACCATCCAACAGCCAGGTGACACCGGCGAGCAAACTGAGAGCACCACTGATAATGATGCTGAGACCTCCTCTCAGGGTAACTTAAACGCTACTGAGGTTGACAACCCAACCTCCGGTGCCATGAGCCAAGTGACCCCTGATACCGAGGCTGCGCAAAGCTCTGGTATGACTGTCGGCGGTGAGCTTGATCAGGATAAGACCGGTGGTGTTGGCCCATCGAGCAGTGAGTACGAGGGTGATAACCCTAACGGTCAGCCATTTGATAGCCTCATGCGCTCCATTTCGGAGACCATTACCGCTCAGGGCTTAAATAGCGACATCATTGTCGAGCACGATCCAAACTGGATCACCATTAACATTTCCTCGAGCTTGCTCTTTGCCAGCAACTCGGCATCGATTCTGACCCGCTCGCGTCCAGTTATCGCCACGATTGCTACGGCCTTACGTGACGTTAATAACTACATCCGCGTCCGTGGCTATACCGATAACTCCTTTGTGCCAAGCGCTATTTACGGAAATAACTGGGAGCTGTCGTCACGCCGTGCCATTAACGTGCTGCAAGAGTTAGAAGCTAATGGTATTGAGCCGGAGCGCTTAGCGGCGGAAGCCTATGGTCAGTACTCGCCATTCTTCTCCAATGCTACCCGTGCGGGCCGTGCGCAGAACCGTCGTGTGGTAATCGCAATTTCTCGTGAGGCGGTAAAGCATGAGAACCTTGCGATTCTGCCTGGTAACTCCGAGCAGATCATGCCAACGCGCAATGCCGGTCAAGGTGGCTTCAGCTTTGAGACGAGCACTGACGGTAGCTTACGCTTTGAGGCGGCTCCAGTTACGGATGACATTGGTGCTGGCATGGCGCCACCGGCTAACGGCGGTAACAACACCTCGTTCAACATGCGTAACTTTGGTGCGGGCACCGTAGGCGGCCCTTCGGCTTAAGCGTAAGGTATGTGGCCAGAGCAAGGCAGCGGCAGTGACCTGCCAGCATAACTTGCTCAAAGCTGCAAACGATCAGAGCCTGAGGTGATAGCACCTCAGGTTAACCATGAGGTGTGATCCTATAGAGCCGAGCGCCGGAGGTGATCACCTTTAGGTAGTAGGGCCCCGATGTGGCGCAAGCTGCATTAGGGCCTTATTATTTGGGGGCGGGGTAAAACGCAGCGTAGTGACGGCGTTACGCGTGGCGCAAGGCCAGAGGTGAGCACCAAGTCAAACTGCAGCGTCTCTCAAAGGAGGTAACTGCCTACAATCAGGTGTTTTACCCTGAGAGTAGGTGTTTGCTAAGGCGCTACTCTCGAGATAAGGCGCCGTGAGGCGCTTTTAGGTTGCCTACGTCTCAGCTTAAGGACTACCAGCGTTAGAGATGTGCTGGCTGGCACTGCTCACATCTCGCTTTTGCTACCGTTATGACATGGCAGCAGACTCTATCAGGTGCAGCACAAGTGTCGCCAACTTGCTCTTTGTGCGCAGATAGTGCCTCACAACGCCTGTGCAGCCCGTGTTTTTCCTGATATTGTGCTAAGATTCTTAGACATTGGGGCAGGTGCCTACTCAGCCTAGCAGCGCGCGCTGCTGGCTAAGCTCTGTGGGTATATGCCGCTTCACTTCACGTTACTTCACTTCACTTTGGCTTTTTCCACTTCACGTCCACTTCCACCACACTTGCACAGCAGCACACATGGGGCTGTAGTTGTTGGCTGGCGCGGCAGTGAAACAGTTTTGAAAGCGCGCTTTTGCTGCGTCATACTCGGGGGTAAGCAGTGTTAGTTTGGGCTGTTGCCAGTCAAAAAGGTGGTGTGGGTAAAACCACCACCGTGGCTTCCCTAGCGGGCTGGCTACAAAAAGAAAACTTGCGCGTCTTGGTCGTCGATACCGACCCACACGCCTCTCTTACTTCCTATCTGGGCTATGAGGACGATAAGCTCGAACACAATAATTTGTTCGACCTCTATGCCATGAAGAACCTCACTCGTGAGGGCATTCTGCACTGCATTACCCATACGGTGCACAAGGGCTTAGACCTCATTGCCGCTTCCATGACCTTAGCCACCATTGACCGCCAGTTATCGGGCCGTCAAGGTGTGGGCCGCATTCTCTCGCGCTCCTTGCAGCTCATTGAAGACTGCTATGACGTGGTGCTCATTGACTGTCCACCGGTGTTAGGCGCCTTAATGGTAAATGCGCTGGTGGCTAGTTCCACGATTGTGGTACCAACCCAAACTGAGTTCTTAGCCTTAAAGGGCCTTGAGGGTATGGTGCGTACCTTTACGGTGATGCAGCGCGCCAATCAGAGTGTGCACTTTGAGTACTTGATTGTGCCAACGATGTACGATCGCCGTACCAAGGCCTCCGTGCAGAGCTTAAGCTACCTGCAAACGCACTATAAAGAGCAAGTGTGGGATGACTGCATCCCAATTGACACTTACTTTAGAGAGTCGTCGGCGAAGCGTCTGCCTTTGCCTTTAATGGATCCGTCACGGCGTGGTGCGGTGGCGTATCACAAGCTGCTGCGCTTTTTAGTGGAGCGCGAGCTCAATCGCAATCCTGACAAGGTCACGCCACAATTAGCCGCTATTTTGGCGGATGATGGTAGCGGTGAGTAGTAAGGTCGGTGAGTTGAGGTTAGTTGTAGCAAGTGGCAAGGCTTTGCAGGTGCTAACAGTTTGATGCGGCGATATGAGGAAACTCATAACTGACGGCGGCGAGAAAGCGTGAAGGCTCAGTGCCACACCTGAAGAGGTGTGGTGCAGGAGAGCCTGAGCCGCTCTGAAGTTGGTGCAGGTTAGCTTGCCTTAAACGCCGCCAGCTCTGAAGTCAGTCAGTCCCCATCACCGCCAGTGCCAGTGCCATCACCAGCTCAGCATACCCCACAAGCTGGATCAGGCCGCAGCTACAGTCACTGCTACAGTCACAGCCACTGCCACCGCTATGAGCCACCATTAGTGCTGCTAACCCCGCTCCTGCTGCTAAAAAAGAGCATGCTACCTTTGAGGTCAGAGCTTGCATTTGCGCTGTGATGATCTATCATTAGCTGCTCTCAATATCACTAAATTTCACCATTCCTGTCCCTTTTAGCCCCTGCCACTTTCCCTCAGTTATTTTGTTTCGGCCGTATTAGCTACAGGCAGTGCTTCCGAGGAGTTTTCCCATGGCTGCAAGTCATCACGATCGCGAAGAGGAGACCCTCATCGCCTATTTCCAGCAAATGCTGGCCGAAGTAGATGACAACGAATTTGACGGTGAGCTCCAAGCGCAAGATGGCAGCATGCAAGCTGCGCCTGCGGCACAAAGCTCTTACAGCGCTGAGGCGAATCATCAGGTACTGCAAAGTGCCAATCAAGCGATTGCCGCTGAACACAGCCCTGCAACTGCGGATACCGCTATCGCTGCTGTGACTGCTGCTGCTGATACTGATGTTTCTGCTGTTGCGGGTAAGAGCGCAGACACGGACGAGCAATCCATTGCTAACCCAAGCGGTGGTTTTGAGCACATCTCGACTAATGACATGCTGGCTCATGAGATGGCCATGGTGGCAGAAGAGATGGTGGTCGATCACCTCATTAATCCTGAAAATCCTGCCACGTATGATGCGCGCAATACGCAGGACTACCAGCAAGAGCAGGCCGCTTCGGAGAGCTATGGCTACGGCGCGAACCTCTATGGTAGTGGCAGTGGTGAAGAGTTAGCACCAGAGTTACAACCTCAAGAACAGACGCAGGAGCAAAGTGCTACTGCGGTTGAGTATGCGCAGCCTAATGACAGTCTGCAGCGCTTGCTGGCTACCATTGATACCAGCACAGAGACCGAAACCGAGATTAAGGTAGCTGAACCTGAGGTCAAGGTCGAAACTAAGGTTGCAGAGCCAGAGGTTAAGGTTGAAACCAAGGTCGCTGAACCTGAGGTTAAGGTCGAAACCAAGGTCGCAGAACCTGAGGTTAAGGTTGAAACCAAGGTCGCTGAACCTGAGGTCAAGGTCGAAACTAAGGTAGCTGAGCCAGAGGTTAAGGTCGAAACCAAGGTTGCGGAACCTGAGGTCAAGGTTGAGGCTCAGGTTGCAGTAGCGCCAGCCCCTGTGGTGACGCCGGTACAGACCACTGTTCAGACCAAGCAAGAGGTCAAGACTCCGGCGCAACTGGCGCAAGAGCGCATGGCGGCCAATCTCCATCAGATTGCGGCCAAGTGGGAGAATGTGGACTTAGGCGAGCAATTCCAAGTTCTCTTTTTCCTTGTGCAAGGTGTGCGCTTTGCGGTGCCGCTCATTGATTTAGGTGGCATCTTTGAGTGCGACAAGATTACGCAGCTCTTTGGTAAGCCATCGTGGTTTATGGGCATCACCGATATCCGTGGTGCCAAGATCAACATTGTGGACACCTTACGCTGGGTGATGCCAGAGATTGGTGACAGCCCAGACAAGTACCCTTACCTCATTGCCTTAGGCAAGAGCCAGTGGTCGATTGGCTGTGACGTGTTAGAGGGCAACCGCACTTTACAGAAGTCGCAGATTAAGTGGCGTGAGATCCCTGGTTCGCGTCCATGGTTAGCTGGTATTGTGACCTCAGAAAAGTGCGCTCTTTTACATGTCAACGCGCTGATTGCCCTGTTTGAGGCAGGTGCGGACATCGAGGACTTGAACCGCGACTTTGAGCAGCAAGAGAAGCAAAAGGAAAAGGAGCGGGAAAAGGCTCAGCTTAATGGGGCGGTAAAGGCCTAAGGGCGCTGCGCTCTGGCCCACCCTAAGCAGGGTGGGATTAATGGCTTGCACTCTTGTGAGCAGAGGCTGAAGGCGCTTTTGTGGTGCTGCTTTTTTGGCCCCTTTTCAGGTATAATTCCTGAGATTAACGCCTTTTCTCGGCATGTTTTTGGCTATTGAGAGGCCAGAGCAGAGCTCCAGCTTGCAGTAGGGCGAAGCACTGATTTTGATTCCTCACAGCGGTGGTGTGCCGTGGCGAGGATATGGTGTGAGGACATCTTTTCATGGCTAGTGAAGCATCTACCTCCATTTATAATCCAGATGGCTCCAAAAAGGATGAGGTCTTACGTTGGGTGACCTTCCAGCTGGATAAGGAAATGTATGGCGTCAACGTAATGCAGGTGCGCGAAGTGCTGCGTTATTCTGACATTGCTCCTGTGCCAGGTGCCCCAGCCTATGTGTTAGGTATTATCAACCTGCGTGGTAACGTGGTGTCGGTGATTGATACGCGCATGCGTTTTGGTCTGCCACCTGCGGAGGTTACTGACAATACCCGCATCATGATCATTGAGTCCGAGCGTCAGACGGTGGGTATTTTAGTGGACTCGGTGGCTGAGGTAGTTGACCTCAACACTAAGGACATTGACGATACGCCAAACGTGGGCACGGAAGAGAGCGCCAAGTTTATTTGCGGCGTGTGCAACCGTGGTGACGATCTGTTAATTCTGATCGACCTGTACAAGCTGTTAAGTGAGGAAGAGTGGCAAGACATTGCTAACCTCTCGAACTAAGTAGCTCTTTTGCCCTCTAAGCGTGCGCTGTTCTGGGCACGCTTCTTCATGCTGCCACTTCCCCGTAGCGTCGGGGTGGTGGTAAGCGTGTCTCTTTTTCCCGCCTTGTCTTCTTCTTCTTCTTCTTCTTCTTTCCTCGTTTCCTCTGTTCTGGCTGTGGGCTGTCTTAGTACTGAGCGCAAACTGCCAGCTAAACCCAGAGCTAAAAGGCACTACGCTACGCTGCACCTGCACCTGCACCTGCACCTGCTCAGCACCATTACCACAAGCACCACAAGCTACTCCGTCTCTATCGATTCGTAAGTAACCTCAAAGCCCCGAGGGGTACAGGATAGAGCGTGGCAATTCCCTGTAAGATGGGACTGCTAAGTGCGGAGTATGCGCACATCCAACACTTAGGAAAGAGTGAGCTAATAAGTGACGGATGTAGTGGTGCATTGTTGCAACGGCCCACCTCGAGATAAAAGGTGCAAGCGAGCCTGAGCCTATCTTGAGATGGGCCAACATGCGTGCCCTAAATTCCGTCATTTATTAAGTCAGTCGCTCCTTAAGATAGTGCGCACCTTGGCGCTGCCCAGCGGCGCTTTATCTTAACGATAGACATTGGTCTCCGCCATCACGTTGGCGGCAGCTTTACTCTCATACCCCATACCTGCAAGCTTTTTCTCGCCTCTTTTGCATTTGCCTGCATAGTTACCGTGGGCTTTAGCCCTGTGCATGCTATACTCACACCTTACCTCAAGATGGGTAGCCTTTACCTGTGGCGGTTACGCCCCAAAGGTACTCTGCTTGAGTAGTTGGCTGCAGCTTTAGCTGCTAATGTTGGTGTATTGGCCCTCACTAATGTGTATTTGGTGTGGTTGGGGGCGCGGATCAAAGCTGCGCCATAAGCGCACTTGGGGAGCATTGACTTGGGTACTGGCTTTGATATCCGGATGTTTTACATCATCGTCGGCCTCGTGGTCGTCCTCTTGTTGCTCTTGGCCTCCTTTATCATCAGCGCTAAGCGCGCCACCCGCCTCGAGAATACCTTAGACGAGCTCACCGAGCGCCTGCGTGAGCGCGACGACGATAACAGCCCTGTCTCCTTTGAAGGTAGCGACGCTGTTACCCGTTCCGGCCCTGTCTCCGCTGCCGATGTCCGTGTTACCGACGCCGAGGGTCAAGAGCAAACCCTCGATGAGGCCTTAGCCTCTATCAGCGATAGCATCGCAGAAGCCCAAGAGGCGCAAAAGCAGTCCTACGAAAATATCATGGCTGACCAGCAAAGCCTCAAGGAGTCTATCTCCCAGTTAAAGACTTTGCTCTCGGCGCTGCCAACTACAGCTTTAGCCCAAGCCGCTGCCGCCGCCCAAGGGCAGAATCCATCTGCTGATCCGAGCGCTGTTTCAGGGGAGAGCGGTATGGTCAATGCCGCCATGCAAGCCGTGCCTGCCGTCGCTAATGGCACTGTGATCAATGATCTTAGTGCGCAGAATGTGGCCTACCCTGAGGGCGCTTTGGGGGCTGCTTCTCAGCAGCGTGAGGTGAATGCGGCTTTAGCGGCCTCGGCCAATGATCCTGACTATCAAGCTGATTTAGCCTTTGCCCAAGCTGCTAATAACAACTCGGGCAATAATGGCGCTTTTGCGCAGTCTTTAGGCCATCCTTTAAATGGCGCCGCCGCTTACGCTGCGCTGCAAGCACAGGGTAATGCCGCTGGTTACGGTACCGTACCTGACTATAGCGATAGCTCACCAGAAGAGCTGGCACAAGGAGCTGGTAGGGGGGCACACGCGGCTGGACGCGATCCGCGTAATCCTCTGGGTATGGGAAATTACGGAGTCAGCTCCCCAAAAGAGGATGGCGCTAATGCTGTGGCCAGCGTTAGCGCCCAAGCCCCAGCCTCTTTTGACAGCACTGTAGCTGACAGCTCTGACCGTGCAGACAAGGCCGCGTCTGCTGCTACTGATACTGCCGCAGGTGATACTGTCACCACTGCCAGTATTAGTCTGTCTGCTGATGATGACGATGAGCAAGCGATCGAGGTCGAGATCCGTCCGCAGTCTGTCTCGGCCCACTCGCTGGCAAAGGCGCACGCCTATGCTGCTGCGCAGCAGGTGAAGCGTGCCGCTAGCACTGCCCATACTAAGGTTAGTGAGAATGAGAGCCCTGTCAGTACCGTAAGTGCTGATACCTCTGTGGAGGCTGACGCGACGCCGAGCGCGACGCCTGCTGCTACCGCTGCTAGTGCAGCGACCACTGCTGCTCCTAATGTACCTGTAGCTCCTGCTAGCAGCGTGACTCTGCCCTTACAGCCACAGATCGCCGCAGATGATAACGAGCCGCTGCTTGTTACTCCGGCTGCGTCCTTTATCAATACCACTACGGTCTCTGCCGACGGTAGCACCATTGTCTCTACCAATAATAGCCTGCTGACCGTGACCCCAGCTGCAGCAGTGGTCAATATGCCAGACGCCCCATCTGTAAGTGCGCAAGCCCAAGAAGAGTCCCAATTAGTAGCAGAGCAGCTGGAGCAGCAAGCGCGTCCGGATGACTCTACACCAATGGTAGTAGCTGACGTGCAGGTCAGCTCCGTCGAGGCCGATGCCGCGAGCGATGATTTACGCTTTGATGCCTTACGATCGCTTACGGCCAACTACCAGCAGCAATTAGGCGCTAAGGGTGATAGTGCGCAGCGTCCTGATACTGGCTCAATCACGGCCGCTGCCGCAGCTAAGGCTGACTCTGAATCAGTCTCTATCTCTACCGCCACTACCACCGGAGATGGCACTGACCTCGTTTTACCCCACAATGGCTCTGACCTCGATGATGAGGGCTTAAGCTTTGCCATTGCCGCCGCACGCTCTAGCGGTAATGGTGGCCATAATCAGATGGCAGGGGCACAGGGGGCACACACTGTAGTCGACATGATCTTTGATGAGGATTATGTCCGTAAACAGCAAAAGGATCGGCCCAACGGTATCGACATCAAAATCCTTGATAAGGCCCATACCTTTATCGCTGCCGGTGTACCTTTAGCTGAGATTTCCGCTAAGACCGGCTTAAGCGAGGACGAGCTGCGTCTCCTCTACGATATGGACGCCCAAGAGCGCGAGCTGGCTACTAATGCCTCTGCCGCCGACTTTAGCGATGACGAGCTTGCTGACAGCGATGATACTGCTGCCACCGCTATAGACGCTGCTCCAGAAGTGGATAGTGCTGCGCCTAATGGTGATATTAGCAGCGCCGCTGCTACTACGACTGCCAGTGATTCTCAGCGCAGGGGGTCAGGTAAGCGCCGTCGTCGTTCCCGTGTCCGTGATGAGAGTAATCCCGCTTCTGCTTTAGACCAAGCTGAGCAAGAGGAAATCGCCTCAATGATGCAGCACAAGGAGGATCCTTTTGCGCATCTTGAGCAGCGAACTGAAGACGACGATGACGATGTCTCCATGGAGGCTGATGAGGATAGTGCCCGCACCGCAGCACGCGCAGCGAGCCGTGACAGCGCCAGAGATGCTGCCACTGCACCTAGCGCAGCTCGCTCTTATGATATGGACGAGGCTGAGGAGCATACCCGCGAATTAGCTGAGCACGAGGAAGAAAAAGAAGCCCTCAAGCGTAGTTTCCACTCCTCACGCCGTCAGGAGCGCTATCAAGCGGATTCTGACTCTGAGGAGGCAGAGAGCACTGCCTCTGCCTCTGCTTCTGCGGCCTCATCTGATGACGACCTGATCTTAAATAGCTCTGATCAGGAGTTTGCCCAAAGCTTAGAGGCTATCGACCGCTTAGCCGACCGCATCATTGAAAAGAACCGTGGTCAGCGCCATGTCGCTGCCATGAGCCGTAGCGCGGGCGCTACCGGTGCTACCGCTACCGATACTGCTACCGCTGCTAGCGCTACCAACACTGGCGCTGCCCTGAAGCCAAACTTACAGCAGATTAAGCCATCCCCAACCGCCGTCAGCTTAGATGACACTGATGACGTCAATCCGGCCGTAAATCCAGCTGCTACCGCAGGCGCCGCCAATACCAGTGCTAATCCGCTACAGATTCTGGGAAGCTTTGGTATTAACAACAGTGCTGAGGCGGCCCAAGCCTCACGTGATATCGCTCTTGCGGTTAATGACAACCTCGAGGGTAATGCAGACTATATCCACGATCTGCAAGCAGGTATCGCTGATGCCCTCGAGCAAGAGGATGATGCTGTCACCTTAGCAGGGGTACCGCAGCAGGGGAGTATGGCTGCTAGACAAATGCAGCAGAGCCAACTGCAGCAACAGATGCAGCAAGCGGCTGCGGCCCGTAATACCCCAGCCTTAATGAGTGCAGGGGCCGCCCGTGTAAACGGCGGTGGCTCCTTACGCGAGCAAATGCGCGCTCGTACTGCCGCTCAAGTCGCAGCCATGAATCCTCTGGGTATCGATCGTGTGGGAGCTATCTCCTCTTCCGAGATTGCGCCTTACGCTGATAGCGAAGCCCAATTAATGGCGCAAGGCCATAGCCGTGTCGCTGCTTACGATAGAGCTCAGCAGAATTTAGCTAAGGCCGCCGCTGCTGGTGACCCACATGCCCTTATGGCAGGCCGCAAGCGCCAGAGCACGGGTAATGGCTTACTGTCGATGTTAAGTACCCCACTTAACATGGCGCAGAACATTGCCTCGCAAGCGACCCAAGCTTTACGTGGTGCCACTATGGGCAGTGTCGGCAGAGGTGCAGGTGGCTCTAAAGCGGCGTATGCCGCCGCCCATGCCATGGAGACCACGGGCATTTCTCCGGATGATATGCCAATCTATGCTGACCTCGTTCCCCAAGGTGCAGGGGCGGGCGCTGGTATGGCTGGGGCCCGTGCTCCACAGCCACGCCGTGCGCAGAACGCGCCTTATGGCGCGGTAGCAGGAGCCTATGGCGCGGGGGCAGCCGGTGCAGCGCGGGCGACACCGCCTGCCTTAGCGGGTAATGCCTCTGGTGTAGTCAATGTGCCTGTGCCTTTAGAGACCATGGCCGCCGGTAAGATGACGGTCGATATGGCTCTGGCGCAAATGGAGCAAGATGGCCGCGCTGGAGCGGGCGCCGTAGGGGCGGGCGCTGCACAGAGTGCACAGCGACCACTGGTGCGCACCGCTGGCTTAGAAGATGAGCCAGATCCAATGGCAGCCGCTTCTGCGCTTGATATGGTGTCGCAAGATTCAGCACGGGCGCTGTTATTAGGCGCCGCTGGTGGGCGTAATAACAACAGCATGGTAGGACAGACTACCAGTGCCAAAGCTTTAGCAGCAGGCGTCGCGGCCTCGGGCGTGGCGGGTATTAACTTCTCGGCCAGCTCCCGTAAAAACCCAGGCATGAGCGATGTGATGGGCGATGGTGCCTTTATGGATGACAGCGATCCTAATGCCGTCTTACAGCAAGCGGCTAATGGGGGCTTAAGTGCAGTAGGGGAGCTGACACCGGAGCAATTAGAGACCTTAAAGACGCTGCAAAGCGGTGATACGCCATCGCTCAATGAGCGGGCGCAGGAAGCCTACAACCCTCAGCGCCAGCAGCACTACGCTAATCGCCAAGCGCGTAATGCCTACGGCATGCGCCGCCATGGTTAAGAGCAACTGACTTTATAGCTGACGGCCTTGAGGTCAGCAGGAGAGCCGCGTCTCAAGATAAGCTCATGCGCACCTGCACCATGCAGCTTACGGTAGAAGTAGGGGCAGGTGACGTTGCCAGTCCTTAGCCTGTAGCCGCCAAAAACACAAAAGGGACATCACCGCTCAGGTGACATCCCTTTTCTCTTCAGCGGCGGCTCAAGCAGAGCCCCGCAACAGCATCCCTCTGACGCAGTCTCAGGGTGGTGCTCAGGAGCCACATCCAGCGTGTACCGCTGGTAGCAGCTGAGCCTTACTTGTAAGCAGCGTTTAGGTGGTGGTTGGTGTTTGTGCTGAGGCTGGTGCCGGTGCGGGGGCTTGCTGTTGCTGAGTCTTTTCTTGTGCAGTTAACTTCGCAGCAAGCTCGCGCATGTACGGCTTGTTATGGTAGAAGCTCACGGGCCCCATTGGCCGTTTGGACTTCTGCCCCTTTTGCAAGAGCGGTAGCAGCAGCTTATACAAGCGCTCCACACTGAGCTCAAGGCGATTGCGCTCCGCCGCTTCTAAACACCGCTCAGACCAATCCTCATGCAGCAGCCGCTCTAAGGCATCTACCCATGGCGCAATTTCTTCGTCCGTAGGTAGGTATAAAGGATCGTTTTTTGTAGAAGTTGGCACAGATAGTGCTACCCCCCCCCCCCTGTTTGTGATCTAGAGTTTGATCTATGCCGATAGCTTCAGGGAGGCCGCCACTGTTAGAGACTAAGGCAGGAATGCCGTTAATATTGGCTTCGGTGGCGACGCGCCCCCAGCTCTCGTGCCACACGGATGGCGCTACCAGCGTTTTGGTAAGACCATAGATAGCAGCGATGTGAGAAGTGTGCTCGGCTAAATACAGCTGAGGCAGCGCCTGTAAGATCAGCTGTTCCCACTCCTGCTCGCTGGTGTCAGCAGCGATTTGTCCATGGCTTTGTAATAGCGGCGTGCCATTAGGTAAGTGCAAGGAGCGCATAATATTCACGAAATTGCCACGGCTTTTGACCAGCAGGAACTTTTGCTGCTCTTCAGGATGGCGTGCTGTGTAAGCCAGAATGAGCTTAATGAAGATGGCGAGGCCCTTTGCTGGGCTTGGGTTGATCATGGTAACGTATTCTGGCTTACGCTCCTCCGGCGTGGCCAGCACCATGGCAGGATCAATGAAGTTGCCTACTGCTTTGACCTTGATGCCGGTTCTCTCTTTGTAGAAATCGCAGGTGGCTTGCGAGGTGGTAAAGACGAGATCACAATCAGGGAAGCCAAAAGTAAGATGGCTGCCATTACACAGGGCATAAACTACAGGGATGCCACGTGATTTGGCCTCATGACGTAAGGACGCAGAGAAGACATCACCACTATAGCCCATGATGAGATCGGGCTGGAAGGTCATCAGCTCATTGCAGAAGTGAGCATAGAGCTGACTTTGCTCCTTCTGATTGATTTCTTCGAAATTGCTGCTGTGGGTAGGAATGAGCAGGTAGCTCATGCCATCGAGATCGAAGCGAATTGAGTCTGGTGGCGTTTGCTCGGGCTTGGTTTGCTCTGCTACCGCTTGCTGGATCTTGCTCATAGTAGCGGTGATGCCAGAGGGATCGTCGGCAATACCAGCGGTAATGATATGGACTTCAATGCCGCGCTCTTGCAGCTTTTTGAGCATGAGGCGACAGCGGATAGCGGCACCGGAACTGGTATCAAAGAGACTCGGAATCGAGTACCAAAGAAGTTTGTAGGACATTGTGGTTTCTGCACATAAGAAAAGACAAACTGGCTACTGCCAGATGGCCTATTTAAGCGCAGATTGGCCACAAATGCTAGTAACGTCACCCACATCGAGATTAAAGGTAGCATGGGCCTGAGCCTATCTTGAGGAGAGGCACCATGCTTACGCTAAGTTAGCGCTGGCCCGCATTACTGGGCAGGAGAGATAGGGACGCTGTTTGGTTGCTGTTGCTGCTGTTGCAGCATGTCATCCACAGACTCATCATCGATCTGCTGCTCCGCATTACCCAGAGAAATAGCGTACTCTGCCTGCAACTCTAAGGTCGTATCGGTATCGTCACTCTCAAAGCGGAGCACAGGGGTATCTGGAGCCACACTCATAGCCGCAACCTCTGCATCCTCAGCGGCCTCTGCCGCCACATCAGCGCTATGGGCACTTTGTTCCTGCCCCGCAGCGCTGGCCTCATTGCCGCTTACAGCAGCGGCAGCTGTGCTTGCGGCAGCAGCATTAGCGGTATTAGCAGTATTAGCAGCTGGGGCTGGCTTGAGGTGTAAGACGCCTGGGGGTACTTGCTCCTGCGCAGGGGCTGCATTTTGGCTTTGTACAGGCTGCGCTGCACGCTGCTGTTGCAGCTGCTCGTTTAGCGTCGTGCTCTCTTTACGCACGCTCATGCGTACTCCACTAAAAGGATCGCTCTCTAAGCGGGCCTGTAAAGCCGCAGCTCTCTTTTGGGCCTCGGCTGCTGGATCCTCTTGTAAGATCGCATTGATACGCTGTAATTGATCCTCTGTGAGGTTACTTGGCAACAGGGCCACGTTGGTGACACTCTCGGAGATGGAGCCATCTTCGGCGTTCTTCATTGGGAGGATTAACTGCAGATCCTGTACAGCTGTAGTCGCAGCGCGCTCTTTTTCTGGAAGTGTGCCTAAGGCTAAGCCACGGGCATTAACCGTATTGCTCTCATCGCTTGCAGCGGCTGTAGCTGGTGCAGCGGGTTCAGCGGCAGTGGCAGTAGTTGCAGCTGCAGTAGTGGCTTGTTCTGTGGCTGCTTGCTGCTGCACGGCAATGGCGTTTTTCAGGACAGCATTAGTCTCTCTGGTAGCCGCCAGTAATTGCGCGTGCAGCTGTTCTTGCTTGAGATCGTAAGCACGGGTCAGCAGTGGTAAGTCAGGATCTGGCTTTTGGGCAGAGTGCAGGGTAAGGAGCACAATCTGACTTGGGACGCCGATACGCAGTGGTAGGGTAGCCCAGACCATGACGCCATTATTGACGATAAGCTGGGTCTTGCCTAAGGTGTAGAGACCAGAGACAAAGCCACCATTAGTCGTGGCAATGGTGCGATCTAAGATCGGCATTAAGCCACCGTGGGTGTGACCTGAGATCACGACATCGACCTTACCACTGGCTGCAAACTCTGGAGCATATTGCGGACGGTGACTTAAGATCAGTGCAGGAACAGCCGGATCAAGAGCAGCAATGACACCTTGCACATCAGGTGTAGGCAGATTGGCAATAGCGGCTTTGGGGTCAGTGACACCACCTAAATTGAGTAAAGGCAGGCCATTACGATCGCGGAGCTCGACCACCTTATTGTCGAGGCTGATAAAGCCACCTTTTTCAAAGTAGGAGCGCCAAGCCTGATAGCCAAAGTAGTACTCATGGTTACCGGTGGTGACAAAGACACCGTATTTGGCCTTGAGGTCTAAGAGTAAATCCGTAATAGGCTGACGCTGTTCTACAGTGCCATCCATGAGGTCGCCAGGTAAGAAGATAAGGTCAGGCTCTAAGGCGTTAATCTCTTTTACCAGCGCAGCGATGTTGTAGGGATCGGTAGTGCCATTGATATGCACATCGGACATGACAGCGATACGCATGCCGTCTAAGCGCGGATCGAGCTTTTCTAAAGTGAGGTTATAAGGCTTGATCTCTGGCATGTCATAGGCGCAGGAGGTGCCATAGCAGCCAATGAGCACGGCCACTAAGGTCATAAGCTGCGCATGGAAGAGAGAGTAGGTAGGAAGCAGCGTATAGCTAAAAGAGAGGGTTGCGATCTTGGAGAGGAGATTGACCACAAGGCGCACGATCACCAGACAGGCTAAGGCCACCATGGTGGTGCGGGTGATATCGAAGGCAATGGCGAGGTTATACGGAATATTTGGCTCGTAGGCATTGCCACCTACAAGGTAGTAGAGAAAGCATTTGCTGGAGGCAATGAGGGCAATCACTACCATAATGGCTTTTGAACGCCACGAGAGACGCAGGGGCAGAATAAAGCCAGCGATAACGATGGCTAAAGCCACGAGCGTAACAAGAAAAATAGTGCTCATTGCGGTAAGTCCAACAAAATAGCCAGTCTCTACATCTTAGGGCGCAAGTCTAACGTCAGAGTGCACATGCAGGCATGTGCGCAGCTGTATCAGGGCAGTAAGCAGCGCAGGGCGCCAAGAGAAATGGCCGGTGATGCGTAATTGGTGCTGTAGTATAGCTTGGCTAACTTAGGCTTACGGTAGCAAGCTGATGTGCGGTGTTAGCCTGACAGCGGCGGGAATGGTGAGAGTGGCGGGAGTAGCGGATGTAGCAGGAGTGGCTGGAGTAGCTGAAGTGTCAGCAGTTGTGTAAATAGCGGGGGCTATTTTAGCCGTTATGGACTGCTTTTGCAGTAAGGGCGAGCAAGTTAAGCTCATGGGACTGCGCAGTAAGAGCAGAGCTGAGCTGAGCAGAGCTGAGGAGAGCGAGGCGAAGCTAAATAGGCGCTTAGCAACGCTACAGAGAAAGGAGTGCTATAGCGTGGCCTTTGGTGGGCACTACCAAAGAGGTAGGCACTCTCAGTAGTGGTGGTAGTGGTAGTGGTAGTGGTAGTGGTGGTGGTGGTGGTGGTGGATTGCTGGATGTAGACAGTAGTGGTTGTGGTTAGCGCTATGAGCCGCCACGACTACAAGGAGAATCGTGGGATACTGACCTGCTTGGGAGGCCAGCGCGCAAACCTCAAAATAGATGCGGTCGCAATAAAGAGCACAACACGCGGCTGCAGCTAAGGCAGCAGAGCGTTTCTACGCTCTGTGCATTAGTGTCGCGCCAGTGCTACTGTGGCTTTTTGGTAGAAAGGGCCTGCACATGGCGATGGCTTTTGCCTTTGATGCAGCAGGGAATAGAGAACAAAGGACAGCTTAGCAGGAGCGCAACTTGTTGAGCAGCTGGGCATAATGGCCCTGTGGTGCAGGGCAAATGCAGCCTAAGATGGTGTCAGCACGCGCACCGGTAGAGTGGCATAGCCCCGTAAAGGTCTGTCCTTGTACAGTAAGGGCGGCAAAGTAGGCAAAAGCCTGTGCCTCCAAAAACTGCGTATTGACGCCAAAGTCAGTGCAGGTACGCACTTGCAGTCCTAAGCCACGCTCTGCTGTGACCGTGGCCATACGCTCGCGGAGAAAAGTATTCTCGGCCCCGCCGCCACATAAGATGAGATCACTGTGCTCGCTGATAGACTGTGGATAGCGGGCCTTAATGGCAGCGATGCCATCTAACACCGTGATGACGGTGTACTCGGTGAGGGTACGTAAAAGCGTGCAAGCTTGCTCTAAGGTAAGGCTCTGCTGTGTGGTAAGAGGCACCTCTCGCTGTAATAGCTCCGCATTAAAGTCTTCACGGCCGGTGGACTTTGGAAAGTCACGCTGTAAGTAAGGGTGAGCGAGCAGACGCTGCAGTAAGGCCGTATCAAGCTGACCTTGCTGTGCGTAAGCACCATCGAGGTCGTACATACAGTCAAGGTAGGTACGGCAGACGGAATCAAGGAGAGTGTTAGCAGGGCCCGTATCAAAGGCGGTAAGCAGCTCGCGGTTACGACCTAAGGCGGTGACATTTGCGATGCCACCTAAGTTCAGCACAAAGCAGCTCTGGCCCTCTTGCGCAAAGATTTGCTGATGGAAAAGCTGCGTTAGAGGTGCGCCTTGGCCACCGAGGGCGATATCTGCGGCGCGGAAGTTAACCACCGCATCGATACCAGTGAGGTTGGCTAGCAGGGGGCCATTGTCGATTTGCACACTAAAGCCCTGCTGTGGGCAGTGACGTACTGTTTGCCCATGGGCACCAATGGCCTTAATGAAGGATGGGGCTAAGGCCGCTTGCTGACACAATTGCAGACTAAGCTTAGCTTCATGCTGAGCGACGGCGTTAGCGGCGGCATAGAGCTCTTCAGTGTGATCGACAGTGCTGTTTTTTAGGCACAGTTGGTGGAGAGTGTCCTTTATTTCTGGCTCCCATGGTAAGGAGGCGGTAGTCAGCGTGTGAAAGCGCAGCGGGTTGTAGCTGTCTATAGCGATGAGCACGCCATCTAAGCCGTCGATGCTGGTGCCTGACATGAGGCCAATATAGTAAGCAGGTGTGGCCGCAGCAAAGTTAACAGCGAGGCTGTTAGCTTTTTTGGTGCGACGGGCTGTACGTGCAGTGTTGCCGCTGCTGGTAGCAGCATTAGAGACAGGATTGAGCAGCTCGCTTTTGATGCCTTGCTGCAGCGCTTCCTTTTTGCGCTTGCCAATGAGCTCAATCTTGGTGGGATCCTCAGGAACCTCAGCACCGAGCAACGTGGCCTTATCAAGGACTACGCGCTTCTTTTCTTTGTCCCAGTGGTAAGGCCGATCGTAAATGTAGTAGCGGCCGCTTAATGTAAGACGGCGCTCGTATTTATGGCCAGGCTGTTTCTCTAAGGTGACATACAGTGGCTCATCCATGTGACATCACTCCTGTGTTGAGGTGATAGCAGCTTTTATGTGGGGGGCTGCTGACTGGGGCAAGGGGCTTAAGACGCCGGTAACGGTCTCATTATACGTGATACGTGTCTTGAGCCTTGCCTCCGCTTGGTGATTAGAGATGACTGCACCTCGATCTAGAGGAGCGAGATCATAAGAGGGGGATAACTTGAGCTCTCCTCAGAGTTTGCGGGATACCAAAAAGCAGCAGCAACGCCCCTGCGAGCAAGCATTGGTGCCCTTGTGCTGGCGGTTGAGTGACCAACCTTGGAGTAATGTTGCAGCCATATCCACCAAACACTGAAGAGAGCCGCTACCTTAAGATATGTAGCAGGCTGCTGCTGCTGCGATGCTGATGCAGGCTAAAATGCTTCCACCGCAGGGCTTAAGCCGCAGTCCCTCTGC
The DNA here is from genome assembly GCA_949286015.1 of uncultured Succinivibrionaceae bacterium. Lineage (GTDB taxonomy): Bacteria > Pseudomonadota > Gammaproteobacteria > Enterobacterales > Succinivibrionaceae > Anaerobiospirillum. The sequence continues at coordinate 9,130 of CASEBB010000005.1, read as the reverse complement.
TTCACCATCTCTTCTTCCTTATTCCTTTAACTCATAGCCCGTCTTTGCATTTTGCTGCAAAAGCTGTAATTTACGCCCTTCGTGCACAAAATTGCACAATTTGCAGTCCTTGCCTGCATAAGCTGCCGTTTGCGTTTTGCACACCACCGCTGTGCTATACCTTGCCTTTCTCCGCCTCGGCTCTTACCCGCCTGTTCCCAAGCTCGCCACCGCACAGCGCTCATAGCAAAGCTAAAATCAGCTTCTCTCCCCAGCCTCTTACCCCATGCCTCAAGAGCAATTTCCACTATAAATTTCACCACACGTGTTCTGCACTTTGTTTCCGTAAACGTTTACGGAAACGGCGTCAATGCAGGGCAAAAGACTACCCCACCACCGCAAAAATCACTCAAGACCTTGCACTTTTTTGCACTCCCAAAAAGTCATTTTTCTGCACTTTTGCCCCCCATTCCCCAGAGGCTAGGATAACCCACTGTACTTTTGCACCACCGCCGCACAATCTGCCCAAACTTTGTAGGAAAACCTGATAAATAAGCCTTTAATGCTCAAGAAAAGCTGTCAGTTTTCTGTGGCAAGGTTACTACAGTTCACACCACCTCGAGGCTGCACAAAAGTATGAGCTGTATCAGATTTTTGCTCTCCGTAAACACTAATTTGGTGCTTAGTATCACATTTTTAACGATTAGGATTTTGCTTTTGCCCCCGCTCGCTGTACATTACAAACATCGCAAGCGTTTTAGTAAGTTCTGTTGTTACGTTTTAAGATGGTGCTGTGAACCATCTTTTTGTGCAGTGCTAACCAGCGGTTGTCGCTTCCTACCTCCTACCTCTGGTCGACTATGTACTTTGCCTGAGCTTTATGCTTGGTTTCGCTTTTGGCTCGAACTTACGCGCTGTGGTAAGTCTATTTGAGGAGTTCTAATGCGAGTTTCTAAGTCTTTATTCGCCATTGCTTTAGGCGCCGCTATCGCCGCTACCTCCTACGCTCAGGCCGAGGATAAGATCGTTGTCGGCTTCTCGCAAATTGGTGCTGAGTCCGAGTGGCGTACTGCCAACACCAATGACGTTAAGGCTGCTGCTGAGAGAGCCGGTGTTGAGCTCAAGTTCTCTGACGCTCAGCAAAAGCAAGAGAACCAAATCCGCGCCATCCGCTCCTTCATTTCGCAAAAGGTTGACGTCATCGGCTTCGTGCCTATCGTTGAGACCGGCTGGGACAATGTGCTCCGTCAGGCTAAGCAAGCCAACATCCCTGTCGTCGTTATGGATCGTGACTTAAAGGTCTCCGATGAGAGCCTCTACGTCGCTAAGATCGGTACCGACCAGGTCGAAGAGGGCCGTAAGGCTTTCAGATGGATTGATGACTACATCACCAAGAACAACATCAAGCCACGCAATGGCGGTGACACCATCAACATCGTCATCTTAGAGGGCACCGTGGGTGCTAGCGCCGCTGTCGGCCGTTCTAAGGGCTTTAACGAGGCTTTAGCTGCCTCCCCTAACAAGGACAAGTACAAGATCTTAGCCTCCCAGACCGGTGACTTCACCCGTCAAAAGGGCCAAGAGGTGATGGAGTCCTTCTTAAAGAACTACCGTGACGACATCGACGTCCTCTTCTCCCAGAACGACGACATGGCCTTAGGTGCTATCCAAGCTATCGAAGCTGCGGGCTTAAAGCCATCCAAGGACATCGTCATCGTCGGTGCTGACGCCGTGAAGGGCATGTTCCAAGCGATGATCGACGGCAAGGCTAACGCCACCATCGAGTGCAACCCATTACAAGGCGACCTCTTCTTCGAGACCTGCAAGAAGATCTTAGCCGGTGAGAGCGTGCCTAAGAGCGTCTACGTTGAGGAAGGTGTGTTCGACACCACCAACGCCGCTGAGGCCTTCCCAACTCGTAAGTACTAATCTCAGGTTGGAGGCTTAATAGCCCTCCTGTGAGGAAGCCCCCGATCGGGGGCTCTTCCTCAGCCAAAAGAAAAGTAAGTAATTAAAGGAGCCCACTTCTACCGCCAAAAAGTAGAGCGGGCTTTTTTCGTTTTTACCACCCCTGTTTTTCGTCCTCTCCCACGGCTCCTGCTAAGCCTAAGCCCATGTTAACCTTGCGCTAGGGGCATATGGTCGCTTTATGGCCGTAAGCGTTTGCAGGTGCTAAGCTATAGCGGGCATAACCTTGGGAAAACTGCCAAAATGTCGCGCAATCGCAAACGTGAGATGGGCGTGACTTCAGCGTAAACGCTTGAGACTGTTGCTAAGGCTTCTTTGGGGCTTTAGCCGTCACTGAGGCAAGCGGCTGCGCTGTGGCTTTGCTGTGAAGTGCTACAGCGGGCAGGGCAGTAGTGGGGTAGGGGCAACGACTTTAGTTACTACACGGCAAAGCTTACGTCGCTACGGGCCTTTGGCCATTGGGGCGCGTAAGAGCGCAGCAGCTGCCATGGCTCTCTTTTCTGTGTTCTGCAGAAGCTGAGCTCAGAGCTTAACTTAGCTTAGTTGCTGCCTTCTAAGTTGCTGCGTTTCATCCCTCCGGCCGCAGATTGTCAGGCAATGAGTGTACAGGTACGGAGTTGAGGTTATAGCCATCACGCCCGCGCTGGTTTACCCCCTTGTAAGCCGGTAGGGGCAGCGTGGCTATGGCCGCTTTTCTTTTGGTGGACGGCCACCTTACCGTGGCCACATCTAAGTGTTAGGAGACACTCATGGGTGACAATGGAGATTTTATCCTTCAGATGAAGGATATTGACATGTTCTTCCCAGGAGTTAAGGCATTAAAGCATGCCAAACTCAACATTAAGCGAGGTGAGATCCACTCCTTAATGGGAGAGAACGGCGCAGGTAAGTCCACCTTAGTGAAGGTGCTCACCGGCGTGTATCACAAAACTGCCGGTACGGTGATATTTGATGGCAACGAGATTGAGCCAGAATCACCTTTAAAGAGCCAGCAGATCGGTATTTCCACCGTGTACCAAGAGGTTAACCTCTGCGCTAACTTAACGGTGGCAGAGAACATTTACATCGGTCGTGAGCCACGTGGTAAGTTCGGTCAAATCGACTGGGCCACCATGAACGCTAACGCCAAGAAGCTCCTGCAAGAGGAATTAGGCCTCGACCTCGATGTCGGCCGTGTCCTCGACTTCTATCCTGTGGCCGTGCAGCAGATGATCGCTATCGCCCGTGCCATCGATACGAAGTGCAAGATCTTAATCTTAGACGAGCCAACCTCCTCGCTGTCCGATCGTGAGACTGAGCGCCTGTTTACCATCATGCGCAAGCTCAAGTCTCAGGGCATCGCCATTATCTTCATTTCGCACTTCCTTGAGCAGATCTACACCATCTGCGACCGTATCACCATCTTACGTGACGGTGAGTACGTTGGTGAGTACGAGGTGAAAACCTTAGAGCGTATCGACCTCATCTCCAAGATGATGGGTAAGAAGGTCGACGAGAATCAGATCGAAAGCAACGTCGATAAGTCCGTACCTCTTGAGGAAAACGAGATCGAAACCAACCACATGGTCGTGGAAGGTAAGGTCAAAGACCTCAACATGTACATCAAGAAGGGTGAGGTCGTGGGCTTTGCGGGCCTGTTAGGTTCGGGCCGCACAGAGATCGCTGATGCCATCTTTGGCATCACCCCAATCTCCTCAGGTGAAATCAAGGTCGAGGGTGTCACCGTCAAGGTGAAGAACCCAATGGATCAGATGAAGAACCGCATTGCGTTCTGCCCTGAGGATCGTAAGGTCGCCGGTATTATCGGTGACCTCTCGGTACGTGAGAACATCATCCTTGCCATGCAGGCTAAGGACGGCATGTTTAAGCACATGCCAATGAGCAAGCAAAGAGAACTTGCTGACAAGTACATCGACCTCCTGCGCATTAAGGTCTCTGATCGCGAGCAGCTGATTAAGAACCTCTCCGGTGGTAATCAGCAAAAGGTGATCATTGCGCGCTGGCTGGCCACTAAGCCAAACCTACTCATCTTGGATGAGCCAACCCGTGGTATTGACGTCGGTACCAAGAGTGAAATCGAGGCCCTGTCGGTACGCCTTGCCAAAGAAGAGGGCATGGCTGTGGTCTTTATCTCCGGTGAGATGGGCGAAATGGTGAGAACTTGCTCGCGTATCTTGGTGATCCGTGACCATGAAAAGATCACCGAGCTAAACGGCGATGAAATCTCCACCGCTCACATCATGCAGGCCATTGCAGGAGATTACCATGGAAGCAATTAAAAAGTTCTCGTCGAGCTCGCTGGCGTTACCGCTTGCAGCGCTGGGCCTGCTTTTAATCTTCAATGCCATCTTCGTGGATGACTTCTTCTCCATCCAGATGATGGAAAATGGCAACCTCTATGGACGTCCTATCGATATTCTCTATCGTGCCTCGTCCTTAATCATCCTCTCGCTGGGTATGACCTTCGTCATTGCTACCGGCGGTGTGGATATCTCCGTGGGCGCTGTGGTCGCCATTTCCGCTGCTACTTGCTGCTTACTCTTAGGCGGTGATATCAGCGGTGTGCCACAACATCCATTTATCGTGGCCATTATCGCTGCCTTGCTCGCAGGCGTGATATCAGGTATCTGGAACGGTACGCTGGTCGCTAAATTTAAGATCCAAGCCATGGTGGCTACCCTGATCTTAATGACCTCCGGCCGTGGTATTGCCCAGCTGTTAACCGATGGCCAGATCATCACTGTGTACTACAAGCCTTTTAGCTACATTGGTGGTGTTATTCCTGGTTTTATGCTGCCAACAGCCATGCTCATCGCCCTCTTTATGGTGGTGTTAGTGCTGTTCCTCGATCGTAAGACCTCGTTAGGCCTCATGATTCAGTCGGTCGGTATTAACCAGACGGCCTCGCGTTATGCTGGTGTGAAGGTAACGGCAGTGCTCTTTGCCGTGTACATCTTCTCCGGCTTCTGCGCTGGTACTGCGGGCTTAATTGAGAGCTCGCTGATCCGCGCGGCAGACGCCAATAATGCCGGTCTTAATATGGAAATGGACGCCATCTTGGCGGTGACCTTAGGTGGTACGCTGATGGTGGGTGGTCGTTACTACATTGGTGGCACGATCATCGGCGCTATTACCATTCAGACCTTAACAACGACGATGTACGCCATTGGTGTGCCTTCGGACATTCTGCCTGCTGTTAAGGCTGTGGTGATTTTAATCATCATTACCATCCAGTCTCAGACCTTCAAGGATAAGTTCCGTAACTGGCGCTTAAAGAAGCTTGACGCGGCGGCCAATAAGAAGGAGAGCGCATAATGGGCAAGTTCTTTAGTAATTTGGTAGCATCGCCACGCTTCTCTTTCTATGTGACGACCCTGCTGTTTATCATTCTGTTTGCTTTGGGCTCGGTATGGTTCGAGGGCTTCTTTAGCTTACAGGTGTTCTTAAACCTGCTCATTGATAATGCTCACCTCATTATCATCACCGTGGGTATCACCTTCGCCATTTTATCCGGTGGCGGTGGTATCGACCTGTCGGTAGGTGCCGTACTGTCTTTGACCTGTATGACCTTAGCCTACCTGATGCGTGATACCACGATTCACCCAGTCCTGTGCATGTTAATTGGCCTGTGCGTGGGTACGGTGATCGGTACTATCAATGGCTTCTTTATCACCTTCTTTAAGCTGCAGCCATTCATCGTGACCTTAGGTACGATGTTCTTATGCCGTGGCTTAACCGCCATGATCTCCCGTGAGTCGGTTTCTATCGACAACACTTGGTACGCTGACTTGGCGTTCTTATCCGTGCCAATTGGCGACAGCTACATTTCGATCGGTGCCATCTTAGCTCTGATCGTGGTAGTGATTGCGACCGTGGTGCTGCGTTATACCTCCTTTGGTCGTAGCGTTTACGCTGTCGGTGGTAACGAGCAGTCGGCACGCCTCATGGGCTTAAAGGTCGATGCCATTCGCTTAAAGGTCTATATCATCTCCGGCTTCTGCGCCTCTTTAGGCGGCATCGTGTTCTCGTGGATGATGCTCTCGGGCAATACCTTCCACGGCATGGGCATGGAGATGGACGCTATTGCCTCGTCGGTTATTGGTGGTACCCAGCTGATGGGTGGTGTGGGCTTCATCCCTGGCACCGTCATCGGTGTGATGATTCAAGGCACCATCTTAACGATCATCAACTTCCAAGGTACGCTCTCGGCGTGGTGGACTAAGATTGTGGTCGGCGTCTTACTGTGCTTATTCATCGTGATGCAGGCTGTTGTGAACGCACATAAGAGCCGTCTGATGAGCTTAAGCGCGGAGAAGATGAACAAGAAGAACAAGGAAGCTGCCCGCAAGGAGGCGCAAAGCAAGTAAGGCTCATTAAGGTCACGCGCAAGCTCTCTGTGCGCTGCGAGCGCGTGACCTTGAAAGACTCTGTCTTGCTGAGGCTTTGTAGTTCTGCTGCGACTTACAAGATGCAATCGCATTTGCCAAAAGCCTAAATCAGGCAACCTAGGTGCGGGGACTTTCCCCGTGCCTATTTGTGTTCTGACACCGCGCGGACACACGTAACCGCACAGTTGCCTTTGGTGCCTTTGATGCCGCTTTAGAGGAGAGATTGCTTCTTACGTGTAATCAGTCCTACAAATTCAGTCCTACAGACTGTTGTGCCCTGCCTTTTGCCGTGCCAAGCGGAGAAAAGAGGGCAGCGCACAACAGCTTGAACGTGCTGTTGTTTTCACGTGCTTTTGTTACCACAAGCTTGCTTTTAAGCTGCTGCAGCTGCAGCTGCTCTTGCAGCTGAAGCTTCAGGGGAGCAGGTTTTGTGGCAAAGACCTAAGACGCTATGCCAAGAGCTTGAGCTAAATGCAGGCTTTTGGTGTAAGTCGATGTGCTGGCATGGTCACAGTTAGCAACCAACATCATGGTTGCCCAAGATGCTGCTGGCGGCCAAAACCTCATGGGTTACTAATGTAAGTGGTGTGCTGCCACATCACAGTTTATGGTCATTTTGGTGGGTGCTGTATGGCTTTAGATTTAGCTAAATGTGCATTGGGCATCGAGTTTGGCTCGACCCGTATTAAGGCCGTCTTAGTTGACGAGAAGTGCGCTGTGGTCGCTACCGGCTCACATGAGTGGGAGAACCGCTTAGAGAACGGTATTTGGACCTACTCCTTAGATGATATCTGGTCTGGTCTGCACTCTTGCTACGCCTCCTTACAAGAGGATGTGAAAAAGCGCTATGGTCAGGAAATCACGACCTTAAAGGCCATCGGTTTCTCGGCCATGATGCACGGCTACTTAGCCTTTAATAAGGCCGGTGACTTACTGGTTCCTTTCAGAACGTGGCGTAACTCCAACACCCACGAGGCCTCGGCTAAGCTTACCGATTACTTACAGTTCAACATCCCTGAGCGCTGGTCAATCGCCCACCTCTACCACTGCATCATTAACCACGAGCCACACGTCAAGGACTTAGATTTCTTTACCACGCTCGCCGGTTACATCCACACCAAGCTCACCGGTAAGCGCGTCTTAGGTATCGGTGATGCTGCCGGTATGTTCCCAATCGACTCCACTAAGCTTGACTACGATCAGGCCTTACTGGATAAGTTCTCGGCCTTAATCGCGGACGAGAAGTTCCCATGGCAGATCCGTGATCTGCTGCCAGAGGTCTTAGTCGCAGGCCAAAACGCTGGTACCTTAACGGCAGAGGGTGCCAAGTTATTAGACCCAAGCGGCAAGCTGCAAGCAGGCATTCCACTGTGCCCACCAGAGGGTGACGCTGGTACTGGTATGGTGGCTACGAACGCTGTGGCGGTGCGTACTGGTAACGTCTCTGCTGGTACCTCGATCTTTGCCATGATCGTGCTTGAAAAGGCCTTAGCGAAGTTACACCGTGAGATTGACATGGTAACCACGCCAGATGGCCTGCCAGTGGCCATGGTGCACGCTAACAACTGCACCTCTGACCTCAATGCGTGGGTGGAGTTATTTGCGGAGTTTGCGCAAAAGGCCGGTGCTAAGCTCGATACCAATGAGCTCTTTGCACTGCTTTACAACAACGCCTTAGAAAACGGTGACCCAGATTGCGGTGGCTTAATGAGCTACGGTTACTTCTCCGGTGAGTTCATTACCGGCTTAGAAGAGGGCCGTCCTCTGTTTATGCGCACCCCACATGCTAAGTTCACTTTAGCCAACTTCATGCGCACCCACCTCTACTCTTCTTTAGGTGCCATCAAGATCGGTATGGACATCCTCGTTAAGGATGAGCACGTCAAGATCGATCGCCTCTTAGGCCACGGTGGTTTATTCAAGACCAAGGTGGTCGGTCAGCAGTTTATGGCTGACGCCATTGATGTGCCAGTTTCGGTGATGGCTACCGCAGGTGAAGGCGGCCCATGGGGTGAGGCGGTGTTAGCTACCTACATGACTGACAAGGCCGAGGGTGAGACCTTACCTGAGTTCTTAAACAACAAGGTCTTTGCCGGTGCCGAGGGCTCGACGTTAAGCCCAATTCCAGCCAACGTTGCAGGCTATAACACCTTTATCGAGCGCTACAAGGACGGCTTAGCGGCAGAGAAGGCGGCTGTGGCCTCGCTTAAGGACGAAGCCTAAAAGGGGCTAAAGGGGAGCTGAACGGATCCTGGCAACACGCAGGCTGTAATGCTGTCTGCTTCTGTGGCCTCAAGATCCGTGGTGGAATCTTGCTTCAACGCATGTTTTGCCAAATGGCTGGCGTATAAGCCACATCTTGCCAGGATCCGTTCAGCTCCGCTAAAGGGCTAACGTTGGTCAGGCTTTAAGTCCTGAGCCATTAAGGTAAGGCTGGTAGCCAGTCAGAGAGCGTCTCTTGTAGGGACTGCTGTGGTGGTTTGGCGCCAGCCTTAACCTTAAGAGGTCTAAGAGCATACCTACGAAGCTCGGCTCTCTTCTTGAGATAAAGCGCCGTCAGGCGCTTTTGAGATTGCCTACGATTAGCCTGAGGCATAGCCCTGCCTCTGGTAGGGTTCTACCTAAGATGGGGCTCCGCAGTAGCGACTGTGCAGAGGCTGTGTGCGTAACAATAAGATACGCAAATAAAGGTTGGTAGGTTCTTTATCTTAATCACGGGATGCACTAAAAAGGTGTGACCTAATTTGGTTCATCTGTTGAACAAAATGGTCACGATCCCTGATAGACACATGAAC